>NZ_JAQGKF010000166.1 GCF_028290205.1 Enterovirga sp. | reverse complement strand
AGGTCAGCCAATTGCACGCCGCGGCTCTTCGCGTCCTTGGCAATGCCGCCCGGCATGGTGGCGAAGACCAGCTTCGGCGCCGGCAGGCCGCGGCTCTGGCTCTCGGCCGCGAGGTTCAGCGCGATGGCGGAGCCCGCGGAGTGGCCGAGCAGCGCGACCCGCGTGGTGTCCGGCTTCGCCTGGGGATCGTCCGCAAGCGCCGCCAGCGCCTCCTTGATCAGCGTCGCGGCGATCTCGGTCGCGTCGCCCGGACGGGTCCTGCCGACCGTCTGGAAGCCCGGATAGAGGACCAGGTGCCCCCGCCTGGCGAGGTGGTCGATCCAGCCGCCATAGACGACCGGGTTCACGGCGCCCCAGGCATGGAGCAGCACCACGACCATCCGGGGCTCCGGGGGCGCGGCGGCCAGGTGGTAGACATAGGTGGCGGCGCCGGTCCGGCCGACGGCCCGCTTCACCACCTCGGTGGTCGGGTCGCCCATGCTGCCGGGACCGGCCTTGGGCTGGCCCGGAGGGGTGGCGGCCTGCGCCCCGCCGAGCGTTGCCACGCCGAAGGCGAGAGCGGCGAGCCACCTCTGGAAGGCACGGCTGAACATCGCTGGGGCGGTCCGATCCGACTGAAGATGCGTTGGTGGGACCGCCCATAGCACTTTCGTTGCAGCCGCGCGCCTAGCCTTTTCGTCTCGGCCGGCTGCCGCTGAGCGCGCGCAGCACGCCGCGCCAGGTGCGGACGTCCTGCTCCGTCGGCGCCAGGCGGAGGAGCATGTCGCGCATGTTGCGGGTCATGCTCGGCCGCTTGCCGGCCGGGTAGTAGCCGACCGCGTCCAGCTCGCCCTCGAGCTGCGCGAACAGGCCGAGCAGGGCGGCGCGGGGAGCCGGGCTCGGCGCCGCCGGCACGGCCCCGACGTCCTCACCCGAACGGCGCCACTCGTAGCCGGCGAGCAGCACAGCCGCGGCGAGGTTGAGAGAGGTGAAGGCGGGATCGACCGGAAAGGTCAGGATCGCGTCCGCAACGGAGACGTCGTCGTTGCTGAGGCCGGTCCGCTCGCGCCCGAACAGGATCGCGGTCCGCTGGCCGGCCAGGCTGCGGCTTCGCAGCTCCGCCATGGCGTCCCAGGGCGTGAGGACCCGCTTCATCTGCCCGCGGCTGCGCGCCGTGGTGGCCACCACATAGGCGAGATCGCCCACCGCCTCGGCGGTGGACGCAAACGCGGCGGCCGCGTCGAGAATCGCGGTCGCGCCCGCGGCCGGGCTGCGCGCCCCCTCGTGCGGCCACCCCTCGCGGGGGGCCACGAGCCGCAATTCGGGAAGGCCGAAATTGGCCA
This sequence comes from Enterovirga sp., assembly GCF_028290205.1. Classification (GTDB taxonomy): domain Bacteria; phylum Pseudomonadota; class Alphaproteobacteria; order Rhizobiales; family Beijerinckiaceae; genus Enterovirga. The sequence continues at coordinate 1,730 of NZ_JAQGKF010000166.1, read as the reverse complement.
TGGCGCGGGCCGCCATGCCGATGTTCTCGGGCAGTTGCGGCTCGACCAGGATGATGGCGGGAGGCAGGGCCATGGGGCCATCTGCGACGGCGGAGCCGGGACGGCAAGCGGCAGGCCTCCGGCGACTTCGTGCGCACGTCCGTTCGGGTGACAGGGCGGACCGGACGACGCGCGCGGCCCTCGCCCCGCGACAGGTTGCAGGCGGAGGGCGAGCCGGGTAGGCAGTCGCAGTCGGACCATTGTTCGGGGCGTAGCGCAGTCTGGTAGCGCATCTGCTTTGGGAGCAGAGGGTCGCTGGTTCGAATCCGGCCGCCCCGACCAGGTCCAGCCACATACGAGTCACGCATGCCGGCCCGCATCTACAAGCCCGCCAAGGGTGCCACGCAATCCGGGCTCGCCCGGACCAAGCTGTGGCTGCTCGAGTTCGAGCAGGACAGCGCCCGGGAGATCGAGCCCCTGATGGGCTGGACCAGTTCGGCCGACACCCGCCAGCAGGTCCAGCTCCGCTTCGACACCAAGGAGGAGGCCGTCGCCTACGCCGAGCGCGAAGGCATCGCCTACCGGGTGGAGGAGCCGCAGGAGGTGACGCGGCGCCCGATGGCGTATTCGGACAATTTCAAGTTCAACCGGAACGGTGCCTGGACGCATTGACGGCTGCCGGCCCGGCGAGCTCGACCAGGGCCCGGCGAAGGACCGCGTCATCTGCCGGATCGGGGAAGCCGGTGCCCCGTGAGCGCCCGCCCACCCGAAGTTCCACGTCCCGCACCGGCAAGCCGGCCAGTTCGCGCACCCGCTCGCTCCAGCCGCGCTCTCCCGCGACCACGGCCGTGATGACGATCAGTTCGTCGCGGGACGGCCGCGCGGCCACAAGCGCCGCCAGCCGCTCGAGATCTGCCTCGTCCCAGGGCCGCTCGCTCATCATGTAGAGCTGGTTCCGGCGGTCGGTTCCAAGCGCCAGGCGCAGGCGCCGCACGGCGCGGTGCAGCGCCCGCATGTCGCCCGCATTCCCGGCCGGATCGTGGTGGTTGAAGATGGTCGGCAGGCCGTGCCGCTCCTCGTAGAACGGGTGCCGGCATTGCCGGCGGGCCCCGTTGGTCAGGCCCTCCGGCGGCACGCTCGTCAGCTCGGCCGGGTCGAGCAGCCGGGCAAAGTCGTCCTCCAGGCAGTCGGCGAGCAGGCCCGGCGTCGAGAAGATCCAGTCGAACGGCCCCGTCCAGCGCCGCAGCCCGGTGTCCCGCAGCGCCGCCGCGACGTGGCAGAACGTGCCGAAGGCCACGTGGTTGACGCGGCCCGGGGGCAGAACAAGCCACTCCTTGAGAAGGTTCACGCGTCTTCGCCCGTCATCGTGTTCGCCTGCGGCCGAGCCATCTACCGGGCCCGCACCGATATGGCGACGCGGCCGGCCGAGTGCCCGTGCGTGGGGCCGGACGCGTCCGGCGGCGTCCATCCGACGCGGCCATGGCCTTGCGTGACGGCAACCCCGGCGGGCCCTAAGGCTGAGACATGAACGAACTGACCGAGATCGCCCGGCGCGTCGCGCGCCGGCTTGAGGACCGTCGGGAGACGGTAGCGGTTGCGGAATCCTCCGCCGGCGGCCTGATCGCGGCAGCACTCCTCTCCCTGCCCGGCGCGTCCCGCTACTTCCTGGGCGGCGCCGTGGTGTACACGGCCGCGGCCCGCGAAGCTCTGCTCGGGATCGGACCCGACCGGATGGTCGGCATCCGGTCCGC
>NZ_JAQGKF010000215.1 GCF_028290205.1 Enterovirga sp. | reverse complement strand
GGCGCGGCGGGGACGGCCGGCGCCGCGGGAGCCGGAGCCTGAGGACGTGCCGGCGTCTGAGCCAGCGCGGGCACGCACCCGAGGGTGAGAAGGAGAAGGCCGAGGATGCCCCGTCTGGCCAGGGTCTGAAGGGCGGCACGCGCCATGCGGGAACCTGTCGCTGGTCCGGAAACGAATCGGGCGCCGCTGCCGGCGCCCGATATCAGACCAGTTCAGTGGCCGCGAAAAGCGGCACGTCTGCGGCGGAGGCCGGCTTTCGGCTCAGCGCGGCGCAGGCGCGGTGCCGGCAGCCCCCGTCGCAGGCGCTGCCGGCGCCGGATAAGCCGGATTGGCGGCCGGCGTGCCGGAGGTGGCCGAGGAGGACGCCCCCGGGCTGGTGGATTGCTGCGAGGACGATTGCTGCGGGCTCGTAGGCGAGGTGGCTCCGCTCCAGCCGAGCAGGCTCACCATGTAGACGCCAAGCAGAACCAGGCTGGCGATCAGAACATAGAGGACGGGGCGTCCCATTCCGCCCTGACGGGCTCTCTGGTCGGCGACGATCTTGGCCATGACGATGGCTCCAATGGGGTGGGGACGTGAGGGGGTCGCGGGGTGAACGCTGCCCTACGCGCGATGTTCCGGCCCGGCCCCTCGCGTCACTCCGCCGCCACGCCATAGGCGTGCGGCCGCTGCCGCCAGTCGAAGCGGCACTCGCCGAGGAATCGGTCGAGCGCGCTCGCGAGGGGCGGCATCAGGCGGCTCGGATCGTCGGTGCGGCGGCTCCCGGCGGCTCGCAGTCTGGCGGCTTTCGGCGCGCCGAGGCCCGTCCGCTCCCGCAGCATCTCCACCAGTTCGCTTTGCCGCAGGCGGCCATTGGCCAGGACATGCGGGCCGCGGCCTCCGTCGATCAGCAGGTCCAGCGCGACGTGGGCGAGATCCGGCAGGTAGGTCAGGGCGAGAAGCCTGCGCTCCCCTTGCGGACGCTCCCCTTGCGCCAGGGCGGCCAGGAGGTCGCCCAGCCCGGACGGTTCCCACGGCCCGAACACCTCTCCGGTCCGGATCTCGAGGAGGTTTGGACGGAGCGCCCGCATGCCATCTAAGGAACCGAGGCGGCTCGGGCCCGGGCCGGACAGGATCACGGCGGCGGGCAGCCCCTCGGCGGCCAGCGCTGCCACCGGCGGAGCCAGACGCGGCTCCGCGTCCGTCAGGTCGTTCCCGCTGGGCAGCACCATCGCGGCCCAGATGCCTTGCTGGCGCAGCCCGCGCGTCCCGTCCACCGTGTCCGTCACGGCAAGGCCCCGAACGGCCGCGATCCGCAGAAGGGCGCGACGTGTCGGGCCGTGCCCGCCGCAGACCAGAAGGGTGCGGGGCCGCCCGCCGGGGCCGCCCGGCGGATCGGTGTCCAGCGGCACGGCGGGATCGTAGCCGCGCTCGGCGCGGCGCCACCAGCCCGGCACGTCCAGCACGGGGTGCTCGAACCGCCCCGCGGCGGCGAGATCTCGGACGGCGGCGGCCAGCGCCGTGGGCCTCGGCGTGGGCCCGCGGATATCGAAAGCTCCGGGCTCGTAGATCCCGACCTGCCGGGTGAGCAGCGAGTTCCAATCGACCGTCCCGAACAGGGACCAGGGGGTCAGCGCGCGGAGATCTGCCCCTTCACGTCGGACCTCCTCCGCCTGCCGGTGGCTGTCGGCCAGCCAGCGAAGTTGCTCGTCGCGCGTGCAACCGTGATGGACCTCGGTGACCGCCATCGGGGCGCGGTAGCGGTCCCAGGTTTCCCGCAGCCGGGCTGCGAAGCCGAGCGCGCCGGCCAGCCCCGGCACCCGGACGGCTTCCACATCGGCATAGGCCTGGACGGCGTTGCCGCCGGCGAAATGGGCCGGGTAGCGCTCGGTGCGCTCGTCCAGAAAGCGGTCGCTGGTCAGGTAGTGGTTGATGCCCAGGATGGCCGGCCTCGCCTCCCCGTCGGCGAGTTCGTCGAGCGCGGCGGCCGGAACGCCGGCCTGTTCCAGCCCGCCTCGCCAGGGATGTTCCCGGTCGACACGGCCGCACAGGAGATCGAAGGTCAGCCAGCGGCGGCTGTTGTCGTGCTCGGCCTGATAGGCGAGGGCCGGCGTGGAGAAGACCCGCCCGAGATCCTCCGTCTGGACGAGTTGGGCATCGGGAACGATCCGGCGGATGGCCCGCATTGCCAGCAGCGTCGCCCGGCACTGAATGACCAGCGCCCGGAGGCAGTCCTGTTCGCTGCGCCGATGCGGATACCAGTGGCCGTAGAGGCAACTGAACCGCGCCGTGGTGAGCGGCTCATTGACCGGCGTCCAGCGGGTGATCCAGGGGTATTGGCGCGCCACGCATTCGGCGTATCGGGCGAGGTGGACCGGAAAGTCGGGGTCGAGCAGGTTCGTGTGGCGCGGCCCGGAGCCGTGATGGACCAGCCCGGCGATGGGGGCGATGCCGAGCTCGCGCATGCGCCGGAGGCGGCCATCGTGCCAGGCGAAGTCGCAGCGGTCCGGCCTCTCGGGCGCCACCGTCTCCCACACGATCGGGTAGCGGAGGGTGCGGATTCCGAGTGCTGCAACCAGGTCGAGATCGCCGGGCCGCTCCCGGTGCCCGGTCTCGACAAGCTGGTCGCGAAAGCGGTCCCCGATCCGCACCACGGTGCATTCCAGTCCGCCCCAGATCTCGAGAGGCCGCAAAGCCGTTCCCGTGTTGGACGGCCGGGGGGCGGACCCGCTCACGGTGGCGCGGCCGCCGCTCCGTGCGGCGGCAGAGGGCCGGCCTCCCGACTGGTCGGCAGCGTCTCCGTGATCCGGCGGAAGGTCGCCAAGGCCTGCCCGACCACCTGGTCCATGTTGTAGTAGCGGTAGGTGGCGAGGCGGCCGACGAACCACACATTCGGAGTCGCGAGCGCCAGGCGCTCGTAACGCTTGAACAGAAGCTGGTTCTCGGGCCGCGGGACGGGATAGTAGGGGTCGCCCTCGTCGGTCGGGTATTCGTAGGTGATGCTGGTCTTGGGGTGGGTCTGGCCTGTCAGGTGCTTGTATTCCGTGACCCGGGTGTACTCCTCCGTTTGGGGATAGTTCACGACCCCGACGGGCTGGTGCCACGCCGTATCCAGCGTCTCGTGCTGGAAGCGCAGGGAGCGATAGGGCAGGCGGCCGAAGCGGTGCCCGAAGAATTCGTCGATCGGTCCCGTATAGATGGTGCGCCGATGCGGGACCGAGCGGCGGATCTCCTCATAATCGACGCCGAGCCGGATCTCGATGCGCGGGTTGGCCAGCATCTTCTCGAACATGCGCGTGTAGCCGTCGCGCGGCATGAACTGGAACGCGTCGGTGAAGTAGCGGTCGTCACGGTCCGTCCGGGTCGGCACGCGGGACGTGACGGAGCGGTCGAGCTCCGAGGGGTCCATTCCCCATTGCTTGCGGGTGTAGAAGCGGAAGAACTTCTCGTACAGTTCGCGCCCGACCTTGGACACGACCACGTCTTCCGAGGTGCGGATCTCGTCCACCGGCTCCGCCCGCTCCGCAAACCAGGCTTCCAGCCCGGCGGAGTCGAGATCCAGGCCGTACAGGCCGTTCACCGTGTCGAGGTTGATCGGGATCGGCAGCCGCCGCCCGTCCACCTCTGCCAGCACCCGGTGCTCGTAGGGCCGCCATTCCGTGAAGCGCGAGAGGTAGTCGAAGACGGCCTGGGAGTTGGTGTGGAAGATGTGCGGCCCATAGCGGTGGACGAGGATGCCGGCGGCGTCGCAATGGTCATAGGCGTTGCCGCCGATATGCGGCCGTCGGTCGACCACCAGCACGCGGTCGCCCCGCATCGTGGCGAGCCTTTCCGCCAGCACGCTTCCGGCGAAGCCCGCTCCGACGATCAGCCAGTCGTACATGGTCTCAGGCCGAGAGCGCGCGGCCGACGGAGCCGGCCGCCTGGAGCGGCCGCGCCGCCCGGACCTCGTCGAGGCTGCGCTGGACCACCTCCCAGGTGCTGTCCCAGGAGCCGTTCGCGAGATGCAGGTCCACCGCTGCGAGCCACGGTTCGCGCGGGCGCGCCATGGCCGCGGCCGCCATGGCCACCAGCTCGTCCGGAGTGTCGGCGATCGCGACCAGGCCCTCGTCGCCGTAGGGCCGGACCACATCCTTGATGCGGGTCGAGACGACCGGCACGCCGGCCGCCAGGTATTCGGGCGTCTTGGTCGGGCTGATGAACCGCGTTGATTCGTTCAGCGCGAAGGGCATGATGCCGACGTCCCAGCTCGCGAGGTAAGCCGGCAACTCCGCATAGGAGCGCGCACCGATCCAGTGGATGTTGGCGGCCTGCGGCAGGGTGGCGGGGTCGATCTTCGCCACCGGGCCCAGCATCACGAGGTTCCAGTCCGGCCGGCGGGCCGCGACCTCACGGACGAGATCGAGGTCCATGCGCTCGTCGATCACGCCGAAGAAGCCGAGGCGGGGCCGGCCGATATGCGCCTGGTCGGCCAGGCCGTCGCCATGCCGCAGCCGGGCGGCGGCGAAATGGTGCGCGTCGATGCTGGACGGGAGCGCCGTGACGCGGGGATGGCGGTCGCGTTTCGCCTCCCAGAGGCTGTAGCCGCCGGTGAAGACGAGGTCGGCCCGGCGAAACAGCGCGTCCTCGCAGTCCAGCAGGCGCGGCGAGGCGCCCCGGAAGGCCGAGAGCTCGTCCATGTTGTCATAGACGACCACGTCGGCGGTGACGTGGGCGGAGAATTCCATCGCGAGGGGCGTGTAGTACCAGAGCACGGCCGGCCCGGCCTTTTCAGCCGCCAGGAAGCGGTCCAGCAGGCGGCGCTGCGCCGCGGTCTCATCCTCCGGGCGGATGCCCCAGGGCAGCACGGGCAGCAGGATCCGAATGCCGCCCGGCCGCTCCGACACGTCGAGATGGGGCTCGACGCCGTCTGCGTAGATCGGCTCTTCCATGATGGCCACGTCGTGGCGCCGCGCGGCTCGCACCAGCAGGTGCTGCGGGCGCTGCCACACGAAGTCCCAGCGCAGATGCGAGAAGCACAGAAGGAGCGGCCGCTCGGCCGTGCCCGCCCGGCGCGTGAGGAGCTGTTCCACGACGCCGTCGGCTGGTGTTCCGACCCGACGGACCGTCAGGCTCGCATGTTGTGATGGCTGAAGCATGTGGCCTGGTTCCCCACCGGCCGGAGAGGCCGCCCGGCCGCGGGTGAGGCCCGAAACCGGTTCGCCTCGGCAAGACAGCCTTGCGCCGGCCGAGCCCCAACTCGACCGTGCGTGGCCGGTTCCTGAACCGGCCGACAATGCTGCCACGGGTCATTTATGGGACGCAGAGTTGCGCCGCCGTCCGGGCGCGGGGCGGGGGAGGCTCTGCTTCACCTCTGGAAGCGCTCCCCAAGGGTCGGCCCGGAGGGCACGCAACCGCGCGGAGAGGTTCGCGACCGTGAAACCGTTCGGCTTCAGGGATGGCGACACCTCCTCCCAGCCGACCGGCACCGAGACGGGCGCCCCCGGCCGGGCGCGGGTGGAATAGGCCGCGATCGCCGTCGCGCCCCGGCCGTTGCGCAGGTAATCGACATAGATGAGGCCGCGCCGGGCGCTCTTGGTCGCTTTGGCGATGAAGCGGTTGGGGCTGTCGCCCGCCATGCTGTCGGCGAGAGCCTTGGCGTAGGCCTTGACCTCGGGCCAGCTGTCTCGCCCGGACAGCGGGAACAGCACGTGCAGGCCCTTGCCGCCGGTGGTCTTGCAGAAGCTCTCGAGACCCGCCGCTGCGAGCCGCTCGCGAATTTCCTGCGCCGCCGTGACCACGTCGGCGAAGGCGACGCCCTCGCCGGGATCGAGGTCGATGGTGACGCGGTCCGGGCGGTCCACATCGGCGATGCCGGCCCCCCAGGGATGGATTTCCAGCACGCCCGCCTGAACCAGCGCCACCATGCCCTGGATGTCGCGGACGTAGAGCACCTCTTCCTCGCCGCCCTCGTCCCGCACGGTTTCGCGCAAGATGTGGTCGCTCAGCCCTGCCCAGGAATGCTTCTGGAAAAAGCAGCCGCTCTCGGCCCCGCCGGGGCAGCGCACCAGTGACAGCGGCCGGTTCGCCACATGCGGCAGCACCCAGTCGGCGATCTCCTCGTAGAACTCGGCGAGCCCCTGTTTGGTGAGGCCGACATCCGGCCACAGCACACGGTCGGGATGGGTGAGGGGCACGCCGGCGACCTCGCCGGCGCCGTGCCGGGGTTTGCGGATTGCGGCCGGCGCGGACGCCGTCGGAGTCGCCGGCTCTCCGGCTGGGCGCTCGCGCACGATCTCCGTCGCGGCCTTGTCCTCGCGCAAGCCCTTGTAGGCCGCGTGGCGCAGGCGGTCGTCGGCGGTCCAGCCCCGGAACTCGATCTCGGCCACGAGCTGCGGCTCGGCCCAGACCACGCCGCGGCGCTCGTCCGCGGTCGGCTTCGCGGCCAGGGCAGGGGGGCCGGGCGCCTTCAGGGGCTGCAGCTTGCGCCACAGGTCGCGGGCCACCGCGGCCGTGTAGCCGGTGCCCGAGCGCCCGGCGAGCCGCCAGGTGCCGCTGTCGCGGTAGCCGAGAACGAGCGAGCCGACCGCCCGCGGCGTCGCGCTCGAGGGCACATGGCCCAGGATGGCGAATTCCTGGCGCTCGGTGCACTTGATCTTGACCCAGTCCTCGCCGCGGCCCGACCGGTAGGGCCGGTCCCGGCGCTTCGAGATGACGCCTTCCAGGCCGAGCCGGCAGGCGCTCCGGACCATGGCGTCCCCGTCGGCCTCGATATGCTCGCCCAGGCGCAGAAAGCCGGTGCCCCCGGCGGGCACCAGGCCAGAGAGGCGCGCCTTGCGGTCCTCCAGCGGCAGCTCGCGCAGGTCGGAGCCGTCGAGATAGAGGAGATCGAACCCGTACAGCACGGCAGCGGTGGCGATTCCGCCGTGCTCGTCGGAGAGCGCGTTCTGCAGCGCGGAGAAGCTGCCCACCCCGTTCTCGTCCGCGATCACGGCCTCGCCGTCCAGGATCGCGGTCTCGACCGGCAGCTTCGCGACCGCCGCGGCGATGGACGGAAAGCGCGCCGTCCAGTCATGGCCGCGCCGGGTGGCGAGCTTCACACCGCGCGGCGTCTTGAAGGCGAGGAGCCGGTAGCCATCCCACTTGATCTCGTGGATCCAGCCGGCGCCCTTCGGCACGTCCTGAACTAGGGTCGCGAGGCACGGCTCGATGCTCTCCGGCATGGCCGCCTTGCGGCCTCCCTCCGCCAGGGCCGCGACATCGGGCGTCGGCCGGCCGTTCGGGTCCGGGGCGTCCGGCTCTCCGGTTGTCTCGGCCACCTTGGCGCGGCTCCGGCGCGGTTTCGCCGGCGAGGCGGCCTTTGCGGCCCCGGCCTTGCGGGCCCGCTTCGGGGCGGGCGCGGTCGAGGGCTCGGCTGCGGGCTCGGCGGCCGTGGCCTTCGGCTGGACCAAGCCGGACTGGGAATCCCAGACGGCGCTGCCCTGATCGGCCGCGATGGTGTCGAGGTCGCGGCCGCTCACCACGGAGAGCGGCATCTCCTTCAGGATGTCGGGCTGGTCGGGGGTCCTGGCCGCCTCGTCGTCCGACTTGATCAGGAGCCAGGCCTCCTGCTTCTCGTTCGGCCGCTGCCGCATGCGGACAAGGTGCCAGGCGCCGCCCAGCTTCTCGCCCTCCAGGCGGAAATTGAGGTGCCCCTTGCGGTAGCCGCGATGCGGGTCCTCCTCCGGCACCCAGCGGCCCCGGTCCCAGAGCAGCACCGTGCCGCCGCCATACTGGCCCTTCGGGATGGTGCCCTCGAAGCTGTTGTATTCGACCGGGTGGTCCTCGACATGGACCGCGAGGCGCTTCTCGCCCGGCACCAGGCTCGGGCCCTTGGCGACGGCCCAGCTCTTCATGACGCCGTCGAGTTCGAGGCGAAGATCGTAGTGGAGCCGGCTCGCCGCGTGCTTCTGCACGACGAAGGCGGACGATCCCGCTGCGGCCTCTCCGCCCTCCGGCTCGGGCGTCGCCTTGAAGTCGCGTTTCGCGCGATATGCCGCGAGCTTGGCCATTGCGAGAGGCGAACGCCGCTCCCCCGGAGCTGTTCCCCGGCTCGCGCGCACGCGCTAGTCTGCCGCCATGGCGACGTCCTTCCTGAACGATCTCATGCAGACGCTGGGCGACCGGGGCCGGTCGTTGATGGGGCGCTCGCGCGACCTCGCCCGGTCCGGCGACCTGCCGGAACTCGGCGAGGCCCTGCTGTCGCGCCGCGGCGAGGCCTCGGGCGTGGCGCTGGCCCGCACCCTGCTGGACAGCTATGCGGGCGCGCCGCTTGCCGCCCGGCTCGGCTTTCTGACGGCCCTCGCCGACCGGTTCGGGCCGGACCGGGACCTCGTGGACAAGGCCGTTGCGGAGTACCGCCGCGATCCGAGCGGCCGCGCCGTCTCCGCCTTGCAGGAGGCGGCGGAGCCGCGCCGGCAGGAACTCATCCGCCGGCTGAACCTCGCCCCGGGCGGAACCGCAGCGCTTGTCCGCATGCGGGCCGAGCTGCTGTCGCATCTCGGCTCGCGGCCGGACCTCGTGGAGGTGGACCGTGACTTCGTCCACCTGTTCTCGTCCTGGTTCAACCGCGGCTTCCTGGTGCTCCGGCCGATCGACTGGACCACGCCGGCCAACATTCTGGAAAAGATCATCCGCTACGAGGCGGTGCACGCCATCGAGAGCTGGGACGATCTGCGCTCGCGTCTGCAGCCAGCGGACCGCCGCTGCTACGCGTTCTTCCACCCCCAGCTCGTCGACGAGCCGCTGATCTTCGTCGAGGTGGCGCTGACCTCCGGCATGTCTGGGGCGATCGCGACGTTGCTTGATCCGACCCGGCGGCCGATCGCCGCCCGCGACGCCACCACGGCGATCTTCTACTCAATCTCCAACACGCAGGGCGGGCTGGCCGGCGTCTCCTTCGGCCATTTCCTGATCAAGCAAGTGGCGGACGAACTCCGCCGCGAGCTGCCGAACCTGCGCACCTTCGCGACCCTGTCACCCGTGCCGGGCTTCGCGGCCTGGCTCGCCGGCGAGCTGGCGCTGCCGCATTCCCGCTTCTTCAACGACGAGGCGCGAGCCACCCTGCAGGGGCTCGATCAGGCGGGCTGGCACATTGATCCGGCGCGCCGTGAAACGCTGCGCCGCGCCATCCTGCCCGTCGCCGCCACTTATTTTCTGAAGGCCAAGACGCCGACGGGGCGCCCGCTCGACCCGGTGGCCCGGTTCCATCTCGGCAACGGCGCCCGGCTCGAGGCGCTGAACGTCCTCGGTGACGTCTCCGCCAAGGGGATGCGCCAATCGCATGGCCTCATGGTGAATTACTGCTACGACCTCGACGAGATCGAGCGTAATCACGAGAGCTATGCGGAGAAAGGCGAGGTGGTCGCCTCGTCCGCGATCCGGCGTCTCATTCGCGCCGACATCGCACCGCCGCCCGAACTCGTGAGTGCATCGTGAACGCCAACCTCTTTCAGCATCTGTCGGACGCCATCGCGGACACATCCAAGACCGCCATCGAGACGAGCGACGGCCAGGTCGTCACCTACGACGATCTGATCCTGGGCGCCGGCCGCTACGCCAACGCGCTGATGGCCCGCGGCGTGGGACCGGGCGACCGCGTCGCCGTGCAGGTCGAGAAGTCGGTGCCGGCGCTGCTGCTCTATCTTGCCTGCCTGCGGGCCGGCGCCGTGTTCCTGCCGCTCAACACCGCCTACACCACCGCGGAGGTCGCCTACTTCCTGGGTGACGCCGAGCCGGCGCTCCTGGTCTGCGATCCGGCGCGGCGGGACCCGCTGGCCGAGGTCGCCGCCCAGGCCGCGGTCGAAACGCTCGACGCGGGCGGGGAAGGGTCGCTGTCGGCCCTGGCTCGGGAGCAGTCGCACGCCTTCCCGACCGCCGTGGTGGGCGAGGACGATCTCGCCGCCATTCTCTACACCTCCGGCACGACGGGGCGGTCCAAGGGGGCCATGCTGACCCACGGCAACCTCGTCTCGAACGCGCTCGCGCTGATCGACACGTGGCGTTTCACGGCCGACGACGTCCTGCTGCACGCCCTGCCGATCTACCACACGCACGGGTTGTTCGTGGCCTCGAACGTGACGTTCCTGGCCGATGCCTCCATGCTGTTCTGCCCGAAATTCAACGTCGACGAGATCATGCGGCTGCTGCCGCGGGCCACGGCGCTGATGGGCGTGCCGACCTTCTACACACGCCTGCTCAAGCATCCCGGCCTGTCCCGTGAGGCGACGGCGCATATGCGGGTCTTCATCTCCGGTTCGGCGCCGCTTCTTGCCGAGACGCATCGGGAATGGGAGGCCAAGACCGGCCACGCCATTCTCGAGCGCTACGGCATGACCGAGACCGGCATGAACACGTCGAACCCCTATGAGGGCGACCGCGTGGCCGGAACGGTGGGCCTGCCGCTGCCCGACGTCGAAATCCGCGTCACCGACCCGGAGAGCGGGGTCGAGATCGCGACGGGCGAGGTCGGCATGATCGAGGTGCGCGGGCCCAACGTGTTCAAGGGGTATTGGCGCATGCCGGAGAAGACCGCGGCCGAGATCCGGCCGGACGGGTTCTTCATCACCGGCGATCTCGGCAAGGTCGACGAGCGCGGCTATGTGCACATCGTGGGCCGCGGCAAGGACCTGATCATCACGGGCGGCTTCAACGTCTACCCGAAGGAGGTCGAGACCGAGATCGACCTGCTGCCCGGCGTGGTCGAGAGCGCCGTGGTCGGCGTGCCCCATCCCGATCTCGGTGAGGGCGTCACGGCTGTCGTGGTGTCGGAAGCGGGCGCGACCCTCGACGAGGCGGGCGTGATCGCCGCGCTCGAGCCGAAGCTCGCCCGCTTCAAGCTGCCGAAGCGCGTGCTCTTCCTCGACGACCTGCCCCGCAACACCATGGGCAAGGTGCAGAAGAAGGTTCTGCGCGAGGAGAATGCCGGGCTGTACTCGGCCTGAGCCTCACCCGGCCAGCGGCGGCAATTCGTCGAAGCTCGGCCGGGACAGCCGCCACGGGCGCTCGGTCGAGAGCGCCGACACCTCGGACGGCCGCAGCTTGCGGGTCGAGCCGTCCAGGGTGATCTCGGCGATGTTCAGGAAGCCGAAAACCTGGAGCCGCGAGGCCAGCGACTTCGTCTCGCGGTCGTCGGCCGCCACCACCAGGGCACCGCTCGTATAGACCGTGTCGAGCAGGCCGCGCTGATCGCGCCCGTCACGCGGGGCTGCCCGCGGCCCCGGAAAGCGGATCACGTTGCTGGACACGGCGGCACTCGAACGCATGACGCAACTCACTCTCGACTCAGATGCCGTGATTTTCGACCAATTCACTTAATCGGGGGCTAACCACGCAAACGCGGCTGCCGCCCCGTGAAGGGTGCGGCCGCCCTTTCGTCCGCGGCCAAGCTCGGGCACCATGCGCCGCCCGCGACGAGACGGGACGGGAGGCATGATGGTGAGCGTGGACCGGCCGGGCCTTGGGGCACCTGGCGGCCGATCGCGGCCCTATCGCGATCGAGACCTGGAGTCGTGACGGCCCTGCTCGAGGTCGACGGCGTCACCCTGACCTACAAGACGCCGCAGACGCTGGTGACGGCGACCCGCCGGGTCAGCTTCCAGGTCGGCACCAGCGATCGCTACGTCCTGCTCGGGCCGTCGGGTTGCGGAAAGTCGACCCTGCTGAAGGCGGTGGGCGGCTTCATGGCCCCGGTCGAGGGGGAGATCCGGATCAAGGGACGGCGGGTCACGGGCCCGGGCCCCGACCGGATGATGGTGTTCCAGGAATTCGACCAGCTCCTGCCCTGGAAAACCGTGTTCGAGAACGTGGTCTTCCCGCTCCGTGTCGCGCGCGGCCTCTCGCGCGCCGAGGCGGCCGAGAAGGCGCGCGACTACATCGACAAGGTCCACCTGACGCGGGCCATCGACAGCTACCCGCACACCCTGTCGGGGGGCATGAAGCAGCGCGTCGCCATTGCCCGTGGCATGGCCATGGAGCCCGACATCCTGCTGATGGACGAGCCCTTCGCGGCGCTGGATGCGCTGACGCGCCGGCGCATGCAGGACGAATTGCTGCAGCTCTGGGACGACACCCGGTTCACCGTGCTGTTCGTCACCCATTCCATCGCCGAGGCGATCCGCATCGGCAGCCGCATTCTCCTCCTCTCGCCCCATCCCGGGCAGGTGAAGGCCGAGATCGAAGAGGTCGAGAGCGTCCGGCAGAGCGAAGGCGGCGCGGCTCGCCTGGAGCGGCGCATCCACGACCTCCTGTTTTCCGAGGAGATGGCCGAGGCCGATCCGGACAAGGCCGCAGCCCATGGGTGAGCCCCGCATCATCGTGCACGACGCGGCCACCCTGGCGGCGGTGGGCCGCGAAGGCGCGGTGGAGCGCGTGCTGCCGCTGCATGAGCGCCTCTGGGCGAGCGCCGCCCTGCGCAAGGCCGTGCTCCTCCTCGCCCTCGGGCTGATCTGGGAGATCTATGCCCGCCAGCTCGACAACCCGCTTCTGTTCCCGACCCTGTCCGAGACCCTGAGCGCCATGGTCGAGCGCACGCGGGACGGGACCCTGCCGCTGCGGGCCTGGACGTCCTTGCGGGTGCTGTTCACGGGATACGGCATCGGCATCGCGCTCGCGGCGATCCTGACCGTGCTGGCCATCTCGACCCGGCTCGGGACGGATCTGCTCGAGACGCTGACGGCCATGTTCAACCCGCTGCCGGCCATCGCGCTCCTGCCCTTGGCCCTGATCTGGTTCGGGCTCGGCTCGGGCAGCGTCGTCTTCGTGCTGATCCATTCGGTGCTCTGGGCGGTCGCCCTCAACACCCATTCGGGCTTTCTCGGCGTGTCGCAGACGCTCCGCATGGTGGGCCGCAATTACGGGCTGCGAGGGCTGCCCTATGTGCTTCGCATCCTGGTCCCGGCGGCGTTCCCGTCTATCCTGACCGGGCTCAAGATCGGCTGGGCCTTCGCCTGGCGCACCCTGATCGCGGCCGAGCTCGTCTTCGGCGTCTCGTCGGGGCAGGGCGGGCTCGGCTGGTTCATCTTCGAGAACCGCAACGTGCTGGACATTCCGGCCGTGTTCGCGGGTCTCTTGACGGTGATCGTGATCGGGCTTGTCGTCGAGAACCTGGTCTTCCGCGTCATTGAGCGCCGCACGGTGCGGCGTTGGGGCGTCCACTCCTAAGGAGGCCGACATGCTGAACCTTCTCGTTCCGACCGAACCTCACGAGGTGATGCCCTCCGTGCTGGAAACCGCGCTCATGATTCAGCGCCGTTTCGACAGCTACATGGAGAGCTTCGCCCTGCGGCCGGCGGTGCCCGATTACGTTCCGATCGACATGGTGAGCGGCCTGGCCTGGCAGGTCGACGAGCGCGCCGACGAGGAGGCGCGGCGCGAATCGCACGCCATCTTCACCCGCTTCGTGGAGGCGCACGGGCTCACGCCGACGGCGCCCGGCACAGTCGGCTCGGGCTATGGCTGGCACCCGAAGGCGCCGGCCGGAGACGCCTTCCTGGCGAGCCACGGGCGGCTCTTCGACCTGATCGTCCTCGGCCGGCCAATCTCCGGCAAGGCGGTTCCGTCCATGGCGACGCTGGAGGCGGTCCTGTTCGAATCGGGCCGGCCGCTCCTGATCGCCCCGCCGGAGCCGCCGCAGCGGCTCGGCGACACGGTTGTGATCGCCTGGAACGGCTCGACCGAGACCGCCCGCACGGTCGCCTTCGCGGGCCCGTTCCTGCGCGGCGCCAAACGGATCATCGTGCTGTCCGTCGAGGGCTGGTCGGTGCCGGGGCCCAGCGCCGAGCAACTGGCGCTGTCGTTGCGCCGCAACGACATCGCCGCGGAGGCGGTCCACGCCAAGCTCGGCAAGCGCTCAAACGGCGAGGCGATCCTGGCTGAAACACGGGCGCTCGGCGGCGACCTCCTCGTGAAGGGGGCCTACACCCAGAGCCGGCTTCGGCAGATGATCTTCGGCGGCGCCACCGCTCACGTTCTGGCCGCCGCCACGATGCCTGTCCTGATGGCGAACTGAGCTCCTCTCGACCGCGGCGCGGAAAAACGGCATCGCAGCCTGCGACAGGGACGCGCCTTGGCACGCCATCCCGGCTATGGTCCGCCTCTTCGAGGAGGATGTGTTGATGGCGGAGACGACAAACCAGTTCACGAAAAAACCGCGCCAGGTCGCCCCCAAGGGCAAGCGCGTGACGATCTCCGCGGAGGCGAGGGCTGCGTATGAGGAGCAGATGCGGGCTCGTGACGAGCGCGAGCGGACCTATACGCGGCACCTTCCGGGGCCGGACAACAAACCAAACCGCTGAGCGGGCCCGATCGTGAACCCCTGCCAGGAATGCGGCGCCTGCTGCTCGACCTCCGCAGCCTGGCCGCGCTTCTCGACCGAGAGCGATGACGAACTCGATCTGATTCCCCCGGGGTTGGTCTCCGACGACCTGAGCGGAATGCGCTGCGACGGCGACCGATGCGCGGCCCTGATCGGGACCGTTGGGAAGAGGACCGCCTGCTCCATCTACGGCTTACGGCCGGATGTCTGCCGCATCTGCGTTCCGGGGGACGAGGCCTGTTCGGTGGCCCGCAATCACCACCGCCTGCCGCCTCTCGCGGACCGGATCTGAACAAGGAATCGACGTTTGCAACTGATCCGCTCCAAACTCTTTGACGCCTATCTCGTCGTCTGGACGGCGCTGTTCGCACCCGCCATGCTCGTACTGTGGCTGGCCAGGAAGCCGGGCCGGCCGATGCGCTGGGCCACGCGGGTGTGGTCGCGCGGCATCCTCCTCGGCCTGCAGCACATCGTCGGGCTGCGCTATGTCGAGCGCGGCCGGGAGCTGCGTCCGGACAAGCCCTGCCTCATCGTCGCGAACCACCAGTCGGAATGGGAGACCATCGCCTTTCTGGTGCTCGTGCCCAACGTCGCCATCGTGGCCAAGCAGGAGCTGCTGGCGGTGCCGATTGTCGGCTGGTTCCTGCGGCACTCGCCCATGATCCTGATCGACCGGGAGCGCGGCAGCAACGCCATCCGGGTCATGCTCGAGGAGAGCCGGGCGGCGCTGGCCGCGGGGCGGTCGGTGCTGATCTTCCCCGAAGGGGAGCGGCGCGGCACCGACGTCGCCGTGGAGTTCAAGCGCGGCATCGAGATCCTCTATTCGAAGCTCGACGCGCCCGTGCTGCCGGTGGCCGTCAATTCGGGCCATTTCTGGGGCGCCGGCCTGCCCTACAAGCGAGCCGGCACCATCACGGTCGCCTATCTCGATCCGATCCCGCCCGGGCTTCCGTCCCGGGATTTTGCGCGCCGCGCCGAAGGCCAGTTGCAGGCGGCGCTGGCCTCGGCCTGAGCCCTGTCGCCTTCTCGCCCGCAGGTCGCTATCGAACCTGCCGGAACGTGCGGAATGCCAGAGGAGCGGGCGCGAATGCGAGGTCTGGAACCCGGGATCGTGCCGCGCTGGACCCTCGTCACGAGGCCCGGCCCGGTCATGCCGGACGAGCGGCTTCCGCTCGGGCAGACGCTGGTGCTCGGGCTGCAGCACGTGGTCGCGATGTTTGGCGCCACCGCGCTCGCGCCCATCCTGATGGGGTTCGACCCGAACCTCGCGATCTTCTTCTCGGGCATCGCCACGCTGCTGTTCTTCGTGGTGGTGGGCGGGCGGCTGCCGAGCTATCTCGGCTCCTCCTTCGCCTTCATCGCGGTGGTGATCGCGGCCACCGGCTATGCCGGAACCGGACCCAACCCGAATCTCGGCGTGGCCCTCGGCGGCATCATCGCGGCCGGCGCGCTGTACACCGCGATCGGCATCGTGGTCGCCATCTCCGGTTCGGGCTGGATCGAACGGCTGATGCCCCCGGTCGTGACCGGCACCATCGTGGCCGCGATCGGGCTGAACCTCGCGCCCATCGCCGTGAAGGGCATCTCGGGCTCGAGCCTCGACACCTGGATCGGCCTTCTGACCGTGGCGTCGGTCTGCGCGGTGGCGGTCTATGCGCCCGGCCGGTGGCGGCGCCTGCCCATTCTGCTCGGCGGCGCGGCCGGGTACCTCGCCTACCTGCTGGTCGCGAACGGCTTCGGCCTCGCGAAGCCGATCGACTTTTCCGGGGTTGCGGCCGCGGCCTGGTTCGGGCTGCCGCGCTTCCAGGCGCCGGTCTTCGAGCCCTCGGCCATGTGGCTCATCGCGCCGGTCGCCGTGGTGCTGGTGGCCGAGAACCTCGGCCACGTGAAAGCGATCGGGGCCATGACGGGCCGCAACTACGATCCCTATCTCGGCCGGGCCTTCATCGGCGACGGCCTCGCCACCATGCTGTCCGGCGCGGGCGGCGGCACCGGCGTCACGACCTATGCCGAAAACATGGGCGTGATGGCGGTGACCCGGATCTATTCGACGCTGCTCTTCGTCGCGGCCGGCGTGATCGCCATCCTGTTCGGGCTGTCGCCGAAATTCGGCGCCCTGATCCTGACCATCCCGGGGCCGGTGATCGGCGGGCTCTCCATCGTGGTGTTCGGGCTGATCACGGCGGCGGCGGGCCGCATCTGGGTGGAGGGCCGGGTCGACTTCTCCCGGGCCCGCAACCTCCTCACGGCCGGCATCGCCGTGGTGCTCGGGGCGGGCGACCTCACGCTCCGGCTGGGCGGGTTTTCGCTCGGCGGCATCGGCACCGCCACCTTCGGGGCGATCCTGATCTACCATCTTCTGCGCGACGACAGTGCCGGCGAGGTGCCGGCGGCGGACGGTCCGGCCGGCCCGGAGACCCGGGCCGCCGAGCCCAGCTAGGCCCGACAGTCGGGAACGGACCGTGCACGGCGCCGAGGGGCAGCCCTGCGCACAACCGGGTGCCGCGGGCCCACAACCCGCGTAGGATGAGGCCTCTTCTCCGGGCCGTCCCCATGCAGATCAATCCGCCCTACCTGATGTTCCTCGGCGACGTGCCGGACGCGCTCGCGGCCAAGACCGCCGCCGGCATCGTCGATTGGCGCCGCGACTGGTGCCTCGGCCAGCTTCGGTTGCCGGGCTGCCAGGCCGATCTCGGCATCCCGGACCTGACCGTCGCGGAGGCGGCGGCCAAGGGCTGCCGAACCATGATCGTGGGCATCGTCAATGCGGGCGGCCTGCTGAACGAGAGCTGGATCGCCACCATCACGGCCGCGCTCGAGGCCGGCATGGACGTCGCGAGCGGTCTGCACATCCGCCTCGGCGCCGACGAGCGCATCAAGCACGCGGCCTTCGCCAACGGCCGCCAGCTCTTCGACGTGCGGGTCACCGACCAGCGCTTCGACACCGGCAAGGGCACCAAGCGGCCCGGCCTCCGGCTGCTGACGGTCGGGACCGATTGTTCCGTCGGCAAGAAATACACCGCCCTGGCACTGGAGCGGACCATGCGGGAGCGCGGGCTGGATGCCGATTTCCGCGCGACTGGGCAGACGGGCGTCTTCATCTCCGGCCGCGGCGTCGCGATTGATGCGGTGGTGGCCGATTTCATTTCCGGGGCCGTGGAGTGGATCGCGCCCGCGGCCGCGCCGGACCATTGGGACATCGTGGAAGGGCAGGGGTCGCTGTTCCACCCCTCCTTCGCGGGCGTCACGCTCGGCCTGTTGCACGGGGCCCAGCCCGACGCCTTCGTGGTGTGCCATGAGCCGACCCGCCGCGCGATGCGGGGGGTCGCCCATCCGCTGCCGTCGATCGGCGAGGTGATCGACCTCACGGTGCGATGCGGCCGGCTCACCAACCCGGCCATCCGGCCCGTCGGCATCGCGGTCAACACCCAGCAGCTCGCGGAGGCGGACGCGCAGGCCTATCTGGCCGAGGCGGCGGCCGAACATGGCCTGCCGGCGACCGATCCGATCCGGTTCGGCGTGGCCGGCATCGTGGACCGCATGGAAGCCGAGTTCCCGCGCGCCACCGGCGAGCGGGCGGCCTGACCGCATGGATGCCGAGACACCCGCGGAGCTCAGGCGTCCCGACCTCAGCCAAGCCGACATCCGGTCCATTTTCTATGGCCTGATGCTGGCGATGTTCCTGTCGGCGCTGGAGGCCACCATCGTGGCGACGGCGCTGCCGACGATCGGGCGCGAGCTCGGCGATGCCGAGCACCTGCCCTGGGTCGTGACCGCCTATCTCCTGGCCGCCACCGCCGTGACGCCGCTCTACGGCAAGTTTGCTGACATGCACGGCCGGCGGGTTACGCTGTTGAGCGCCATCGCGATCTTCATCCTGGGCTCGATCGGCTGTGCGCTGGCGCCGTCTCTGCCGCTCCTGGCCGCGGCCAGGGCCGTCCAGGGTCTCGGCGGCGGCGGCCTGATCGCAATCGCTCAGACCATCATCGGCGACCTGGTGACCCCGCGCGAGCGCGGGCGCTACCAGGGCTATTTAGGCACCGTGTTCGCCTCGGCCAGCGTGCTCGGCCCGGTTCTCGGCGGCTTCCTGTCCGAGAGCTTCCACTGGACCTGGATCTTCTGGCTCAACCTGCCGCTCGGCCTGTTGACCTTCCTGCTCGTCAACAACCGGCTGAAGCTGCTTCCCCGGCACGACCGCCGCCATCGGCTGGACATTCTCGGGGCCGGCCTGATGATCGGCGCGACCTCGACCTTGATGCTGGCCCTGAGCTGGGGCGGCATCGCCTATGGCTGGGCCTCCGCGCCGGTGCTCGGGCTGTTCGCGGCGTCGGCCCTGCTGTGGCTCGGCTTCGGGTTCCGACTCGGGACGGCGCGCGAGCCGCTGATTCCGGTCGCCGTGCTGGCCGACCGCGTGGTGGCGCTCGGCACCGCGGCCGGCGCGCTGACCATGGGCACCTATGTCGGGCTCACGGTGCTGGTGCCGCTGTTCTTCGAGGGCGCGCTCGGGCTCTCCGCCCGGGAATCGGGGCTCGCGCTGATCCCGATGATGGTCGGGGTGCCGCTCGGCGCCACTCTGTCCGGGCGGCTCATGGCCTCAGTGGTGCATTACAAGCGCGTGCCGCTGGCCGGCTGCACGGTGGCCATCCTGGCCATCTCCGGGCTCGCCTACCTGGCCGGGCGGGGCCCGCTCTGGAGCGTCGAGATCCTGCTCGGCATCGCGGCGTTCGGGCTCGGCACCATCTTCCCCGTGACCACGGTCGCGGTGCAGAACGCGGTCGCGCCGCAGCATCTCGGCACGGCGACGGCCAGCATGAACTTCCTCCGGCAGCTCTCGGCCGCCGTCGTGGTGGCGATCTTCGGTGCCGTCGCGTTCGGTGGCATGGCGGTCGACCTGCATGGGGCGGCGGCGCCCCGGCAGATCAGCGCGGACTCGTTCCGGATGGTCCTGGCCATCGCGGCCACCGCCTTCGCGGCGGCCCTGGCGGCGCTCGCCCTGATGGAGGAGCGCCCCTTCCGCGACCGGCCGGGTCTGGCCCCCAAGCGCCCCCTCGACTAGTTCCCCGCACAGGTGACACAGCAGGACCGATTGGATGCGCCCGAAGACAGACGTGCTGGCCACGGCGGAGGCCGCCGCAGGCCGCCCCAGCCGGGCCGAAGCCGAGGAGGCCGTCCGCACCCTGATCCGCTGGGCCGGTGACGACCCGGGCCGCGAGGGGCTGCAGGAAACGCCGGCTCGCGTGGCGCGCGCCTATGAGGAGTGGTTCTCCGGCTATGGCTCGGACCCGACCTCGGTGCTGCGCCGGACCTTCGCCGAGGTCGGCGGCTACGACGAGATCGTGGTTCTCAAGGCGATCCCGTTTTCCTCGCATTGCGAGCACCACATGGCGCCCATCGTCGGGCAGGTGCATGTCGGATACCTGCCGCGCCGGCGGGTGGTCGGCATTTCCAAACTGGCCCGGCTGGTGGAGGCTTTTGCCCGCCGGCTTCAGGTGCAGGAACGGCTCACCGCCGAGATCGCCGACACCCTGCAGGAGGTTCTGCAGCCGCGGGGCGTCGCCGTGATGGTGGAGGCCACGCATGCCTGCATGACCACGCGCGGTGTCGATGCCCGCGAGGCCGTGATGATCACCAGCCGGATGCTGGGCGCCTTCCGGGACAATCCGGCCACCCGCCGGGAGTTCTTCGCCGCGATCGGGAAATAGCGCCGCACGGAACGGCCGTGCCGCGACGCAGTTGATGCGGGCATTTCGCAGCGGGGATGTCAGATGCTGAAATGGGCCGTCATCTTCTTCGTGGTCTCGCTGATCGCGGGCGCCCTCGGCTTCACCGGGATTGCCGCCGGCGCGGGGCGGATCGCCCGCATCCTGTTCGGTCTGTTCCTCGCCCTGGCCGTGATCGTGGTCATCATCGCCATTGCGATCGGGCAGGCGGTGTTCTGACCCGCTTCCCGCAACCATGCGGCAGGATTGTCACGGCAGAGCGGGCGGAAATGCCTATAATGCCGTGACGTCCGGGGTCGCCCCGAACACGAGATCCTTCGCCATGAGACGCACCGCCTGGCTCGCCGCCCTGACCCTCGGCCTCCTCGCCGGTTCGGGTGCCAAGGCCGACGGCTTCCCGCCCTTCTTCGGCTATTCCGGCTATTTCGGCGCGCCCACAACCTATTACACGCGCCATCCGGACGTGCAGCAGGCGACCCGGATGGTCGACGGCTACCAGGGCTTCGGTGTGACCACCTACACGACCGGCGGGCCCTTCTGGGGCTACAAGAGCCACCGTCGCATCCTGCGGGAGCGGCGCGTGCGCGAGACCGTGCGGGTCAAGGGCTGACCCCGCCCTTTCGGGGCCGGGCGTGAGGGCTTAAGAGGTCCTGTCGGTTTCCCGTCGAGGACGGCCATGAATCTCGCGCCTCGGATCGAGCGCCGATCCTCCACCTGCCCGCATGACTGCCCGTCCTGCTGCGGGCTCGACATCGAGGTTGTGGACGGCCGCAGCATCGGCCGCGTGCGGGGCGCCGAGCGGCACAGCTACACCGCCGGGGTGATCTGCGCCAAGGTCGCGCGCTACGCCGAACGCATCCACCACCCGGATCGCCTCACCCACCCGCTCGTCCGGACGGGACCGAAGGGGTCGCGCCAGTTCCGCCGCATCTCGTGGGACGAGGCGCTGGACCGCACGGCCGAGAGGTTCCTCGAGGCCGAGCGGCAGCACGGCCCGGAGGCCGTGTGGCCCTATTACTACGCCGGCACCATGGGCCATGTGATGCGCGATGGCATCAACCGGCTGCGGCACGTGAAGCGCTATTCGGGCCAGTTCTCGACCATCTGCACCACCCCGGCCTGGACCGGGTTCATCGCCGGCACGGGCCGCCTCGCCGGCGCCGATCCGCGCGAGATGGGCAAGAGCGACTGCGTGGTGATCTGGGGCACGAACCCCGTCCACACCCAGGTCAACGTGATGACCCACGCGCTCCGGGCCCGCAAAGAGCGCGGCGCCCGCATCGTGGTGGTCGACGTCTACGACAACCCGACCATGAAACAGGCCGATCTGGCCCTGCTGGTGCGGCCCGGCACGGACGGGGCGCTGGCCTGCGCGACCATGCACGTGCTGTTTCGCGAGGGGCTCGCCGACCGGGACTACCTGGAGCGGTACACGGATTGCCCGGCCGATCTCGAGCGGCACCTCGCGAGCCGCACGCCGGAATGGGCGTCGGCCATCACCGGCGTGCCGGCCGCCGAGATCGAGAGCTTCGCCCGGCTCGTCGGCACGCGGCCGCGCAGCTTCTTTCGGCTCGGCTACGGCTTTTCGCGAAGCCGCAACGGGGCCGTCAACATGCATGCCGCCCTGTGCATCCCGGCGGTCACGGGCGCCTGGCGGCACGAAGGCGGCGGCGCCTTCCACTCAAATTCCGGCATCTTCGGGCTGCGCAAGGGCCTGGTGGAGGGCCTGGAGGCGGAGGACAGCTCCGTGCGCAAGCTGCAGCAGACGGAGATCGGCCGCGTGCTGACCGGCGATCCGGACAGCCTCTGCCACGGCCCGCCGGTGACCGCGCTCCTGGTGCAGAACACCAATCCGGTCTCCATCGCGCCCGAGCAGGAGCTGGTGAAGCGCGGGTTCGCCCGCGAGGACCTGTTCACCTGCGTGCATGAGCAGTTCATGACCGAGACGGCCGCCATGGCCGACATCGTGCTGCCGGCCACGATGTTCATGGAGCATGACGACCTCTACACGGGCGGGGGCCACCAGCACATTTCCTGGGGGCCGAAGCTCGTCGACCCGCCGGGCGAGTGCCGGTCGAACCACGACGTGATCTGCAGCCTGGCGGCCCGGCTCGGCGCCGAGCATCGCGGCTTCCGCATGACGCCCCGCGAACTGGTGGACCAGATGCTGCGCGCCTCGCGGCGGGGCAGCCTCGCCGAGCTCGAGAACGAGACCTGGCAGGACGTGCAGCCGCCCTTCGAGCGGGCGCATTACCTGGACGGGTTCGGCCACCCCGACCGCCGCTTCCACTTCCGGGTCGACTGGCAGCATGTGCCGAATGCCAATATCGGCCCCGTCGGGCCCTGGCAGGACCTTCCGGACCTGCCGGACCATTGGGCCGCCACGGAGGAGGCGACGCCGGAGCACCCGTTCCGGCTCGCCACCAGCCCGGCCCGCTCGTTTCTCAACAGCTCCTTCAACGAGACGGCGGGATCGCTCGAGCGCGAGCGCCGGCCGGAGGTGCTGGTTCACCCGGCCGATGCGGCGCCGCTCGGCATCGAGGGCGGCGACTGGGTGCGGCTGCACAACCACCGCGGCGCTGTGCTGTTGCGGGCGCGGCTGTTCGAGGGGGTTCGACGCGGCGTTCTGATCGCCGAATCGATCTGGCCCAACGCCGCCTATCCGGACGGGCGCGGCATCAACACGCTCACCGGCGCCGACCAGGTCGCCCCGTTCGGGGGGGCCGCCTTCCACGACAACCGGGTCGCGCTCGCCCGGATCGAGCCGCCGGCCGGCTATGCCGAGCCCGACCTCGCCGGCCGCATGCGGGTGCTGCAGCCGGCCTGAGGGCGCTCAGGCTGTGCGGAGGAAACCGTCCAGCGCGGACAGCACGGCCTTGGGCGCTTCTTCGGCCAGGTAGTGCCCGGACGGCACCGGCCCGCCCGTCACCTCGGCCGCCACATAGCCGCGCCAGATCGCGAGCGCGTCGTACCAGGTGCCGATCTTGCCGCCCTGGCCCCACAGCACCAGCGTCGGGCATTGCACCTTGCGGCCGTCGCGCCGGCTCTCCCGGTCGTGGTCGAGGTCGATGGTCGCGGCGGCCCGGTAATCCTCGCACATGCCCCGGGTGGTGGCCGGGTCGCGCGCAAAGGTGAGGTAGTCGGCCAGCGCCTCGGGATCGAAGAAGCCGGGCGGCTTCGGCTCGCGGGAGGTGTGCGCGTGCCACCACAGCTCCGGTGCGGCCGAGATCAGGTTTTCCGGAAAGGGGTGCGGCTGGGCGAACCAGAACCAGTGGTAATAGCCGAGCCCGAACCGCATGTCGGCGCGCTCGAAATGCTCGAGCGTCGGCACGATGTCGAGCACGGCGAGCCGCTCTACCCGCTCCGGATGGTCGAGGGCGAGGCGGTGGGCGACGCGGGCGCCCCGGTCGTGGCTGACCACCTGGAAGCGCTCGTGGCCGAGGGCCGTCATCAGCTCGGCGAGGTCGCGCGCCATCTCCCGCTTGGCATAGGGCCCGTGGTCGGGCGTCGCTTCCGGTTTGAAGGAGCCGCCATAGCCGCGCAGATCCGGGCAGATGCAGGTGAAGCGCCGGGCCAGATCCGGGGCGGTCTTGTGCCACATCGCATGGGTCTGCGGGTTGCCGTGCAGCAGCAGCAGCGGCGGGCCCGAGCCACCGATGCGCAGGCGCAGCGCGCCGTCCCGCACCGGCACATTGCGAAGCGCGAACCCGTCGAAGAAGCCGGTCATGACGCGGGCTCCGCGCCCGGCAGGGTCCGGGCCAGGTCGGCCAGAGCGGCCGGAAACAGGCGGTGCTCTTCGGCCAGCACCCGCCGGCCAAGCGTCTCGGGCGTGTCGCCGGGCAGGACCGGCACGGCGGCCTGGGCGATGATCGGCCCGGAATCGAGTTCGGCCACGACGTGGTGCACGGTGCAGCCGTGCTGCGTCGCGCCGTCCGCCAGGGCCCGCTCATGCGTGTGCAGCCCCTTGTAGGCCGGCAGCAGGGACGGGTGGATGTTGATCATCCGGCCCTCCCAGGCCCGCACGAACCCGTCCGTGAGGATGCGGAGAAAGCCCGCCAGCACCACGATCTCCGCCCCGTGGGCGCGCAGCAGCCGGTCGAGCTCGGCGTCGAAGGACGGGCGATCGGGAAAGGCCCGGTGGTCCAGCGCGGCGGTGGCGATGCCGGCCGCGGCCGCGCGGGAGAGCCCCGCGGCATCGGCGCGGTTCGAGATCACCGCCACGATCTCGGCCGGGTAGTCGGGCGCCTCTGCGGCCTCGATCAGGGACAGCATGTTGGAGCCGCGTCCCGAGATCAGGACGGCGGCCCGGCGCTTCCGGAGGCCGCTCACGTCAGAGCCGGAGGGCGCCGGAATAGCCGACCCTGCTGCCGCTCCCGGCGGCGATCACGCGACCGACCACAACCGGGGCTTCGCCAGCGGCCGCGAGCCGGCCGAGCACATCCGCGACATCGGCCTGGGCCACGGCCGCCACCATGCCGATGCCGCAGTTGAAGGTGCGCAGCATCTCGTGTTCGGCGACCCCGCCCGCCTGGGCCAGCCAGCCGAAGACCGGCGGCACCGGGATCGCGGCGAGGTCGAGTTCGACGCCGACGCCGTCCGGCAGGACGCGGGGAATGTTGTCCGGAAAGCCCCCGCCCGTGATGTGGGCCAGGGCCTTGATCCGGGCGCCCGCCCGCAGTGCCGCCAGCAGCGGCTTCACATAGATCCGGGTCGGTTCGAGCAGCGCCTCGCCGAGCTCGCGGGCGGGCTCAAAGGGCGCCGGCTCGGTCCAGCCGAGCCCGGCCCGCTCCACGATGCGGCGAACCAGCGAGAAGCCGT
>NZ_JAQGKF010000132.1 GCF_028290205.1 Enterovirga sp. | reverse complement strand
AGATTGCCCGATCGGAGGTGATCTTTTGCGGCACGCCGGCTGAATACGAAGAGCTGAGGGCCGAGCCGCGCGAGTTCGGCGGGGCCCGCCCGGTCTCCTCCCGGTCTTGACGCGATCTGGCGACCGGGCGCTGTATCGCGCCCTCCAGAGCGGCCCGGGGCGGGACGCCGGCGCAGGGCCGCGAAGCTCCCGTCCGGCGCGGACCGGGTCGGGCACCCCGCCCGCGCTGAAAGGCAGAGAATGAAGCGACTGGTCGTGGATCTCGACGGAACGATCACGCACGAGCAGGCGGGAGTTCCCTATTCCGAGAAGCAGCCGAACATGGCGGTGATCGAGCGCCTTCGGGTCTACAAGGAGCAGGGCTACGAGATCGCCGTCTACACGGCCCGCAACATGCGCACCTACGAGAGTGCGATCGGCCGCATCAACGCCCACACCATCCCGGTGATCGTCGAGTGGTTGAAGCGGCACGAGGTGCCGTTCGACGAACTGCATGTCGGCAAACCCTGGTGCGGGACCGACGGCTTCTATGTGGACGATCGTGCGGTGCGGCCGAGCGAGTTCCTGACGCTCTCGCCCGACGAGATCCGGGACCTCATCGGTGCCACATCGGCGGTCTGAGGCGGTGAGCGGCGGCATGTGGCTCGTCCTCTCCTCGGCCTATGTCGGTCAGGAACTCGCCGCCGAGTTCGGGCTGCTGCCGCCGACCTTTCTGCCAGTCGGGACCAAGCGCCTCTACGAATATCAGCTGGCCGAGATCGGGACCGAAAACCCGGTCTACCTCACGCTGCCGCACAGCTTCGCGCTTCCGCCCGAGGATGCCCGCCGCCTTCGCGAGCTGCAGGTCACGGTGCTGCCCATTCCGGACGGGCTGAGCCTCGGCGAGGCCGTCATCTACGCGTCGAACCTCATCGGCGCCGGCGACGGGCCCCTGCGCATCCTGCACGGTGACACGCTGGTCGGCGATCTGCCGGCGGGCGGTCAGGACGAGATCGGCCTCAGCGGCGAGGCCGACAGCTACAGCTGGGCCGAGGCCGAGATCCGGGGCGAGCAGCTGGTCAGGCTCGAGACAGTCCTGCCGGCGCCCGAGCTCGGCGCCCGGCGTCCGGTCGCCTGCGGCTATTTCTCGTTCAGCAGCAACCTGGCGCTGGTTCGGGCCATCACGCGGGCGCGGGGCAGCTTCATCGAGGGCATCAACCTCTATGCGGGCGAGCAGGCGTTGCAGGCGCGATGGCTGCCCTCGTGGTTCGATTTCGGCCACGTCCAGCGCTACTTCCGCTCCCGCCTCATCGTCTCGACGACCCGGGCCTTCAACACGCTGACCATCGACGGCAAGACGGTTCGGAAGACCAGCCAGGACGGCGCCAAGATCAAAGCCGAGGCCGCCTGGTTCAGGGCGGCGCCGCCGGACCTGCAGGTCTATTGCGCCCGCATCCTGCAATCGGGCGAGGCTGACGGGCGGCACTTCTACGACACCGAATACGAATACATGCCGACGCTGTCGGAGCTGTTCGTGTTCGGGCTCCTGGGCAAGCGGTCCTGGCAGCACGTGCTCGACTCGTACCGGGAGATGCTGGGCATCTTCGCGCGCCATCGGCGCAGCGAACCGGGCGACACGGCGCTGCGGGAGCTCACCATCACCAAGACGAGGGAGCGCTTGCAGCTTTATGCGGAGCAGACCGGCTTTCCGGTGGACGCGCCGACGAGCTTCGCGGGACGCCCGCTGCCATCGCTGCTCCGGATCGCCGAACAGCTCGAGGACCGGATCGACTTCGAGTCCGGCCGCCCGCAAACCATCATGCACGGCGATGTCGGCTTCAGTAACGTGATGTTCAATTCACGGGCGCGCCGGATCCGCGTCATCGATCCCCGCGGCTTCGTGCAGGCGGGCGAGCCCACCCTGTACGGCGACCTGCGCTACGATTTCGGCAAGCTCGCCCACTCGGTCGTGGGCCGCTACGACCAGATCCTGGCCGGCCGCTACGAGCTGGCGAGTGACGGCCGCACTGGCTTCACCATCGCTTTCGAGACGGCCCCGCATCACGGCTGGCTCGAGGACGCCCTCGGGGATCTCACGGTCGACGGCGTCCAGGCGCTCAGCCCGGAGATCGCGGCCATCAATGTGAGCCTGTTTCTGTCGATGCTGCCGCTGCATTTCGACAGGCCCGATCGGCAGCGGGCGTTTGTGGCCAATGCCCTTCGGTTGTTTTCACGGCTGGAACAGAGCGCGGCGCGGGGAATGGCGGCGCCTGTCCGCCCCGCCTGAGCGGCCAGCAGCCTTGTCCCCTCCCGCCGCGAGACGCGGTATGAGGAGGCCGGATGTCGCTCTCCCGGCCGAGCGGGCGCAGGGCCGCCGGGAGAAGGTTCAGGAGTCCAATAGATGACGATCGCGGCGGTGTTTTCCTGCCTGTTCACGGAAAGTCCCGAATACCTGAGGATGTATGTTCGGAATTTCCTGACCTTCACGGGCGACGATTGCGCGCTGGTGATCAACCACAACGGGGCGATCGACGACGCCGAGGTGAGGGCGATCAGCCCCCGCGTTTTCGCCCATGCGGGGCCGACCCGCCGCGCCAAGCTCGGCCCGACCCTGCTTCTCGGCCACATCGAGAGCTACGAATATGCCTGCCGGCACATCGGCGAGTTCGGCTATTTCTGCACCATGGCGTCGAACGCCCTGTTCGTGGACCGGCTTCAGGGCAGCGATGTTGCAGAAGCGGTCGGACAGGGCAGGACGGCCCGGGCGGAGTACGATCCCGCTCAGCTTCCGGGGTTCTGGCACTGGCCGAAGGTCAAGGAGGATGCCCTGGTCACGGGCTATTTCGATCGGCTCGGGATCCGGCGGATCGACAATGCCCAGATCGAGGGTTTTTGCACGTCCAAGAAGGATTGGGGCCGGATCGCTCAGCACCGGGCCTTTCTGGCGGAAGCGGCCCGGCTGGGATGCGCCGGCTTTCCCTACGAGGAGGTGCTGCCCATGACGGTGCTCGCCCAGGACCCTCCGGCCCAGTTCACCATCCTGTGCCACAACTTCTGGGAACGGTTCCTGACCTCGACGGCGGGCGCCGTTCGGCTGGAGGACATGATGCGGCCGCCGAGGTGCTACGACGACAGCTCGTCGAACTGGCGCGGCCACCGCGTGTTCGCGATGAAGTGGTTTCAGCGGACCGCCGACGACCGGCTCACCGGCTTCCTGTGCAGCGAGACGGCGGCCTTTCACCTCCCGGCGATGCGGGACCTGGCCGCGCTAGAGGCGCAGAATCCGGTCCGGCAGACCTATCTCGACCTGCTCAAACTCGGGCCGGTCGGCTCGCGCATGGGCCTTCAGTCGGTCCTTAAGGAGGCTGATGCGCCCTGGGAGGGTGCGGTAACCCTGTATTCCGGTCAGGCCGTCACGCCGGAGCGGCAAATCGCGGGCTTGGACGCCGCGGGGCCGCTGATCACGCCGCCCTATGTCTATTTCGAGCAGGCTTCGGGCGCCTACGATTTCGATCTGAAGATGGCCAGGCAGGGGGACCAGTATGAGTTCCGTCTCGGCTGTCCGCCCGTTCAGGGCGGCGTGGCCGCGGAGGGCGGCGAGATCCTGGCCTATGCCTATGTGCCGTTCCGGGTGGCAAAGGGCACGGACATGGTGCTGGTCGTGTCATCCACCGTTCGGGCGGGGTCGTTCTTCCTCACG
>NZ_JAQGKF010000098.1 GCF_028290205.1 Enterovirga sp. | reverse complement strand
CGTGCGGGCGCTCGCCTACATGTTGTCGCATGGCGGTGACGGCATGCGGCAGGCCTCCGAAGACGCGGTGCTCAACGCCAATTACGTGCGGGCCTGCCTGTCCGACCTGATGAGCCTCCCCTTCGGCGACAAGCCCTGCATGCACGAGGTGCTGTTCGACGATCGCTGGCTCCACGGCACCGAGGTCACGACGCTCGACGTGGCCAAGGCGATGATCGATGAGGGCTACCACCCGATGACGGTGTATTTCCCGCTGGTGGTGCACGGCGCCATGCTGATCGAGCCGACCGAGTCGGAATCCAAGGCGTCGCTCGACCTGTTCATCGCGGCCCTCCGGGACATCGCCATGGCGGTGAAGCGCGGCGAGGTGGAGCGCTTCAAGGGTGCCCCCTTCCACGCCCCGCGCCGCCGCCTCGACGAGACGCGGGCCGCCCGCAGCCCGGTGCTGCGCTGGACCAGGCCCGACCCGGTTTCCGCCGAGGCCGCGGAATAGCACCTCCGAACGGCGGGCCGCCGGTGCGGCCCGCCGCCGGGGTTTTCACGGAAAGACGCGGGGCAGGGGAGCGCTGGCCATTGGCCACAGTGCGCCTGGATCGGGCCCCGGCCGGAGGTCTTCGCGGTCTCCGGCCTCGCCCTGCTGGGCTGGCTCCGGGGACCGGGCACAAAAAAGGCGGGGCCCGGGGGCCCCGCCTTTTTGTCAGGACAGCAGCTTGCGGCTGCTGTCAGGAATGGAGCTTGCCGCGGATCTCGGCGAGGGAGCGGACCAGAAGGTCTTCGCCGCTCTGGCCCCGCACCTGCTCGCGCAGCACCGTTTCGGACACCTTGATGGCGGCCTCGGCGGCGGCGGCGCGGACCTGCTGGGTCGCCTGCACTTCCGCCTGAGCGATCTTGGCCTCGGCCGCCGCAGTGCGACGGGCGACGAAGTCGGTCATGCGGTCGTGCGCCTCGCGGGCAACCCGCTCGGCCTCGTCGCGCGCGGCGGCGATCATCTGATCGGCGTCGCGCTCGGCTTCCTGGCGGCGCCGGGTGTAGTCGGCGAGCACAGCGGCCGCTTCTTCGCGGAGCCGGCGGGCTTCGTCGAGCTCGGCCTGAACCAGGCGGCCGCGCCCGTCGATCGCATCCATGATCTGTTTGAACCCGCCTACGTACCAGACGATGGCGAGAAACAGCACGAAGGCGACGAGAACCCAGAATTCGGCAGTGAAGAACATCGGTCCAGCCTAGCGAAGGGTTCGGTCGAGCGCCGCGTCCACCACGGCCCGGTCGGGCGCGCGGCCGGTGACGCGTTCGACGATGGCGGTCGCTGCATCGGCCGCGATCCCCCGAACGTTGGACATCGCGGCGGTCGTCCGCGACCGGATGGTCGCTTCGGACGCAGCGATCTTCTCGGCCAGCTCGGCCTCGAGCGCCCGCCGCCGGACGTCGCTCTCGGCGGTGAGCTTGTCGCGCATCTCCTGGGCGATGCCCTTGGAGCGGTCGCGCGCTTCGGTCAGCGACAGCTGGTAGGCGGCCTCAGCCTCCTCCGAACGCTGCCGCATGGCCTGCGCCTCTTCCAGATCGCGAGCGATCCGGGAGCGGCGGTCTTCCAGCACCGCGCCGATCTTCGGCAGCGCCACCTTGGACATGAAGTAGTAGAGCAGACCGAACGCGATCGCGAACCAGAGCAGCTGGCCCCCGAAGGTGTTCGCCTGGAAGGGCGGGAAGCCCGGCTGGTGGGGCGCATGCGCCGCCACCTGCGAACCTTCCTTCGGCGCCCCCGCGGGAGCCTGCGCCTGGGCCATCGTGCTGGTCCCGGGCTCGCTCAGACGGCGAAGAGGAGGAGGAGTGCGACCAGCAGCGAGAAGATGCCGAGCGCTTCCGTCACCGCGAAGCCGAAGATGAGCCGGGCGAACTGGCCGTCCGCGGCAGAGGGGTTGCGCAGCGCGCCGGACAGGTAATTGGCGAAGATCAGGCCGACGCCGACGCCGGCGCCTCCCATGCCCAGGCAGGCCAGGCCGGCACCGATATACTTCGCAGCTTGCGGATCCATGATCAGGAACTCCTTAGGGGGTTAGTCTCGGGTGGAAACAGTCCGGCTCAGTGGCCGGGGTGGATCGCGTCGTTCAGGTAGATGCAGGTCAGGATGGTGAAGACATAAGCCTGCAGGAACGCGACCAGGAATTCGAGGGCGGTCAGTGCCACCGCGAGCGCCAGCGGCAGCGGCGACAGGATGCCCACGAAGCCGGCGGCCAGGAGCGAGGCCACGAAGCCGGCAAAGATCTTCAGCGCGATGTGCCCCGCCAGCATGTTGGCGAAGAGGCGGACCGAAAGGCTGATCGGCCGCGACAGAAACGAGATCACCTCGATCAGCACCACCAGCGGCATGATGTAGCCCGGCACGCCGGAGGGCACGAACAGGCCGAGGAAGTGGGTACCGTGCCGCATGAACCCGTAGACCACCACGGTGGTCATCACGATCATGGCGAGCGCGAAGGTGATGATGATGTGGCTCGTGACCGTGAAGCCGTAGGGCACCATGCCGAGCAGGTTCAGCACCAGCACGAAGGTGAACAGCGAGAACACGAGCGGGAAGAACCGCATGCCCTCGTCACCGGCCGATTGCCTCACCGTGTTGGCGATGAACTCGTAGCTCATCTCGACGACCGACTGGAGCCGGCCCGGCACCAGCGAGCTCGACCGCATCGCGGCCCAGGCGGCAAGCGAGATCAGGCCGACCGCGGCCAGCATGTAGAGGCTCGATTGCGTCAGGCCGATCTGCGGGATGATGGGCAGGAGCTCGAACTGGTGGATCGGGTCGAGCTTGCTGGTCGGAGCGGCCATCGCCGTGTCGATCTCTTCGTTTCAAGCGGCGCCGAGGCTTGCGCCCAGGCCGGGGTTCATCAATCGGGCTTGGCCACGTCGCCGACCCGGGCCGTGGGCGCCGGAAGACCGGCGGACCGCAGCACGTTGTAGACGCCGGCCGCGAAGCCGAGCAGCAGAAAGACGATCAGACCCCAGGGAGAGGTCCCGAGCCCCTTGTCGAACGCCCAGCCGAGCCCCCCGCCGACGATGACGCCAGCGATGAACTCGCTCGACGCGCGGAAGGCCCGTGCGAGACCCGACGGGTCGGACGACGACGCGCGCTGGGCCGGACTTGGCGGCGGGGCAGGGCGCCTCGCTTCCAGTTTAGCCCCAAGACGCTGAAGTCTCCCGGACAGATCGCCCCCGGTGGCCGCCCCCGACGCCTCCTGCCGATCCCTTCGCGAGTCGTTGCCGTTCATGGCGAAACCCGCGTGCGGACGAGCAGGATGGTCCGGACACACCCCCCGAAGCCGGCGGCACCATAGTTTCAGGGCCGGGGGGTGTCAAGAAGTGTTGCAAAGCTCTAAGCCATTGACGGGGCGGGATGTTTTCGATCCGGAGCGCGTCAGGCCGATTCCGTCAGCCGGCGTCCCGCAGTCGTTCGGCGGCCTGAAGATCGACCGAGACGAGTTGCGAGATGCCGCGCTCGGCCATGGTGACCCCGAACAGCCGGTCCATGCGGGCCATGGTGATGGGGTTGTGGGTGATCACCAGGAAGCGGGTCTGGGTCTCGCCCGCCATCGTCCGCAAGAGGTCGCAGAAGCGCTCGACATTGCTGTCGTCGAGCGGCGCGTCGACCTCGTCGAGCACGCAGATCGGCGAGGGGTTGGTCAGAAACACGGCGAAGATCAGGGCCGTCGCGGTGAGCGCCTGCTCGCCGCCTGACAGGAGGCTGAGCGATTGCGGCCGCTTGCCGGGCGGGCGGGCCGTGATCTCAAGCCCGGCCTCGAGCGGATCGTCCGAATCGACCAGGGTCAGCTCCGCCTCCCCACCGCCGAACAGGGTCGTGAACAGCCGCCTGAAATGCCCGTCGACCACTGAAAAGGCCGCGTTCAGGCGCTCGCGCCCTTCCCGGTTCAGAGACGAGATGGCGTGGCGGAGCCGCTTGATCGCCTCGAGGAGGTCGTCGCCCTCGGCGCGGAGCCGGTCGCGCCGGCCTTCCGCTTCTTCGAGCTCCTCGTCGGCCCGCAGGTTGACCGGGCCGAGGCGTTCCCGGTCGGCCCGGAGGGTGCTGAGCCGGGTCTCGGCGGCCGGGATGTCGAGTTCTTCCGCCGGCAGCGCTGCCTCGCGGAGGAGGTCGGCGGGGGCGAGCCCGAAGGTGTCGGCGATGGAGCGGGTCATGTCCGCCGCCCGCCGGCCCAGCGCCTCGACCCGGGCCTCGGCGGCGGCGCGCTGCTCGCGGGACTGAGCCAGGTGGTCGAGGGCCGTCCGGGCGGCGCGCTCGGCGGCGGCCAGGGCCCGCTCGGCGCCGGACAGACGGTCCGCGGCCTCCCTTCGGCGACGGTCCGCGGCCTGGATTTCGGCGCTGAGGGCACGCCGGCGGGCCAAAAAGGCGTCGGGTGCCGTTTCCAGCTCCTGGCGCTCGCGCTCCGCCTCCTGCTGCCGCGCCGCGAGTTCTGCGGCTGCGGCGTCCGCTCGACCGGCGCGCTCGCGCCACAGCGTGAGGTCGGTGGCGATGGCGGCA
>NZ_JAQGKF010000095.1 GCF_028290205.1 Enterovirga sp. | reverse complement strand
CCGGACGGGGCCGGAACGGGCGCCCCACCGACCATCCGGACCGGGCGGCCGTCGGCCGTCGCGGCCGCGGGGCGGCCGTCAGGCGATGCGGCGGCGACCGGCTGCGCCGTTCCCCGGACCAGGGCCGGAACCCCACCACGGATTTCGGGCATTTCGGCCACCGGACCCATCCGGATCGCCGACGGGCGCGGCGCCGCGAAGCGCTCGAACGCCGTCCAGGCGCCAAAGCCGATGCCGGCCGCGCCCAGGATGCAGGCGGCCACCAGCGGCACGGACCCTGTTCGCGTTGCGATGGGGCCGGCGAGCCGGGCGTCGGAAGGGTCGAGAACGGGCGTGGTCGGCTCCGTCATGCAGGACCTCGGGGAAATGTTTGTCACCCCATGACCTTGACACGTGAATCGGGCGTCAAGATGTCGGCCGGGGTCGTCGGAGACCGGCGCGGGAGGGGGTGAAGGCGGTGAACATCCTGGTGACCGGAGGCAGCGGGCAGGTCGGACTCGCGCTTGGACGGCTGCCCTGGCCTGAGGACGTGCGTCTGCACGCGCCGCCGCGGACTGCGCTCGACCTCTCGGATCCGGGATCCATCCGGCGCGCCCTGGAGGGCGAGCGCTGGTCGGCGGTGATCTCGTGCGGCGCCTTCACGGCGGTGGATCGGGCCGAGACCGATGTGGAGGCGGCCTGGGCCGCCAACGCGCTCGCACCCGCCATCCTGGCCCGCGGGGCGGCGCTGGCCGGCGCGCCCATCGTGCATGTCTCCACCGATTACGTGTTCCCGGGCACCAAGTCCGAGCCCTACCAGGAGAACGACCCGGTCGGCCCGGTCGGGGTCTATGGCGCATCCAAGGAGGGCGGCGAACAGGCCGTCCGAACCGCCAATCCGCGCCACGCCGTGGTTCGCACCGCCTGGGTGGTGTCGCCGGACCGGGCCAATTTCCTACGCACCATGCTGCGGCTCGCGGCCGAGCGCGACGAGGTCCGCGTGGTGGACGACCAGCGCGGTTCTCCGACCTTCGCCCGAGATCTGGCGCAGGCGCTGCAGCGCATCACGCTCCGGCTCGCTCGCGATCCGGGCGCGCCAGTCGGGACCTACCACGCTGTGAATTCGGGCGAGGCGACCTGGGCCGGGTTCGCCCGCGAGATCTTTGCGACCTCCGCCCGCCATGGCGGGCCCTCGGCCCGTGTGGTGCCGATCAGCACGGCGGAGTATCCCACCCCGGCGCGCCGGCCGGCCAATTCCCGGCTCGCGACCGACCGCATCCGGGCCGATCACGGGGTTGCGCTCCGGCCCTGGCAGGAGGCCCTGGACGAGACCGTCGCAGAGCTGCTCTCCGGCTCGGTCAGCGCTCCGCCGGGTCGATCCTGAACCGGAACGCCGCGAGGCCGAGCCGCCGCAGCCGCTCCGGGACCAGCATGCTGGCCCGGGCCGCCAAGGCGAGGCGACGCGGAAAGGCGACCACGGCCTGGTCCCGCGCGAGGCCGCCGCGGATGCGGCGCGCCGCCTGCTCCGCGCTCATCGCGAGCGGACGCCAGCCGCGGTAGCGAGCCCCCATGTCCGTGTCGACGTACCCCGGGCAGACCACGTTGACCTGCACCCCCTCCGCCCGCAGCCGTTCCCGCAGCGCGAGGCCGTAGACCAGGAGGGCGGCCTTGGAGGCGCTGTAGCCGGGCGAACTCGGCAAGGGCGCGAAGGCGGCGAGCGAGCTCACCAGCGCGATCTGCCCACGCCCGCGCTGCACCATGGCCGGCACCAGCGGCAGGGCCGTGTTTAGGGCACCCAGGAGGTTGGTCTCGATCTCACCCTGCGCGGTGGCAGCGTCCGGCAGCGGACCCTCGGTCGGCAGGGCCACGCCGGCATTGGCGACCAGGAGATCCACCGGCGCCGCGGCATCGAGCGCCTGGAGCCGCTCGGCCATGCCGTCGCGGTCGCGCACGTCGAGAAGCACGGCTTCGGCGATGGCGCCCTTCGCCCGGCAGAGCGCCACCTGCTCGGCCAGCCGCTCGCCGTCGCGGCCGAGGAGGACGAGGTCGACGCCCGGCGCCGCATAGAGCCGGGCCAGCGCCGCGCCGATGCCGCGCGACGCGCCGGAGATGACGATCCTGGTCGGCTCCATCCTGCTTCCCCAAGCCCCCTGCCCAAGACCCCTGCCCAAGACCCCTGGCCGCGCTCCGGCCGGACCCGCCCACGTTTACGGGCATCCTCCGGCATGGCAACGACCGTGCATGGACCGTCCGATCCTGGTCGACGTCACCCGCCTTCTCACCCGCCTGCACCACCGGGCGCCCACCGGCATCGACCGCGTCGAGCTGGCCTATGCCCGCCGCTTCCTGGACGGCTCGCCCGCCCGGGACGCCGTGGCGCTGACCCCGTTTGGCGCCCGGCGGCTGCCGAAAGCAGTGGGAACCGAACTCGTGGCGAGGCTGGAGGAGCGCTGGCGCGACGGGCAGCAGGCCGGAGAGGATCCGGCAGCGGCCCGGCTACGGGCCTGGCTCCTGGCCGAGCCGGTGCCGCCGCCTGCCCAGCCCGAGCCGGGCCGCGCCGGCCGGGGGGTGCCGCTGCGGTCGCTGATCACGCGCCTCCGCGCCGCGACCTGGCCGACCCTCGGGCCGGCGCAGGGCGGGGCCATTTACCTGCACACCTCGCATCTGCGGCTCGACCTGCCGCAGCGGCTGAGCTGGCTAGACGGGCGCCCGGACATCCGGCCCGTCTTCTACGTGCACGACCTCATCCCGATCGAGCATCCGGAATATTCGGTTCCGGGCGAGGCGGCGCGCCATCGCGTCCGCATGGAAACCGTGGCCCGCCGGGCCGCCGCCGTGCTGACCAATTCAGAGGACGTCGCGGAGCGCTTCAGGGCCCACGCGGCGGCCGAGAACCTGCCGGCCGTTCCGGTCACCCCTGCCCCGATCGGCATCGAGCCCGGGTTCACAGGGGCCGTGATGCCCCTCGGCGCGAGCCGGCCCTATCTGGTCGCCTGCTCCACCATCGAGGGCCGCAAGAACCACCTCCTGCTGCTGCAGCTCTGGCGCGAACTCGCCGGTTTGCTGGGGCCGCACACGCCGGCCCTGGTGCTGGTCGGCCGCCGCGGGTGGGAGAGCGAGGGCGCGACCGACCTCCTCGACCGCTGCCCTGGCCTGCGGCCGCACGTGATCGAGGCGCCCGGCCTGCCCACCCGGGACCTCGCCGCGCTGCTCGCCGGTGCGCAAGCCCTGCTGATGCCGTCCTTTGCCGAGGGCTACGGCATTCCGGTGCTGGAAGCGCTCTCGGTCGGAACACCGGTGATCGCGTCCGACCTGCCGGCGCATCGCGAGGTGTCCCGCGGCTGCGCCACCCTGCTGCACCCGCTGGACGGGCTCGGCTGGCGCGAGGCCATCCTGGCCGCGGCCCAGCGGCCGAGGGCGGCCCGCATCGCCCACCCTATGCCGATTCCCGACTGGGCCGGGCATTTCCGGTTCGTTGACTCCGTTCTCGCGTCACTGTGACGCCGCCTGCCGGGGAGCCAAACCGCTTAAACGTTCCTTTCCGCTTGTCCGCGTCTTTGGCACGTCGCGGGGCCGAATTGGGTGTGTCGCGCCGGCGACAGGTCTCGGTGAAATCGGCCGGGGCTGTCCCCCGGCGCTGTTCCCGGGGCTGAAACGATGCGAAGTCCGGCCGTGTCCAATGCAGGGTGCATGTTGAGCGCGTTCCAACGACTGAGCTTGGGTCTGGTGCTGGCCGCGGGAGCGGCCCTGGGGGGGTGCTCCACCCTGCCGACCAGCGGGCCGATGGCTGCCGACATCGTCAGCAACGGGGACTCCGAGATCGAGCGCCGCTATGTCGTGGCCGACATCGACGAGCGCACGGTGGCAGCTCTCTCCAGCCTGCCCGGCCCATCGCTGCGGGCGCGCTTCGGCGATTACCGGGCTGCGCCCGAGAGCCGCATCGGCGTCGGCGACGAGGTCCGGGTCACCATCTGGGAAGCGGCGGCCGGCGGCCTGTTCTCCTCCCCGGCGATCGGCGGCGTGTCCACGGGCTCACGCTCGGCGCTGATCCCCGACCAGACCGTGGCCCGGGACGGCGCGATCACCGTGCCGTATGCGGGCCGGATCGTGGTTTCCGGCCGGACCCCGCCGGAGGTGGAGCAGATTGTTCTCGATCGGCTGACCGGCAAGGCCATCGAGCCGCAGGTTCTGGTCTCCGTGTCCCGCAACATCACCAACAGCGTCACGGTCACCGGCGAGGTGACGAGCGGCGCTCGCATCCCGCTCAGTGCGCGCGGCGACCGGGTGCTGGACGCCGTGGCGTCGGCGGGCGGCGTCCGCGGCGCCATGCACGAGACCTTTGTGCGACTGACGCGGGGCCGCAACACCGTCACGGTTCCCATGGAAACCATCCTGGCCAACCCGCAGGAGAACGTCTTCCTCCGGGGCGGCGACGTGCTCACCTTGGTGCGCGAACCGCAGACCTTCTCGGCCTTCGGCGCGCTCGGCCAGAATGCCGTCACGCCGTTCGGCCGCATCACGCTGTCGCTCGAGGAAGCGGTCGCCAAGGTGGGCGGCCTGATCGATGCCCGGTCCGACCCGGACGGCGTCTTCCTGCTCCGGTTCGAGCCGCCCGCCACCGTCGCGGCCATCGCGCCCGGCCGGCCGATCGACAAGCGCGAGCAGCTGATCCCGGTCGTGTACCGGCTCTCCCTGCGCGACGCGAAGAGCTACTTCCTGGCCCGAAGCTTCCGCATGCGGGACAAGGACGTGCTCTATGTGGCGAACGCATCGGGCGCCGAGCTGCAGAAGTTCCTGACTCTGGTCAGCACCATCACCTCCCCGGTGATCTCGGGTGTCGCGGTGGCGGGCGCGGTCCGCTAGGGCACGTTCCGGACCGACAATTTCCTCGGCGCCGGCCGTGCATTAGAGCCGGCGCTCCGACTCCCCCGTCCGAGGTTCTGCCATGAAGTCGCGCGCTGCGGTTGCCTGGGAGGCCGGCAAGCCTCTCACCGTTGAGACGGTCGAGATCGGAGGGCCGCGGGCTGGCGAAGTCCTGGTCGAGGTGATGGCGACCGGCATCTGCCACACGGACGCCTACACGCTCTCCGGGATGGATTCGGAGGGCAAGTTCCCGGCGATCCTTGGCCATGAAGGCGCGGGCATCGTCCGCGAGGTCGGGGCAGGCGTCACCTCGGTGAAACCGGGCGACCACGTCATTCCGCTCTACACGCCGGAATGCCGGCACTGCAAAAGCTGCCTGTCGCAGCGCACCAACCTCTGCACGGCCATCCGGGCCACCCAGGGCCAGGGCGTCATGCCGGACGGCACGAGCCGCTTCTCCTGCGAGGCGGTCGGCGGTTCGCGCAACACCGACGGCGTGATCTTCCACTACATGGGCTGTTCGACGTTCTCGAACTTCACCGTGCTGCCCGAGATCGCGGTCGCGAAGGTCCGCGAGGACGC
>NZ_JAQGKF010000068.1 GCF_028290205.1 Enterovirga sp. | reverse complement strand
GGGCTCGTATGCGGGTAGGCGCCGTGGCCGCCCGGGGTCGCCGTCGTGATCCGCAGCCAGAGGGCGCCCTTCTCGCCGAACCGGACGGTGTTGGCGCTGCTCGGTTCCCCGTTGAGCAGGGCCGTGCCTGTGATGGCCTCCGGACAGACGTCGAAGAGGTGGCGCGCCCCGTTCGGGCCGAAGCTCTCCTCGTCGGACACGACGGTCAGCGTGAGGCGCCCCCCGAGCCGCTGCGCCACCCGGGACAGGTAGACATAGGTCATGATGGAGGCCGTCGTGCCGACCTTCATGTCGGCGCTGCCGCGTCCCCAGATGGCCCCCGCCACCTCGCCGTCCCACGGATCCTGCGACCAGCCCGCTTCCGTCTCGACGGGGAACACGTCGATATGCCCGTTCAGGACGAGGTGCTTTTCGCCATCGCCGAAGGCCTGCGAGGCGACCAGGTTGGGCATGCTCTCATCCCGGGATCTGATCTCGTAGGCGACGCCATGGCGTTCCAGGATCCCCCGCACGTGGTCCATCGCGAGGCGCGTGTCGCCGGGCGGGTTCGGTGAGCGGATGCGCACGAATTCCTGCATGGAGGTGAGGATCGCCTCACGGTCTTCAGCGATCCAGGCGAGGATCTCGTCCCGCAAGCCGGCGTCGATCTGCATCAAGTCTGCCTCCTTCGAATGGTGGATCACCCCGGCAAGACGGGGCGGAGCTCGCCCCGTCTCCGGGCGACCGGAGCGGCGCGTCAGCGGACGAGCATCGGCCTCAATGCGCGAGGCTAGGCTCGGCCTCGCCGAGCTCCGGAATGGGACCCGTGTAGTAGGGAAGCTGGTCCACGCGTGGCACCCAAGTCTTGTTCGCCACGATGGTGCGAATATGGGCCGCAATGTCTTCCATCGGGGCGAACCAGACATCGCCCTTCTTCATCATGTACTCGATCAGGTCGGCGATCGCGCAGCATCGCGCCAGACGGCCGGACAGGAACGGGTGCCAGACCGCAATCCACAGGCCGCCGTGCTGCCAGGCGGCATCGAACTCGGCCCGGAAGCCGTCCATTGCCTGCGCGGGAGACTTGACCGGCATGATGTAACTCAGGTCGCGCGAGGCCATGTAGTGCGGCCAGTCGTCGAGGCCGTAATGGGTCGGCAGTTCCACGACGCTGCCGTGATCGTTGCTCAGCAGGTACGGGACATCGTCGCCCATCAGCGAGGCGTCGTAGTTGAACCCGTCCGCCACGAGGTGATCCAGCATCGCGGCCGAGAACTTGTAGGTCGGCGCCCGGATGCCGCGCGGATGTCGTCCCGTGACGCGCTTGATGACCTCGCTGGACCGGCGCAGCCAGTAGACCTGCTCCTCCTCGGGAAGGCCGTTCGGGTGCTCGTGCAGGTAGCCGTGGTGACCGATCTCGTGCCCGTCCCGCAGGATGGTCTCGACCGCCTGTGGGTAGCGCTCGATGCACCACGCGGGGACGAAGAACGTCTGGCGGATGCCGAAGCGGCGATACATTTCGACGATGCGGGGCACCGCGACCTCCGGCCCGTATCGCAACATCGAGATGGCCTGGACACGATTATGGGCACTCGCGTGGTGCGCGAGATGGAGGATGCTGTCGGCGTCCATGTCGAAGGTGATGCTGACCGCACATCGGGCACCGTTCGGCCATGGTGGCGGGTTCTTGATCATCTGTCGGCCTCGGATCTGAGAAGGTCGGGAGGTGCTGCGGGGCGGCTCAGGTAGTCGTAGGCGGACAGAACGTGGACCTTGACCACGTCGAGGAACTCCTCGGTCTCCACGTACTCATCGACGCCGCCCATCTCGATCGGAGACGGCCCAAACACGATCGCCGGGATGTCCTTGTACCGCCACAGGCGGGCATCGGTGCAGCCGAGGCTTACGACCGGTATGGGCTCGATTCCTGACACCGCTTTCGCGTTGGCGCGCACCACTTCCGCCATCTCCGTGTCGGGTGGCGTCCAGTTGGCCGGATTGTACAGGATCTGCTCGTAGCTGACCTCGGGGTAGCGCGACACGATGGCGTCGACCTCTCTCCGGACGTCGGCGTCGTCCAACCCGTTCGGCAGGCGGATATCGACCTCGAAGACGCATTCGGCCGCCACCATGTTCACCTTGACGCCGCCCCGCACCAAACCCGGATTGACGGTGATCCGGCGCACGTTCTGGCCAGCTCCAGCCCCCCAGGCCTCGTCGGCAGTCGCAATGGCAGCGTCGAGCGTGGAGGTCAGGTTGCCAAGTTCGGAAGGCGGAAGCTCGGTCAGCCGATCCAGTTCACCGATCACCTGTGCGGCGATCCTGGTCGCGCTGGCGCTGCGATGCACGTAGGCGCCGTGCGCGCCGTGAGTCCGAACGGTGAAGCGGAGCCAGAGCGGGCCCTTCTCCCCGAACCGGAACGTCGTCCGGCCGGTCGGCTCCGCGTTCAGGCAGCAATCGCCGAAAATCTCGGGGTGGTGGTCCGCGAGATAGCGGGCTCCCCAGGGCCCGAACGTCTCTTCGTCGGACACGACAGAGAGGGTCACCTTGCCGCGAAGGGTGTGCCGCAGCTCATGCAGGTACAGGAAGGCGAAGATCGAGGCTGTGGTGCCGCTCTTCATGTCGCAGGCGCCGCGCCCGTAGATGCGCCCGTCCTCGAGTTCGGCGCCCCACGGATCCTTCGTCCACCCCGATCCGTCACCGACGGGGAAGACGTCGATATGTCCGTTCAGTGCAAGGTGGCGGCCCGGTCCTCCGCAGTCGAACGTGGCGATGATGTTCGGCATCGTCCCTTCCGGTGCGATGATCCGGAAGGGAATGCCGCGGCGTTCGAGCAAGTCGGTCACGTGTCGAGCTGCATCGCGAGTGTCGCCCGGCGGATTCGGGCTCGGGATGCGGATGAAGTCGCGCAAGTAATCCACGAGGAGCTCCCGGTCCTCGCTGATGCGGTTCAGAAGCTTCTGCTTCGCGTCGAGCATTGCGCCACCTGGCCTCTGACCCGGGAAAGACCCTGGATCGGGATGTCCTCAGTCTCGGCGCCCGGCCCGCAGGCCAGGCGCCTCCGCAGGCCTATTTCTTCTCTTCAGCCGGAGCTTCGCTCACGGTCCCGAAGGGCGCGAGGCTCGGCGCATCATAGTAGCGGCCGGTCATGCCATACGGAGTCGACATCTTTTCCCAGCGACCGGTCAGCAGCATGAAGTCGATCGACGTGTTCAGAAAGTTCAGAAGCTCCTGGTTGCCACGCTTCACGCTCCAGGCGATGGGCAGCAGGTTGTACGGCTTTTCCTGAAAGAGGTCGGTGACACCGGGCTGCTGGGATGCGTATCGGCGCGCCTGCCAGGCGTCCTCGATCCCGACATCCGCGCGCCCCGAGGAAACCTCCACGAACGGCGCCGTCAGATTCGAGGTGTTCAGCAGCACGAGGGTCGCCGACCCGAAATTCTCCTTGACGTATTCCGCGGCGGCTCCACCCTGAACGGCCGCGATCCTGATGCCCTTCTTGTTGAAGTCGGCCAGGGTCTTGAACCGATCGTCGCCCTTCTTCACGACCGCGCTATAGCCAAGGTAATGAATCGGCTTGGTGAATTCGACAGCCGCGGCACGCTGCACGGTTGCGAATGTTCCGGCGATGGACATGTCGAACTGCCCGGCCTGAAGGCCGGCCGCAAAATTCGCCCAGGTCGTCTCGACGAGCACCACCTCGACGCCGATCGCCTTGAAGATGTAACGAAGGCCGTCGATGTAGTAACCCTTCACGTCTCCCGACGCCGGGTCCTTGATCGTTCCGGGGGGTGACGGGATGTAACCGACTTTGATGGACTTATCCCGGAGAATCCGGTCCATCGTCTGGGCATTCGCCTCCGAAACGGCAGGCAATGTCAGCGCCACCGTCGCAAGGCCAGCGAGAACGAGCGCGCGTCGTAAAATCTGTTTCATTGTTACCCCTCCTTCAGTCTTCGAACTTAGCCCAGTGCAGGATTGATCGTTGCAAGATCAGCACCAGGCGGCCGGCTGACCGGGATACTCGGATCAGGCAGGAACATGCTCGTCCTTGCCGACCGCCTCGATCTCGTCCTCGTACCGAAACGCGACCGGATCGACGCGGTGCTTGCCGAGATAGCTTCCCTTCTTGGAGCGCTCGACCACGTAATTGGCGGCGGGACGGCGGATCGCCTCATACCGACGAAGAGCCTCGTCAACGTCGCCCGTCTCGGCGAAGACGTCGCGCAAAGCCAAGGCATCGAGAAAGGTTTGGCTCGCGCCCTGAGCGAGATCCGGCATCATCGGGTGGGCCGCGTCGCCCAGAAGGGTCACCCGCCCCTGCGTCCAGGTGTAAGGAGTTCCGTCTACGTCGAGGAGGGGGCTCTCGACGATGCTGTCGCGAGGCGTGAGAGAAATGGTCCTCGGGATATGCGTGCGGTCCCACGATGCGAAATAGGC
The DNA here is from genome assembly GCF_028290205.1 of Enterovirga sp. Classification (GTDB taxonomy): domain Bacteria; phylum Pseudomonadota; class Alphaproteobacteria; order Rhizobiales; family Beijerinckiaceae; genus Enterovirga. The sequence goes on along the minus strand of NZ_JAQGKF010000068.1, from coordinate 5,939 downwards.
GATGAACTCGTCCACGTTCCTCGCGCCGGAAACCGACCCGAACCAATAGGCCTTCCCTCCGCCGATCGGGATCACGGATAGCCACCCGCCGGGCGTGTAGATCCCGGTCTGGGCAGCCGGATCCACGTCCACGAGGTCGAGGTCGATCACCGAGCGGAAACGGAAGGCGTGGTGCTCGTTCGGCCGGAACTTAACGCCGCCGATCAGCTGCGTTCGGATCGCCGAGTTGATCCCGTCCGCGCCGATGATCACGTCGGCTTCGAAGCTTTCGCCGCCGCTGAAGTGGCAGACGGCCGTGTCTGCCTTATTCTCGACGGACACCACTTCGGAGCCGTACCTGATCCGATCGGCACCGTAGGCGTCTGCCAACATGGTGTTCAAGGCGAGCCGATAGACACCAGTCGACGGCGCGCCGTATTTGGCCGGCCATCCGCTCGTGTCCTTCTCGAACAGCAGCTTTCCATCCGGCGCGTAGCCGAGGTAGCGGTCCAACTTCACGGCGATGCGGTCATACGGCTCCCGCAGGCCGAGCCCGTACAGCGCCCGCACCGCATTCGGCCACAGGTTGAGGCCAGCTCCCGTCGCCCGGAGATCCGGAGATCTCTCGAACACCTCGACGTCGTGGCCGAGGGAAACCAACCCGATCGCGGCGGCAAGGCCTCCGATCCCGCCTCCACATATGCCAACCCGCATCTCCTTCTCCTCGCACTCGGTGACGGCGGCTGGGTCACTATCCCCCGCGGTCAGGTTCTTCAGTCGCGATCGCTCACCGCAGGACCCGCTGCAGAAACTCCACCGTCCGCGGATGCGACGGGTTCGTGAAGATCGTGGCGGGTTCCGCGATCTCGACCTGGTTGCCCTCGTCCATCATCATCACGCGGTCCCCGACTTCACGCGCGAATGACATCTCGTGCGTGACGACAACCATCGTCATCCCGTCTGCCGCGAGAGCCTTCATGACATCCAAGACCTCGCCGACGAGCTCGGGGTCGAGGGCAGAGGTCGGTTCGTCGAACAGCATGACGTCCGGTCTCATCGCGAGCGCACGTGCGATGGCCGCCCGCTGCTGCTGACCGCCCGACAGAGTGCCCGGATAGGCATCCTCCTTGGCGGACAGGCCCACGCGCTCCAGCAGCTGCTTCGCTTCGGCGACGACCTCGTCGCGTTTGCGGCGCTGCACCACCCTTGGACCCTCGACAACGTTTTCGAGCACGGTCATGTGCGGGAACAGATTGAAGCTCTGAAAGACCATGCCCATGCGGGTGCGGATCGCCGCGACCCGGGCCTCGCTGTCTTTCACAAGCCGACCGGAGGCCGTTTTTCGGTAGCCGACCAGTTCATCGCCGAACCAGATCTCGCCGCCGTCGTATTCCTCCAGAAAATTCATGCACCGGAGAAGCGTGCTCTTCCCGGAGCCGCTCGGGCCGATGATCGCCAGCACCTCGCCCTTCACGACATCGAGGTCGATGCCCTTCAAGACCAGATGAGTCCCGAACGACTTCCGCACGTTGCGGGCGCTGATCATGACAGGCCTCATTGACCGCGCTGCCACCGCTGCTCCAAACGCTGAGAGAAGAAGATGATCGGATAGATCAAGACGGCGAATGCGACCGCCAGGACCGTGTATATCTCAAGAGGCCGGTAGGTGTTGTTGATCAGGTTGTTCGCCTCATGCAGCAGCTCGTCGACGGCGAGCGCAGACCCGAGCGTCGTCAACTTGATGAGAGACGCGAACTCGTTGATGAAGGGCGGAACCATTCGACGGACCGCTTGCGGAAGGACGATCCGACGCATCGCTTGCGAGTAGGTCATGCCGATCGCTCGCGCGGCATCCCACTGCCCTCGGCCGATCGAATTCACGCCGGCCCTGAAGATCTCGGCGAAATAGGCGGCCGCGTGCAGGCCGAGCCCGATGGACACCGAAACGACGCTGCTCATCTGAAGACCGGTGAGGATCGGCAGCGAGTAGTAGATCCACACGAGCTGCACCAAGGCCGGCGTCGACCGGAACAGTTCGATGAAGCCGGCCGCCGGCGCGCGAACCAGGCGCATCTCGCTCCGTCGCATCAGACCGAGCGGCAGCCCGAGAAGCAGGCCGATCACCACGGCCCAGAACGTGATCTGGGCGGTGACCAACGCCCCGCGGACGAAGACCATCCGGTAGTCCCAGACGACCTGGAAGTGCCACGTGTAGTCCATCGCCTGCCTAGCTGCCGCCGAACGCGCCACCCAACCCTGTGCGCTGAATGTTGCATGCAGAGCAAGCGCCCGCAAGCAGCGGGCCACAGTGTACTGCCCCGGCGAATGCCACCACGCGCAGTGGTGGCGAAGGCGTTGCGCCTCAACCCGCCGCCCTGTATCCAGCATACGGCTCCTTGCACACGTCTGTCGATGAACGCGCTGGGGCGGACGCAACCACGGACTGCCCTGCCCCTCGGCGATGTCGCTTGAAGAGTCCGGACGCGCTTGGCCCGGTCGAGGTCGGACCCTCATCATGAAGAACCGTAGTTCGGTGCCCCCAGTGATCCGTTCGGCCCGCCCAGGCGCGACGGCCGGTCCACGCGATGGGCTGAGATCGCCACCGAGACCGTCCGGCGGCATCACCCGGGCCGACCGCATCGCGGATCAGGTCTACCGGCGGCTGCGCCAATCCATCCTCTACGGCGAGCTTCCGTCAGGGGCGCGTTTGAAGGAGGTTGAGATTGCGGAGCGTCTGGCCGTCAGCAGAACGCCTGTCCGCGAGGCTATCTCGCGGCTGATCGGTGACCGCCTAGTGCACGAACTGGCAGCAGGCGGGGTGGAGGTCGTCGACATACGGGCCGAGATGGAAGAGATCTACTTGATCCGAGAGGCGCTGGAGGTGTGCGCCGTTGGACTGGCTGCTTCGCGGATCGATGACAAGCAGCTGGAAGTCCTGGAGTCCCTCGTCGAGACCGCAGAGGCGACCAGCTATCGCCAGCACCGCCGGCGGGCGGCCTTGAACGAGGCCTTCCATCTTGCGATCGCCAGGGCTGCGCACTCGCCAAGGCTGGCGGCCCTGATAGCGGATTTCAGGGAATACTTCCTCAATCCTTCCTGGCTCAGCCAGCAAACGGAAGAGAGCGCGCGCGAGGCGCTGAAAGACCATCGCGCGATCATTGAAGCACTCAGTCGCCGCGATCGGGACACGGCTGAAGCGGCGTTGCGCGGGCATCTCGGACGCTCGTTCAAAGGCATGTCGCCGGATCAGCAGGCGACCTCGGCGGCAGAGCCGGGCGGAAAACGCCAAGAGAGAAAGCGGAAAGCGGCGTCGACTGCCTGACGGGCAGGCACAAGCCGCATACGGGTCGCTGCCGCAGGGGCCCGGGCCTAGGGGCGCCTGTTCCGAGCGGCATCGACGGACGATGTCGCCACAGGTTCCTTGCCCTCGATCGCGCCGAGCCGGGCGTAGTTCGGCCCGCCGACCCTGCCGATGGGATCCAGCAAGGCGGTGTCGATACGGCCGCCCCGCAGGCATTCGTCTTTCACGTGGAACCAGACGACCTCGCCGATCAGCAATTGCGTGCGATGCGTCCCGAACTCGATGACGTCCCTGGTCCGGCATTCCATGCTGATCTGAGCTCGCGCCACTCGCGGAGCCGCAAGGGCGTGGCTCGCGGCCAGTTCGATGCCCAGAGCTTCCGCCTCGCTTGTGTCCGCGGCAAGCTCCGCGGAGCTGTGATGGAGGGCGTCGAGCATGTCATGCGACGCGACATTGACCACGAACTCGCCAGACCGGACCGCGTTCGAGACCGTGTCCTTGACCACGCCGAATTTTCGACCGCAGCTGATGGCAATGAGCGGCGGCACCGTCGACACGAAGGTGTAACAGCTAAACGGCGCCAAGTTGACGGATCCGCCTTCTGTGAGGGAGCTGACCCAGGCAATTGGCCTCGGGACGACCGCACCGGAGAGAAGCTTGTAGCACTCCGCTTCGTCCAACGCTTCCGCGGCAACTTCCATTCTCTTACCTCAGCAGGTCGTGTTTCAGCGGGAGGCCGGACCGCCCAATGTCGTTTGCTTGCGCTGGACGGGCCCGTCGTGCTTTCGCTCCCAGCCCGCATATCCCTAGCCGGCAGGAGCGCTAGGGACCGTGATAGAGCCCGGAGATGGCTCCCCGCAACAAGAGCTTACGGGCTCCTTCCCTCGCATCCATCCCTGCGCGACGATCCAGTTCACGCTGTGCCGAAAAAGGAAACCCGCCGAACGCACCCGGGTCACGGCGACTCGCGTCTGCCCTCGCACGCTGGGCTTCTTCGGTATCCGGGGGGTCGGGCCGTTCTACTACTTGGCGTACGGGCTGTACCCATATGCCGCTCGCGGAAGGCGAGCGACTGTGGGCCATTGTCGGGATCGTCTCGGGCCGCTCGGCCATCCTCCCGCTCCAACCCCGGACGGAGTTGCATCAGGACTTCGAACCCTCAGCAAGGCCGACGTGTTCGAAGGAACCTGCGCAGCCCCTTGCATTATCGAGGTTGCACCACGTGATAGCCCTTGCCGGTTATCCGCCACTCTCCGCCCACCGCGTGGAACGTCAGGTAATCGATGAAGACACTGGGTCCGATGCGGACCTGCACCTTGGCAAGGGCCTGGGTCTCAGATGCGAAGTCAAGGAGGAGGATCTTCTCCTCTCGCGGAGCACCCTCGGATTGCGGGGAGATCCGCTTCGACAGGATGTCCTTGTATTCCGCCGCCGACCACATGATCAGCTTGTCGTCACGTATCCCGTGCAGTTGCGACGTCGGAGCGAACACTTGATCGAAGGTGGCCACGTCACAGGTGTACATGAGGTCGAGATAGCGGCGGACGGCCGCTTCGAGACAAGTTAGTTCAGTCAAGGTCACGCTCCTGATGGAAGCCGGGGCGGCTTAGTCGATGACGAACATCTCGCCAGTGTCGAAGTCCGGGGACAGGAGCTCCGGCGCATGGTCGGTGACCAGGAACAGGTCCTGGCAGTGCCAATGGTCCAGGAACGGCTCAAGCGCCACGACCATCCCGGGCTCGAGAATCGTGCGGCCGCCGCGGCAGAAGATCGGCTCCTGCTGGTGCCACCAGGCGCCGACGCTGTGCCCGACGAGCCCGGCCGTGTAGGTCCAACCGATCGCCTGAAAGCGCGCCCGCACGAAATCGTAGATCTCGCCGACCACGGCTCCTGGCCTGAGCCGCTCCGCGGTCGCCCGGTAGATCTCGTGGTAGAGCGCGTAGTCCCGCTTCTGCTCGGGCGAGGGACGGCCGATCACGGCATTCCGGCTCTGGTGACCAGGGTAGCCGTCCACATAGGCCAGGTAGTCGGTGCGGACGATGTCGCCGCGCTCGAACTGGAAGGCGCTCTCGCCCCGGTAGATCACGGTGTTTCGGTGCGAGTTCAGGATGCCGTGAGCGAATTCCGCGCCGGCCGCCAGGCAGCCGCCGATGATGCGCCCGTGGACCTCCCGTTCTCGCTCGCCCGCCCGGATCGTCGGGAAGACATCGGCGAAGACCTGGTCGAGCACTTTCGCGCCAATCCGGAAGCGCTCCACTTCGCCCGGCGTCTTGATCCATCGCACCTCGTCGAGAAGCTCGGTCGCGTCCCGCATGCGCATCGCAGGGCAGCAGCGGGACACATCCTCCCAGAACCCGGCCCCGACGAAGTTCTTGTCGAACCCGACCGACTCGCGTCCCAGCCCAAGATCCTCCAAAACGGCGGCCACCCGTCCGAACAACGCCTCGGCATAGCCGTCAAAGACGACGACCTGCTCGATCCAGCTCTCGGCCCGGGTGGCTCCCGCTGCCGTGGCGTCGACCACGAAGACCGGGGGGAATGGCGCGGCCAAATCACCGCCACACCGCGGCGCGAGCCGGCGAGATCGAGGTGACGCGCGAGGGTTCCGTGGTAGGCGACGCCGCCCAGATAGGTGACATTGTGGCCGCCCCTGACGACC
>NZ_JAQGKF010000060.1 GCF_028290205.1 Enterovirga sp. | reverse complement strand
GGGGCGGGGCGGGGGCCGGGCGCGGCGGCGGCGTCGGTCCGGCCATGACGCCCTCGGGGCCCGGAAAGGGCGTAAAGCTGTTGGACACCGCGACCACGATCCGGTCCACCTCGCCGGCCAGGGCCTTGTCGTAACCGATGGAGACGCCCCGCAGGCCGTCCGGCCCGGCCGCATAGCGCGTGAAGAACTTGCCGCCCGGGGTCTCGCCCGCGACCACGAACAGGGTCGGCCGGTGTAGCCGGTAGGTGACCGAGCGTCCCGGGGCCGGGCTCGCCAGGTTGCGGTCGTAGAGGGCCCTGAGGTCGGCCTCGTCGCCCTCCTGGGCCCGGAGATCCAGCGTGACCCGGCCGTCGGTCGACTGAAAGCGGGTGCCGTCTCTGCCGGTCGGGCTGCGCCGTGGCAGAAGCCGCAGCGGGATGCCGAGCCTGATCCCGGTGGCCGGGTCGGACAGGATCTGAAACCCGGCCGCATTGCGGGCGGCGGCGCCGGCCGCCAGGAGCGCCGCGCGCTCGGCCGGGTCCAGGATGCCGTCCGGGGGCCGCCGTGCCCGGCGCTGATAGGCGACGATGGCCTCGAAAGTGCGCCGGCCGAAGGTCCCGTCCGCGGCCCCGCTGTAATCCCCTGTCCAGACCAGGGCGTCCTGGACCGCGCTGCGATCGTCCTCGGGCAGGCTCTCGAAGGCCGCCCGGGCCGCCTCGCCAGCCGGGGCGGGCACGGCCTCGCTGGCCGCTCCCGCCGGCTGGCCGGGAGCGGGGCTCGCGGCCAGAAGGAGCGCGGCGGCCAGAAGGGCGGCAGCGCCGGCCTTGAACGACCTGACCATCCCAGCGCCTCCATCGGCCGCGGGCCGCCCGCTCGGCGATCCTGCCACAACCGGCGGGGCCACCGGAAGGCTGCCGTGGCGGAGACTGCGCCCGGCTGCCGGTTCTATTCGGCTGCCGGATGGGCAATAGTGGCGCCCCCTCCAGGAACCGCGGTCGGCACGATCTGATGAACCCCTACGATCTCACGGGAAAACGCGTCTGGGTGGCGGGTCATCGCGGCATGGTGGGCTCGGCGATCGTGCGGCGGCTCGCGACCGAGGGTTGCGAGGTGATCACGGTGAGCCGCAGCACGCTGGATCTGAAGCGCCAGGACGACACCCGGCGCTGGATCGCCGAGACCCGCCCGGATGCGATCTTCCTGGCCGCCGCAAAGGTCGGCGGCATCCTGGCCAACGACCGTCAGCCAGCCGATTTCCTGTTCGACAACCTGATGATCGAGGCCAACATCATCGAGGGCGCGCATGCCGCCGGCGTGCAGCGACTGCTGTTCTTGGGCTCGAGCTGCATCTACCCGAAATTCGCCGAACAGCCGATCCGGGAGGAGAGCCTGCTGACGGGCGCGCTCGAGCCGACCAACGAGTGGTACGCGGTCGCCAAGATCGCCGGCATCAAGCTGGCACAGGCCTACCGGCGCCAGCACGGCCGCGACTACATCTCGGCGATGCCGACCAACCTCTATGGGCCCGGTGACAATTTCGACCTCCAGTCCAGCCACGTCCTGCCCGCGCTGATCCGCAAGGCACACGAGGCCAAGCTCCGAGGCGACCCCTCCTTCGTGGTCTGGGGCAGCGGCACGCCGCGCCGGGAGTTCCTGCACGCCGACGATTGCGCGGACGCGCTGGTGTTCCTGATGCGCACCTATTCGGAGGATCAGCACATCAATGTCGGGTCGGGCGAGGATCTCAGCATCGCGGAACTCGCCCGGATGACGGCTCGCGTCGTCGGGTTCGAGGGCGAGATCCTCCTGGACAGCTCGAAGCCGGACGGGACGCCCCGCAAGCTGATGAGCGCCGACAGGCTGCGGTCCATGGGCTGGACACCGCGCATCGACCTCGAGAGCGGCATCCGGACCACCTACGAGTGGTTTCTCGCGCACGCCGGGTGAGCGGCAGACCGAGTCCGGGCGGCGAGCCGCCGCGACAACCCGCCTCGCCCTCCCGAGCGGGGCGCGGTTGCCGCGGACGGGCCCGGTGACTAGGGCGTGCGGTGAACTCGCCATGTCCGCGGGCCCTTGGCTGCGGGCGGGCCGGCACGGACGAGCCGGACAGGAAAGGAATCGGGGGTGGCGATAGAGGCCGCGGCGCGACGCAGGCTGGATTCACCGCTGGCCATTCAGCTCCGGGTGATCTGGGCGCTGATGCTGCGCGACATCCGGACCCGCTTCTTCGGGCACGGGCTCGGCTACCTGATCGCGATCGCCTGGCCTCTGGCCCATATCACGCTGCTGCTGCTGATCTATCACTTCACGGGCCGGGTGGCGCCGCTGGGGGACAGCCTCGTGCTGTTCTTCTCCACCGCGCTCGTGCCCGTGATGTCGTTCATGTACATGTCGCGCTTCATCATGTTCGCGGCCACGACCAACCGCCCGCTGGTCGGCTTCCCCATCGTCAAGATCATCGACCTGTTCCTGGCCCGGGCGGCGCTGGAGATGCTGGCCTCGTGCTGCATGGCCATCATCGTGCTGACGGTGCTCTATGTGAGCGGGCTTCAGGCCGCGCCCGTCTACCCGCTGGAGGCCCTGTTCGCCTTCGGGGCGGCCCTTCTGCTCGGGGTCGGCATGGGCATCCTGAATGGGATGATCGCCATGGCCCTGCCAGCCTGGCCGATGTTCTACCAGCTCATGAGCATCGTCATCTACGTGTCGTCCGGCGTGCTGTTCATGCCGAGCGCATTGCCTGAGCCGATGGTCTATGCGCTGTCCTGGAATCCGATCTTCCACGCGGTGGAATGGATGCGGACGGCCTATTTCATGGGCTACACCAGTAACTTCATCGACAAGCCCTATCTCCTCGGCTGGGGCGTCGGTGCCCTCTTCCTAGGCCTCGGGGTCGAGAGACTGGTGCGGGGCGCGCTGCTGCGCTGAGCGCCGCGCGCTGCCCGCCGCCGCAGCGGCGCGATTTCCGAGGCCGCACGGCTGTGCTATCGGGTGCGCCCGCCCTGACCGGCCGGATCCGCGCCTGAACAGCCCCTCTCCGTTGGTCAGCAGGCTCGGCTGTGCAGCCGAGTTCCGCTCCATCAAGGATGCCGACCTCATGAACACCGACGGACGCAAGGTCGCTCTCATCACGGGTGTGACGGGACAGGACGGCGCCTATCTGTCGGAGCTCCTGCTGGAGAAGGGCTACGAGGTGCACGGCCTGAAGCGCCGCTCCTCCTCGTTCAACACCTCACGGATCGAGCATCTCTATCAGGACCCGCACGAACCCGATCCCCGCTTCATCCTCCATTACGGGGACCTGACGGACGCCACCAACCTGATCCGCATCGTCCAGCAGGTGCAGCCGGACGAGATCTACAACCTGGCGGCCCAGAGCCACGTTCAGGTCAGTTTCGAGACGCCTGAATACACGGCCAATTCCGACGCGCTCGGCACATTGCGGCTGCTGGAGGCGATGCGCATCCTGGGCTTGGCCGGCACCACCCGATTCTATCAGGCCTCGACCTCCGAACTCTATGGGCGCGTCCAGGAGGTGCCCCAGAGCGAGACCACGCCGTTCTACCCGCGCAGCCCCTACGCGGCCGCGAAGCTCTATGCCTACTGGATCGTGGTGAACTACCGCGAGGCCTACGGCATGCATGCCTCCAACGGCATCCTGTTCAATCACGAGAGCCCGCTGCGGGGCGAAACCTTTGTCACCCGCAAGATCACCAGGGCGGTGGCGGCCATCCAGCGAGGCGTTCAGGACCGGCTCTATCTGGGCAATCTCGACGCCAAGCGCGACTGGGGTCACGCCCGGGAATACGTGCGGGGCATGTGGCTGATGCTGCAGCAGGAGCAGCCGGACGACTACGTGCTGGCGACCGGCGAGACCGTGATGGTGCGGGACTTCGTGACCTACGCGTTCGGGCAGGCCGGCATCCGCATCGAATGGCGCGGCACCGGCGTGAACGAGGAGGGCGTCGATGCCGCCTCCGGCCGGGTGCTGGTCGGCGTCGATCCGCGCTACTTCCGGCCCACGGAGGTCGAGCTGCTGCTCGGCAACCCGGCCAAGGCGCACCAGAAGCTCGGCTGGCGGCACACGACGTCGTGGCAGGAACTCTGCAGCGAGATGGTCCAGCAGGACATGGCCTCGGCCGATCTCCAGCGCCGCCGCTCGGCGGAATAGCCGGCCCAAGGGCCGCAGGTCCGGCCGCCTCAGGCCGGCAAGGCCTCGCGGCCGCGATCCAGCTCCAGCCAGCGGGCCATCTCCGTGAGCTCCGCCTCCAGGGCGGCCCGCAGCTCCGCCGGGTCGGGGTCGGTCGGTTCCACGTGCAGGTGCTGCACCAGCAGGCGCCCGGCCGCCCGATCCGCCTTGAGATCGACCCGGGCCGCGAGGCGGTCCCCGAGCAGGAACGGCAGCGCGTAATAGCCGTGCTGCCGCTTGTGGGCCGGCATGTAGATCTCGATCCGGTAGCGGAAGCCGAACAGCCGCTCCGTCCGGTCACGAGACCAGACCAGGGGGTCGAAGGGGGAGACGAGGCTGCGCGCCGCGATCCGGCGCGGCACGGCCGCATCCCGGTCGAGATAGGCCGGGGCGGCCCAGCCCTCGACGGAGGCCGGCAGGAGGTCCCCCGCCTCCACCAGAGCGGCCACCGCCGCCCTGGACCGGGCGGGGTCGAGCCGAAAATAGTCCCGCAGGTCTGGTTCAGTCGCGACTCCGAGCGCCCGGGCCGCCACCCGGACGAGCTCGCGATGGGCATCGGACGGCTCCGGCGTCGGCCGGGCCAGCACTTCCGGCGGCAGCACGCGCTCGGGCAGGTCGTAGACCCGGGCGAAGTTGCGGCGCGTCCGGGTGGTCACGAGACCGGCCCAGAACAGCCATTCCAGCGCCCGCTTGCCGTCGCTCCACTCCCACCAGCCCTTGCGGGACGCGCCGGCCTCGGCGAGCTCCCCGGCGGTGATCGGACCGGCGCTCTCCACCTCGCGCAGCACGGCCTCGATGAAGGGCTGCCGCTCGGCCGCGAAACGGGCGAGCCCGCCATAGATGCCCCGGCCCGACCGCGCCTCCTCCATGCGCCAGCGCAGGGCGGGCTGCAGGTCCAGCCGGATCAGCGAGGCCTCGTGGCCCCAATACTCGAACAAGCTTCGGCCCCGGCCGGCATAGGCGGCGCGGTCCAGCAGCGCCGCCGGATAAGGCCCGAGCCGCGAAAAGGCCGGGACGTAATGGGCCCGCGCCAGGACGTTGACCGAATCGATCTGAACGAGGCCGAGCCGCCCGACCACCCGGGCGAGATGACGGGCCGTCGGCTGCTCCACCCGGGGCTCGCGAAAACCCGCCGCCGCGAGCGCGATCCGGCGCGCGGACGGGGCGGAGATGTGCAGGGGCCGGAGGCCCGGCCCTGCCGCCCGGCCGCTCATTGCCGCCGGATCAGCCGGCCGCGTCGGCGCCCGGGCCGAGGCTGCGCGACAGCCGATCCAGCCGTTCGGCCGAAAGGTTCAGGGCGTCGGCAAGCTGGCGCTCGGCCTTTTCCGACCTGTCCACATTGGCGGCTGCGACCGCCCGCATGGCCGCGACCTCGCCTTCCAGGGCCTCGACGCGGCGGCGCGTTTCCGCCAGTTCGTCGGCCGTCATGAGGGCCGCCATGACATGCAGGCGCATGTCGCCGATCTCGCCGAAGGTGCGGCGCATCTCGGCGATGCGGCTGTCGAAGGCGGCGGCGAGCGCCTCGAGATGGCGCTCCTCGCCCTCGCCGCAGGCCATGCGGTAGGAGCGGCCCGCGATGGTGACTTGAACATGGGCCAAGTGTCAGGTCCGCCCGGACAGGTCGCGGGCAGCCGTCTCGCCGCCGGGCTGGGCAGCGGAGAGAACCTGCTGCACGGCCGCGATGGCGCTGCCGATCCGCTGGCCGACATGGGTCGAGACCGCCTCGACCTGCGCCAGCCGCAGCGTGGCGCTTTCGAGTTCGGTGGCGAGCCGGGCCCGGTCGTCCTGCATCACGCCGAGCTCGACTTCGATGTCGGTTTGCCGCGCCTCTGAATCCATGAAGCGGCCGAGCGCCGTTTCCAGCCGGCCAAGTGCCGCCTGCATACGTCCCATCGCGTCAGCGAGCTCAGACCCCATGGCGATCTCCCAGGAGAGCGACCATGTAGACGCTGCCGTTTGATTTGCGAAGCGTCGCTTGTTAAGCCCCGGCCGCGCTCCCGCCCCCTTCGCGCCCCGGGCCGCGCCTCCGAGAACCTGCCTTGCCCCAGCCAGTTCAGCCTGTTCGCGTCGACCATTCCAAGCTCGCAGCCGCCGTCCGGGCGCTCGCCATGGATGGCGTGGAGAAGGCCAAATCCGGTCATCCCGGCCTGCCGATGGGCGCCGCGGACGTTGCCACCGTGCTGTTCACGCGATTCCTGAAATACGACGCGGCCGCGCCCGACTGGCCGGACCGCGACCGATTCGTGCTCTCCGCCGGCCACGGCTCCATGCTGCTCTACAGCCTGCTGTACCTGATCGGCAGCCCGGGCATGACCGTCGACGAGCTGAAGCGCTTCCGCCAGCTCGATTCCAAGACGCCCGGCCACCCCGAGCATTTCATGACCCCCGGGATCGAGACCACCACCGGGCCCCTCGGCCAGGGGCTCGCGACCTCGGTCGGCATGGCCATCGCCGAGCGCATGCTGGCGGCCGAGTTCGGCCCGGGCATCAGCGATCACCACACCTATGTGCTGTGCTCCGACGGCGACCTGATGGAGGGCGTCTCGCAGGAGGCGATCGCGCTCGCCGGACACCTCAAGCTGTCCCGGCTGGTCGTCCTGCACGACGACAACGGCATCTCCATCGACGGCCCGCTGTCGCTTGCCGATTCGGTGGATCAGCCGATGCGCTTCGAGAGCTGCGGCTGGCGCAGCGAGCGCATCGACGGCCACGACCCCGAGGCGATCGCCGCCGCGATCGAGCGGGCGCGTGCGTCCGACCGGCCGAGCTTCATCGCCTGCCGGACCACCATCGGCTTCGGCGCCCCGAAGAAGGCTGGGACCTCCAAGGCGCATGGCGAGCCGCTCGGTGCCGAGGAGCTGGCCGGCGCCAAGGCCGCGATCGGCTGGACTGCGGCCCCGTTCGAGGTGCCGGACGACATCCTGTCCGCCTGGCGCGAAGCGGGCCGCCGGGGCGCCTCCGAGCGCGACGCCTGGAACGCGCGCGCGGCCGCCATGGACGAGGCGCCGAAGCGCGATCTCGGCCGCCGCATGAAATGGGAGCTGCCCGAGGCGCTGGACGGCGCCGTGGCCGAGCTCAAGGCGCGGCTGATCAGCAAGCCCGAGAGCATCGCCACCCGCAAGGCGAGCGAACTGGCCCTCGAGGCCATCACGGCGGCCATGCCGGAGCTGCTGCTCGGCTCGGCCGACCTCACGCCCTCCAACAACACCCGGACCAAGGCCGCCCGCGAGATCGCGCCAGGCGCGTTCTCGGGCCGCTACATCCATTACGGCATCCGCGAGCACGGCATGTGCGCGGCCATGAACGGCATCGCGCTGCATGGCGGCTACCGGCCGGCCGGCGCCACCTTCCTGGTGTTCAGCGACTACGCCCGGCCCTCGATGCGGATCGCGGCCCTGTCGGGCATTCCGGCGATCTACGTGTTCACCCACGATTCGATCGGCCTCGGCGAGGACGGCCCGACGCACCAGCCGGTGGAACATCTGGCGGCCCTGCGCTCCATGCCGAACCTGCGCGTGTTCCGGCCGGCCGATGCGGTCGAGACGCTGGAATGCTGGCAGCTCGCCCTTCAGCGCACGGACGGCCCGAGCCTGCTCGCGCTGACGCGTCAGAACCTGCGGCCGGTCCGCACGGAAGCCTCCGCCGGCAATGGCTGTGCGGCTGGCGCCTACGAGGTGCTGGCGGCCGAGAACGCGGCCGCGACCATCTTCGCGTCCGGCTCCGAGGTCGAGATCGCGCTGGACGGGGCGAAGCTCCTGGCGGAGCGCGGCATCCCGGCCCGCGTGGTGTCGGTGCCCTCGCTCGACCTGTTTCTGGCCCAGCCCGAGGAGACGCGGCGCGCCATCATCGGCACGGCTCCGATCCGCATGGCGGTCGAGGCGGCGGTCCGCTTCGGCTGGGACGCCGTGATCGGCGACCGCGGCCTGTTCGTCGGGATGACCGGGTTCGGGGCGAGCGCTCCCTACAAGGAACTCTACCGCCATTTCGGCATCACGGCCGAAGCGGTGGCGGACGGGGTGGCGAGATCCCATAATCAGCGGAACGCCTGAACGGCATCGAATTCGGTGCGGGGCGAGCGGAGGACGAAATGACGGTGAAGGTCGCGATCAACGGGTTCGGGCGCATCGGGCGCAACATTCTGCGCGCCATCCACGAGAGCGGTCGGACCGACATCGAGGTCGTGGCCATCAACGATCTCGGCCCGGTGGACACGAACGCGCATCTGCTGCGGTTCGATTCGGTGCATGGCCGCTACCCCGGCAAGGTCGAGGTGGACGGCGACCACCTGGTGGTCGACGGCAAGCGCATCCGCGTCACCGCGATCCGCAACCCGGCCGAACTGCCGCACCGTGAACTCGGCGTCGACATCGCCATGGAATGCACCGGCATCTTCACCTCCAAGGAGAAGGCCAAGGCGCATCTCGACGCGGGCGCCCGGCGCGTCCTCGTCTCCGCGCCCGCCGACAATGCCGACATCACGGTGGTCTACGGGGTCAACCACGACAAGCTGACGCGGGACCATTTCGTGGTCTCCAACGCGTCCTGCACGACCAACTGCCTGGCCCCGGTCGCCAAGGTCCTGAACGACGCCGTCGGCATCGAGCGCGGCTTCATGACCACGGTGCATTCCTACACCAACGACCAGCCTTCGCTCGACCAGATGCACAAGGACCTGTACCGCGGCCGCGCGGCGGCCCTGTCCATGATCCCGACCTCGACGGGTGCCGCCAAGGCCGTCGGCCTGGTCCTGCCCGAGCTGAACGGCAAGCTCGACGGCACGGCCATCCGGGTGCCGACCCCGAACGTGTCGATGATCGACTTCAAGTTCGTGGCCAAGAAGGCCACCAGCAAGGAGGAAATCAACGACGCGGTGAAGCGGGCGGCCGAGCAGCAGCTCAAGGGCGTTCTCGCCTATACGGATCGGCCCAACGTCTCGATCGACTTCAACCACGATCCGCACTCGTCCACCTTCCACCTCGACCAGACCAAGGTGATGGACGGAACCTTTGTCCGGATTCTGTCCTGGTACGACAACGAGTGGGGCTTCTCGAACCGCATGGCCGATACCGCCGTCGCGATGGCCAAGCTCGGCTAAGGGTTGCACCAGGGGCCGGAGGCAGAACGTACGATGTCCGACACGATCACGGGGCCGCGGCTGGAGCCCATCCTGGACCCCGGCCCTGGGCAGGACCGGACGTCGCAGCCGGCTCCGGCTGCAACTCCCGCGGCCTACCCGGCGCAGGCCCAGCAGCCCGCGCCGGCGGCCAGCGGGCCGAGCAGCCTGTCCGACCAGCTGGCGCGGCTGGAGGACAAGACGGCCCGGATCGAGGAGAAGCTCGCCCGGTCCGAAGCCGCGACGCAGCGCGTCGTGGACCGCTTCGAGGCTGCCTCGCACCGGATGAGCGAGGTCGCCCAGCAATCCGACCTCGTCGCGACCCGCGCCGAGGTGAAGTTCATCGCCCGCCGGGTGCGGGCGCTTCCGGGCTTCGCCGCCCTGGTCATGGCCTCGGTGATGACCGCCATCCTGACCGCCGCCCTGACCGTGGTGATCATCCGCTACATGCCGGGCCTGCTCGCCCGCTGATCGGGCCGCCTGGCATCCTTCGGCCCGGCTCCGCGCCGGGCCGGCCGCTCCGCGCCGCCCGTCTCCCGCCGCTGCCGAGCGGCCGCGACTGAACGTCCCTGGCCCTTGCTACGCCCTGGACAGGTCGGTGAAGCAATGCAACTGACGGTGTCGAAGTGGAGGCTCGCCCTTCGACATGCCAAATACTCGTCCGCGGGTCCTCCTGATCTTTCCCCGCTTCAATCCGCATTCCTTCTGGAGCCTCAAGGCTGCCTGTGAGGTGTGGGGCGCACGCTGCCCGGCTCCACCGCTCGGCCTGATCACGCTGGCAGCCCTGCTGCCGCAGAGCTGGGACCTCAAGCTCGTCAACCTCAACGCGGAAGAGCTGGACGACGCGGAGCTCGGTGCGGCCGACCTCGTTCTCACCGGCGGGATGCTGCCGCAGCAGCCGGACAGCCTGCGCATCATCGAGCTGTGCCGCAGCCGCGGCATTCCGGTCGCCGTGGGCGGGCCGGACGTCACCTCGAGCCCCCACGTCTATGCCGGCGCCGATTTCCGCGTCCTGGGCGAGGCCGAGGGCGTCATCGGCGAATTCGTGGCCGCCTGGGACAGCGGCGTGCGCCAGGGCGTCTTCGAGGCTCCCAAGTTCCAGGCCGACGTGACCCGCAGTCCGATCCCCCGGTTCGACCTGCTCGATTTCGACCATTACCTCTTTGTCGGTGTGCAGTTCTCGCGCGGCTGCCCCTTCACCTGCGAATTCTGCGACATCATCGAGCTGTATGGTCGCGTCCCCCGCACCAAGACGAACGAGCAGATGCTGGCCGAGCTCGACCGGCTCTACGAGCTCGGTTTCCGCGGCCATGTCGATTTCGTGGACGACAACCTGATCGGCAACAAGAAGGCCGTAAAAGGATTTCTGCCCCATCTCATCGCCTGGCAGCGGCAGAAGAAGTACCCGTTCCTGTTCTCGACCGAGGCGTCGCTCAATCTGGCCGACGACCCCGATTTGCTGGCCATGATGCGGGAGGCGAATTTCTTCGCCAGCTTCGTCGGCATCGAGAGCCCGGATGAGGAGACCCTCATCCAGATGCGCAAGAAGCAGAATACCCGCCGCAGCATCGAGGACAGCGTGGCCCGCATCAATCGGGCCGGCATCTTCGTCACCGCCGGCTTCATCGTCGGGTTCGATGCCGAAAAGGGCAGGGTGGCGGAGGCGCTGCGCACCTGCATCGAGACCACCAACATCCCGATGGCCATCGTCGGGCTGCTGACGGCCCTGCCGAACACGCAGCTGACCCGGCGGCTGGCCAAGGAGGGGCGGCTGCACGCCGCCTTCGAGAAGCCGCCGGAAGGCGCGGGCGACCAATGCACCGGCGGGCTCAATTTCGTGCCGCTGCGGCCGCGCCGGGACATCCTGGCCGACTACCGGTCCGTGCTGGCCGACATCTACGAGCCGGCGGCCTTCTTCGGGCGGGTGCGGCGGCTGGCCCGGGTCCTCGACCGCGCGCCCTTCCTGCCGCAAATCACCTGGAAGGGGCTGCGGCGCGATCTGCGGGCGCTGGGGCGGCTGCTGTATCGCTTCACGGTGGCCGAGCCTCGCCTGGCCCGCCATTTCTGGCCGGCAATCGTGGATTGCGCCCGCACCAATCCGCGCGCCCTGCAGGTGCTGTTGTTCAACATCGTCCCCTACCTGCATCTCGGCCCCTTCGCCCGGCACGTGATCGCCGAGATCGACCGCCAGATCGCCGAGATCGATGCCGGGCTTGTGGTTGAGCCCGAACTGTACCGGGCGCCGGCCGTCCCGGCGGGCCCGGCCCCGATGCTGGCGGTGGCCTGATCGGGCTTGGCAAGCCCGCGCGGCTGCAGCTAGGAAACCGGCGGCCGCCATGTGAGCCCCGGGCGGCGGCGTGACCGGACCTTCGATGAAAAGCTTCCGCACCCTGGACGATGCCGGCGACCTGCGCGGCAAGCGCGTTCTGCTCCGCGTGGACCTGAACGTGCCGACCGAGAACGGCAGGGTCACCGACGCCACCCGGATCGAGCGCGTGCTGCCGACCATCCGGGAGATCGCCGGCCATGGCGGGCGGGTCATCCTGCTGGCCCATTTCGGCCGCCCCAAGGGCAAGCGCAGCGAGGCCGATACGCTGCGGCCGGTTGGAACGGAACTCGGCCGCCACCTCGACGCGCCGGTGGCCTTCGCCGAGGATTGCATCGGAGAGCCGGCCGAGCGCGCCGTCGCGGCCATGAAGGACGGCGACGTCCTGCTGCTCGAAAACACCCGCTTCCATGCGGGCGAGGAGGCGAACGATCCCGCTCTGGCGCGCAGCCTCGCCGCGCTCGGCGACCTCTACGTCAACGACGCCTTCTCGGCCGCCCACCGGGCCCATGCCTCGACGGAGGGCATCGCCCACCTGCTGCCGGCCTTCGCCGGCCGCACCATGGAGGCCGAGCTCGAGGCGTTGTCCAAGGGTCTGGAGGCGCCGGAGCATCCGGTCGTGGCCATCGTCGGCGGGGCCAAGGTCTCGACCAAGATCGACCTTCTGGAGAACCTGGTCGGCCGCGTCGACGCGCTGGTGATCGGCGGCGGCATGGCCAACACCTTCCTGAACGCCATCGACATCGGGATCGGTCGCTCGCTCTGCGAGAAGGACCTGGCCGCCACCGCGCAGCGCATCCTGGACCGCGCCCGCGAGACGGGCTGCGCCATCATCCTGCCGGTGGACGGCGTGGTGGCGGAGGAGTTCAAGGCCGGCGCGCCGCATCACACCTACGGCATCGACGCGATCCCCTCGAACGGGATGATCCTGGATATCGGCTCGCAATCGGTGGAGCGCGTCAACGCCGCCATCGACGACGCCAGGACGCTGGTCTGGAACGGCCCGCTGGGCGCCTTCGAGATCGCCCCCTTCGACCAGGGCACGGTGGCGGCCGCCCGGCACGCGGCCGAGCGCACCCGGGCCGGCAAGCTCGTCTCTGTGGCGGGCGGCGGCGACACGGTCGCGGCGCTGAACCATGCCGGCGTGAGCGAGAGCTTCACCTACGTGTCCACCGCCGGCGGCGCCTTCCTGGAATGGCTCGAAGGCAAGTCGCTGCCGGGCGTCGAGGCCCTGAAGGCGCGCTGACCGTCCGGCGCGGCCGTCCCGCCTCCGGGACGGGCTGGACCGGCCTCCCGGCCGCGCCCATTCGCCGGTCCGGGCGATACCACCTTAGGATTGATTCCGGGTTGCGTTTGCTCCTCCCGGACCCCGCTGCTAGGGACCCAGCCGCTACGGGGTAGTCGAGAACGAGATGAAAGTTGCGGTTCTGGGCGCCGGGTATGTGGGCCTCGTCTCGGGTGCGTGTTTCGCCGATTTCGGACACGTCGTGACCTGCGTCGACACCGATGCGGGCAAGATCGAGGCGCTGCGGCGAGGGCGGGTGCCCATCTTCGAGCCCGGGCTGGAGGATCTGGTGGCCCGCAATGTCGGCGCCCGGCGGCTGTTTTTCAGCACCGATCTGCGCGAGGCCGTGGCCAAGGCCGAGGTCGTCTTCATCGCGGTGGGTACGCCGGCCCGGCACGGCGACGGCCATGCCGACCTGACCTACGTCTACCAAGCGGCGCGCGACGTCGCGGCCGTCATGTCCGGCTTCAAGGTGGTGGTGACGAAGTCGACCGTTCCGGTCGGAACCGGCGACGAGGTCGAACGCGTGATCCGGTCGGTCCGCCCCGACGCGGACGTGGCCGTGGTGTCGAACCCCGAATTCCTGCGCGAAGGCGCGGCCATCAGCGACTTCAAGCGGCCGGACCGGATCGTGGTCGGCACGGACGATGCACGCGCCGAAGCGGTGATGCGGGAACTCTATCGTCCGCTCTACCTCAACCAGGCGCCCATTCTGGTGACGAGCCGGCGCACGGCCGAACTGACCAAATATGCCGGCAACGCCTTTCTGGCGACCAAGATCACCTTCATCAACGAGATCGCGGCCCTGTGCGAGCAGGTCGGCGCCGACGTTCAGGACGTCGCGCGCGGGATCGGCCTCGACAACCGGATCGGCTCCAAATTCCTCCATGCCGGGCCGGGCTATGGCGGGTCCTGCTTCCCCAAGGACACCGCCGCGCTGATCCGGACCGCCCGCGAGGCCGGGTCGCCGGTGCGGATCGTGGAGACCGTGCTGGCCGTCAACGAGGCCCGCAAGGCCGCCATGGCCGAGAAGGTCATCGCCGCCTGCGGCGGTTCGGTGGCCGGCCTGACCATCGCCGTGCTGGGCCTCACCTTCAAGCCCAATACCGACGACATGCGGGACGCCCCGTCCCTCGTCATTCTGCCGGCGCTGCAGGCGGCAGGGGCGCGGCTGCGGGCCTACGACCCCGAAGGCCGGGAGGCCGCAGCCCAGCTCCTGCCCGACGTCGATTTCGCCGACGATCCCTATGCCTGCCTGGAGGGCGCCGACGCGCTGGTCATCATCACCGAGTGGGACGCCTTCCGGGCCCTGGATCTCGAGCGCGTGAAGTCGCTGCTCTCCGAGCCGATCGTCGTGGACCTGCGCAACATCTACCAGCCCGAGCTCATGGCCCGGCACGGATTCCGCTATGTTGGCGTCGGCCGCGGCACGCCGAGTGGGGACTCGTCGCCCCCCACGGACTCGACGCAGCCCGTCGCCGCCAAGGAGCGCGTCTGATGCGGTATGGCAGCACCAAGAAGATCCTGGTCACCGGCGGGGCCGGGTTTTTGGGATCGCATCTCTGCGAGAGGCTGCTGGAGCAGGGCCACGAGGTCCTGTGCGTCGACAACTTCTTCACCGGCGCCCGGCGCAATGTCGCCCACCTGCTCGACAACAGCAGCTTCGAGCTGATGCGTCACGACGTGACTCACCCGCTCTTCGTGGAAGTCGACGAGATCTACAATCTCGCCTGCCCGGCCTCGCCGGTGCATTACCAGTTCGACCCCGTGCAGACGACCAAGACGAGCGTGCACGGCGCCATCAACATGCTCGGCCTCGCCAAGCGCCTCAAGGCCAAGGTGCTGCAGGCCTCGACCTCCGAGGTCTATGGCGACCCCGAGGTCCATCCCCAGCCCGAGGAATATTGGGGCCGCGTCAACCCGGTCGGCTTTCGCAGCTGCTACGACGAAGGCAAGCGTTGCGCCGAAACGCTCTTCTTCGACTATTACCGCCAGCATAAGCTCGCCGTGAAGGTGGTGCGGATCTTCAACACCTACGGCCCGCGCATGCACCCGAACGACGGCCGGGTGGTGTCAAACCTGATCGTACAGGCGCTGAAGGGCGAGGACATCACGATCTATGGCGACGGCTCGCAGACCCGCGCCTTCTGCTACGTCGACGACCTGATCGAAGCCATGATGCGCATGATGGCGACGGGGCCGGAGGTGGTGGGCCCGATCAACATCGGCAATCCGGGCGAATTCTCGATCCGCCAGCTCGCCGATCTCGTGATCGAACTGACCGGCACAACGTCCAAGATCGTGTCACGCCCGCTGCCGCCCGACGATCCGCGGCAACGCCGGCCCGACATCACCCGGGCCAAGGAGGTTCTCGGCTGGGAGCCGAGCGTGCCGCTGCGCGAGGGGCTGACCAAGACGGTGGCCTATTTCCAGCAGCTCATGCGCGAGTAGGGGCCGGGCCCGTCCTGCCCGGATCCGGCGCCCGCCGGAACGGCCGATTTGAGGAAAAAGGGTTCGCGACGGGCCGACGACCGGCTAAAGACGCGGCAAACCCCCGCCCGCCGCAGAGGAACGCCATGGCCCGCATCACGCTCCGACAGCTCCTGGACCACGCCGCCGAGCATTCCTATGGCGTGCCGGCCTTCAACATCAACAACATGGAGCAGGCGCTCGCCATCATGGAGGCCGCGAATGCGGTCGACGCGCCTGTCATTATCCAGGCCTCGCGCGGCGCGCGCTCCTACGCCAACGACGTCATGCTGAAGCACATGATGGACGCCGTGACGGAGATCTATCCGCACATCCCCGTCTGCGTGCATCTCGACCACGGCAACGAGCCGGCGACCTGCATGACGGCCATCCAGGCCGGCTTCACCTCCGTCATGATGGACGGCTCGCTGAAGGCGGACGGCAAGACCCCGGGCGATTGGGACTACAACGTGCGGGTCACCAAGACCGTCACGGACATGGCCCATCTCGGCGGCATCTCGGTCGAGGGGGAGCTCGGCGTGCTGGGTTCGCTCGAGAGCGGCATGGGCGAGGCCGAGGACGGCCACGGCGCGGAAGGCAAGCTCAGCCACGACCAGCTCCTCACCAATCCGGACGAGGCCGTGAAGTTCGTGGCCGAGACCAAGGTCGACGCGCTGGCGATCGCCATGGGCACCTCGCACGGTGCCTACAAGTTCACCCGGAAGCCGGACGGCGCGGTGCTCGCGATGAGCGTGATCGAGGAGATCCACCGCAAGCTGCCCGAGACGCATCTCGTGATGCACGGCTCCTCGTCGGTGCCGCAGGAGTTGCAGGACATCATCAACCGCTATGGCGGGCAGATGAAGCCGACCTGGGGCGTGCCGGTGGAAGAGATCCAGCGCGGCATCAAGCACGGCGTGCGCAAGATCAACATCGACACGGACAACCGCATGGC
>NZ_JAQGKF010000057.1 GCF_028290205.1 Enterovirga sp. | reverse complement strand
TGCCGATGGACTTCAAGATCGGCCTGTTCCAGTGCATCGCGATGATCCCCGGCGTTTCGCGCTCGGGCGCCACGATCGTGGGCGCGATGCTGATGGGCGCCGACAAGCGCTCGGCCACCGAGTTCTCGTTCTATCTCGCGATCCCCACCATGGCGGGCGCCTTCGCCAAGGACCTCCTCGACAACTACAAGAACCTCTCAAAGGACGACACCGGTCTGATCGTGATCGGCTTCATCGTCGCCTTCATCTCGGCCTTCATCGTGGTGCGTACGGTGCTCGATTACGTTTCATCCCACGGCTTCCGCCTGTTCGCGTGGTGGCGCATCATCGTCGGCTCGCTGGGCTTCGCCGGGCTCATCATCTTCGGCTAGGTCCCCCACCTCGAGGGGATACAAAATACAGCGTGGCCGGGCGATTGCCTCCGCGAGCCACGCCGTGCAAGGGCTGTCGCAAGCAACGATCCGGTCGTCCGTGGCCGGCATACAGCACCTGCGGAGGCCCGCCCCGATGGAAGACCGTCCCCTCGCCGACCTGTTTCCGCCCGCGACCCGCGAGCGCTGGCTCGGCCTCGTCGACGGCGTCCTGAAAGGCGGCGACTTCGAGAAGCGGCTGGTCTCGAAGACCGCCGACGGCATCCGCATCGAACCCCTCTACGAGCCGGCGGCACCCGTGGCGCAGCCGGTGCGGGCGCCGGGCCCGTGGCGCGTCTCACAGCGCGTCGACCATCCGGACGGCGCGACGGCGAGCGCCCTCGCCCTCGCGGATCTCGAGGGCGGGGCCGACGCGCTCGTGCTGGTGTTCGCCGGCGCGCCCGCCGCCCGGGGCCACGGCCTCGCCCCCACCGACGCGGCGGACCTCGACGCGGCGCTCGGCAACGTGATGCTGCCGCTGATCGCCACCCGCCTCGATGCCGGCGCGCGCGGGATCGAGGCCGCCGACCTGATCCGGGACGTGGTCAAGGCGCGCGGCGAAACGCTGAAGGGTCTCGACCTCGATCTCGGCCTCGACCCGATCGGCCAGCTCGCCGCCACCGGTTCCCTGGCGGAGAATTACGGCTCGCGAATCGCCCGCAGCCTCGCGGATTTCGACGCCGAGGGCTTCACCGGCCGGGCCTGCCTCGCCGACGGCCGCCCCTATCACGAGGCCGGGGCCAGCGAGGCGGCCGAACTCGCCGCGACCCTCGCGACCGCGATCGCCTACCTGCGCGCGCTCGAAGCGCACGGCCACGACCTCGGCCGGTCCCGCGACGCCATCGCGGTGCTGCTCACGGCCGATGCCGACGAGTTCCTGACCATCGCCAAGTTCCGCGCCATGCGCCGGCTCTGGGCGCGAGTGGAAGCCGCCTGCGGCCTCGACCCGAAGCCCCTGCGCCTGCATGCCGAGACGGCGTGGCGGATGATGTCCCGGCGCGATCCCTTCGTGAACATCCTGCGGACCTCGATGGCGGCCTGCTCGGCCGGTCTCGGCGGCGCCGATTCCGTCACCGCCCTGCCCTACACGGCGGCCCTCGGGCTCGCCGACGCCTTCGCCCGCCGGGTGGCGCGCAACAGCCAGATCGTGCTGATCGAGGAATCGAACCTCGCCCGGGTCGCCGACCCGGCGGCTGGCGCCGGCAGCTTCGAGACGCTGACGGAAAAGCTCTCGGAAACCGCCTGGGCGGCCTTCCAGGAGATCGAGCGCGAGGGCGGCATCGTCGCCAGCCTCCAGGCGGGCGCGATCCAGGGGCGGATCGCGGCCACACGGGCGACGCGGACGAGGAACATCGCCACCCGGCGCGAGGCGCTGACGGGCGCCAGCGAGTTCCCCTACCTCGCCGAGAAGCCCGTGACCGTCCTCGACATCCCCGCCGTCGCGGCACCCCAACTGGGCGCCTTCGGCACCGGCCCGGCACTGACCTGCGAGCCCCTGCCCTCGCAGCGCCTCGCCGAATCCTACGAGGCCCTGCGCGACGCCTCCGACGCGACCCTCGCCCGGACGGGCGGCCGCCCGACGGTGTTCCTGGCCAATCTCGGCCCGGTGGCGGCGTTCAACGCACGCTCGACCTTCGCCGCCAACGCCTTCGCGGCAGGCGGGATCGAGGGGGTGAACCAGGATGGGTTCACGGAATCGGCGGCCCTCGCCGAGGCCTTCCGGGCGTCGGGGGCACGCATCGCCTGCCTGTGCTCGTCGGACGCGATCTATGCGACCCATGCGGTGGAGGCGGCCAAAGCCCTGAAGGCGGCCGGCGTCACCACCCTCTACCTCGCCGGCAAACCCGGTGACCTCGAGGAGGCCCTGAGCGCCGCCGGCGTCGATGCCTACCTGCATGCGGGGGGCGACGTCCTGGCCCTGCTCACGGGAGCGCTGGCGCACGCCACGGCCGCCTGACGCCGCAACCGAACGGCGCCCCGTTCGTTCTCGGCCCAGTCGAAATTGAACGCGAACGGACAGCCATGCGACGCGCAGCCCTTGCGGTGACCACCCTCGCCCTCCTCGGCGCCTCGATCGGAGCCGCCGATGCCGCCAAGAAGAAGGTGAAGGTGCCCAATCGCTACGACGGCACCTGGAGCATCGAGGTCGTGACCCTCGACGGTCCCTGCGACCGGGCCTACCGCTACGGCGTGCAGATCCGTCGCGGCGAGGCGAGCTATGCGGGCGGCGAGTTCAACATCAACGGGCGGGTCTCCCAGTCCGGCGGCGTGCGGGCCGTGATCTCGCGCGGGAACGATGCCGCCGACGTGGTCGGTCGCCTCGGGCGCCAGGGGACGGGTAGCGGCACCTGGAGCACCACCGGGCTGATCTCCTGCAGTGGCCGCTGGAACGCCGAGCGCCGGGGCTGAGACCGTTCTGTGCTCGGGACGCCACAATCCGGGTGGATCGTCGGGTGAGCGAACGCGCTGCGACGGTCTGCCCTTCTCCGGACCAAATCCGCAGGGAATACTGACCCCGAATCGAAAATGATCTCGCACGGGGCGTCCCACGATGAAGGCTTTGCTGTTCGGCGCGTTCGTGACGACCGTGGGCTGGGTCGGCGTGGCGGAGGCCGCGGGACGCAACCCGGTGCAGCCGCATGGGGTGATGTCGCCGCTGGAAAAGGCGGCGACCGACTGCTTCGCGGAGACAGTCCTCTCGAACCCCGCCGCCACCCGCCATGCCCGTGCCGGACGCTGGTACGAGGCGGCCGGGATCACGGGCTTCCTCTGCCGGCCTGAGGTCGACGCGATGATCCAGGCGCATGATCGCCTGTACGGACGCGGCACCGGCACCCGCTACTTCCAGAACGCCTACACGCAGCACCTCGGGCGCGAACTTGCCGAGCGCCTGCAGCCGATGCTGGAGCGGAAGGCGGTCGCGAGCGCCGAGCCTCCGGTCGACCGGGACGACGCGAACAAGCCCGCCGAATAGGACACGCAGCAGACAATTGTCTTAACGGGTTTCGCTTAGCATTGAATCGGAAGGTGACTGCGCGAGGGAGGCTTTCCTGGCAGCTTCCGATCATTCAGAGGGACGATCCCCATCCTCGGGCGTCTCGCCTCATGTCCTGCCCTCCGGATCGGCGTCACCGCCCGCTCTGCACGCCCGCCTTGGGTTGCCGTCGGCGGCAGTCCATCTCGCTCATCGCGTCATGGATGCGGCCGCCGCGCAACGCACGGCCGATGCGGCCACGATCCACGCGCTTCGCGCCGAATTGGCACTGCGGAACGACCTGATCCGGTCACAGGCCGCCGCCTTGGCCTGGGACCGAGCCATCTTCGAGCAAGCGTCGACGGCTGCCCGGATCGGCCTTTGGGAGTGTGACCTGGCGAGCGAGTCGCTTCGCTGGAGCGACGGTGTCTGCGATCTCTTCGAATTTCCGCGCGGCACGAGGCCGGATCGCTCGGAGACCCTGAATTGCTACCCGGAGGAGGCACGACGCAGGCTCGTCGCCGTTCGGACGGAGGCCATCGCCAAGCGCTCCGGCTTTACCCTGGACACCGAGATCGTCGGCCGGCTGGGCAGCCCACGCTGGATCCGCATCACGGCCACGGTCGAATGCCGGGGCGAGGTGCCGATGCGCCTTTTCGGACTGAAGCAGGACATCACGTTCGAGAAGCTGCAATCGGACCGCGCGCGCCACCGCGCGGAATTCGACTACCTGACGGGGTTGGCGAACCGAGCACTCTTCGAATCACGCCTCGCGGCCATACCGCAGGCCGGAACCCTCCTCCTCGTGGACCTCGACGGCTTCAAGCAGGTCAACGACACCCACGGACATGCGGCGGGCGATGCCTGCCTCCGGGAAGCCGCGCGACGCCTCGGCGAGGCTTGCCACGACGCGGATCTCGTGGCGCGGATCGGCGGCGACGAGTTCGCCGTGCTCCTAGCGACCGACCCCGATGGATCCCTCGGCACGGCGCTCGGGCACCGGATCGTCGAGGCCATGCGGGCTCCCTTCGTTTACGGGACCGCGAGCCTCAGCTTCGGAGCGTCCGTGGGCGTTGCGTGCGCTTCTCATTGCGCGCCGGGGGACCTGTTCCATCTAGCGGACAACGCCCTCTACGCCGCAAAGGCCGCCGGGCGCGGGACGGCCAAGATGGCGGCACCGGACCTGTCACGGTCGCGTCATGGCGAAAATTCGGTCGGTCGCTGACCGTCATTTGTGCAGCGCGGCAACGATCTACGAAGATTCCATCAAGCCAGCCGGATCTATCGTGGCTCCGCGGCGAAAGCCGTCGGAGCAACGCGCGTCCGTGGCCGGTCGACGCCGGACATGGATACCGGCTCCGTCTTGAACCATCGTCTCTTCGAGGTCGCGCGTGAACCGGTCGACAATCCTGAGCTGGCTTCATCGAAACGGCGAAGGCCGGCGCACATCCGGCGCGGCTGCGGACAAGACGGTTCGTGCCGAGGCGGCCCACATGCGGGAACTCGGCACGCTGCTGGGCTTCCTCGATGCGGTCTCGCGTGCCTGCGCCACGGCGACGACCCCCGAGGCGGCCACGCGCGACTGCCTCGGCATCGTCGCGCGCTTCACGGGCTGGCCCATCGCACACGCCTATCGCCGCCTCGGCGACGGGGACGCCGCGATGGGGTCGATGCGCGTCTGGTCCCTGGCCTCGGGGGACGGATCCGGCCAGGCGGCCGCGTTCGTCGCCGCCTCCGAAGGTGCCGTCTTCGCCGTCGACCAGGGGCTGGTCGGCCGGGTCGCGGCCAGTGGCGAGCCGATCTCCTGCGCGGACGTGACCGTGCTGCCCGGCTTCGTCCGGGCCGGGACCGCCCGTGAGAACGGGGTGCGCGGCTGCTTCATGTTCCCCGTCCGCCGCGGCGATCGGGTGGAGATCGTGCTGGAGTTCTTCTCCCGCGAGGTCGCCGAACTGAACGACGATCTCCTCGCCGTCATGGCCTATGTGGCCGACCGCCTCTCGCTGGCGCTGACGGACCACGCCCAGCGCGTCCGCGCGGCCAGCCTGATGACGACCCTCGACGGCATCGCGCGGCAACTCGCCGAGACGACGATCCAGGTCGAGGCGGGCGCGCAGGGCGTGCTCCGGATGGCCGGGACGGTGGACGAGGGGCGCAGGGAGGTCGACCGCTCCAGCGGCGAAGCGGCCGGGGAGATCGACGCGGTGGCTCGCTCGGCCCAGGATCTCGTGGCCCTGTCGCGCGAGGCGAGCGGCCATGCCGCAAGGGTCGAGACCATCGCGGATGGCTCGGGTCGGGTGCTCGACGAGGCGGTGGCGGTGTTCACCGACCTGCAGGGCCGGATCGCCGGGGTCGGCCAGATCGGCGATCTCATCAGCACCATCGCGAGCCAGACCAACCTGCTGGCCCTCAACGCAACGATCGAGGCGGCACGCGCCGGCGAGGCCGGGCGCGGATTTGCCGTGGTGGCGGCCGAGGTGAAGGCCCTGTCGAGCCGGGTCAGCCAGGCCACCGCCGAGATCGCCGCGCAGGTCGATCTCCTGCGCGGCGTGGCGGCGCAGTCCACCGGCTCGCTCGCACGGGTGCGCGACGAGATCGCCACGGTCCGGCAGAGCGCCGTCGAGATCAGCACGGTCAGCGTCGCGCATCAGGCCGCCGCCGGGACGATCGCCGAGGGCATCACCCGCGCACGCGCGACGATCGCCCGGGCCACCGATCACCTCGACGCCTTGCGCGCCACCACCGCCGACGCCCTCGGGTCGTCCCGGGCCCTGAGCGAGACCTCGGCCCGCCTGCGCGATCAGGGACGGGACCTCGGATCGGCCACGCGCCGGCTCGCTGCGTCGGAGCGCTGATTTTTCGCATCGAACCGTGGTCCGGTTTCGCATTTATCGGTGTAGCGCGCGGGCAAACGCCTGTATCAACGCGGCCGCAGGCTTCCCATAGCCGGCGAATGACCTCGACCCACCTGGGTGCCGCGTCCGGCCCCGACCGGAGTGCCGTGCATGCTCGGCTGGTTCAAAGCTCTGATGCCGAAGGAGGATCGCTTCTTCGACCTGTTCGAGCGCCACTCGCGCACGCTGGTGGCCGGCGCGGAAGCCCTCGAAGGTGTGCTTCAGGGCGGCGAGGCCGTGCCGCGCTACTGCCAGATCATCGTGGATCGCGAGCACGAGGCCGATGCCATCACCGCCGAGGTGCTGCTGGCGGTGCGGCGCAGCTTCATCACCCCCTTCGACCGGGGTGACATCAAGGACCTGATCCAGTCGATGGACGATGCCATCGACCAGATGAACAAGACCGTGAAGACGATCGCGCTCTACGAGCTGCGCGACTTCCAGCCCCTGATGCGGGAGATGGGCGGCACCGTGATCGAGGCGGCACGCCTGACGGCGGAAGCGATCCCGCTCCTGTCCTCCATCGACAAGCATGCGGCCCGGCTCAACGCGTTGACCGAGCAGATCACCCGGGTGGAGGGCCGCTCGGACGAGATGCAGGAGCGTGGCCTCAAGGCACTCTACCAGGCCCACCGAAAGGATGGCGGCGACGGCGATACCATGGCCTACCTGATCGGGGCCGAGATCTACGGTCACCTGGAGGATGTCGTCGACCGCTTCGAGGACGTCGCCAACGAGATCAGCGGCATCGTGATCGAGAACGTGTGAGGCGATGACCGACGCCGCCCTCGCCCTCCCCTATCTCGTCGGCCTGATCGCGGTCGCGTTGCTGTTCGACTTCCTCAACGGCCTGCACGACGCGGCCAATTCCATCGCCACCATCGTGTCCACGCGCGTGCTGCGGCCGCAATACGCCGTGCTCTGGGCCGCGTTCTTCAACTTCATCGCGTTCCTGTTCTTCGGCCTGCATGTCGCCCAGACGCTCGGCACCGGCATCATCGATGCGGGCATCGTCGACCCGCGCGTGATCTTCAGCGCCCTGATCGGCGCCATCGTGTGGAACGTCGTCACCTGGATCTTCGGCATCCCGTCGAGCAGTTCCCACGCCCTGATCGGCGGTCTCGTGGGTGCCGGCACGGCCAAGGCGGGGTTTAGCGCCGTGGTCTGGAGCGGGCTGATCAAGACATCCGCCGCCATCGTGCTCTCGCCGCTCCTCGGCTTCGTGCTGGCGCTCCTCCTGGTGCTGATCGTCTCTTGGACCTGCGTGCGCGCGACGCCCTTCGGCGTCGACCGGAGCTTTCGCATCCTGCAATTCGCCTCGGCCTCGCTCTACTCCCTGGGGCACGGTGGCAACGACGCGCAGAAGACCATGGGAATCATCGCATTGCTGCTCTATTCGCAGGGGCTGCTGGAGGGCGAGTTCCACGTGCCCCTCTGGGTGGTCCTCTCCTGTCAGGCGGCCATCGCGCTCGGCACGCTCTCCGGGGGCTGGCGCATCGTGCACACGATGGGCTCGAAGATCACCCGGCTGAACCCGATGCAGGGGTTCTGTGCCGAGACGGGCGGGGCGATCACGCTGTTTGCCGCGACCTGGGCGGGAATTCCGGTCTCGACCACCCACACCATCACGGGGGCGATCATCGGCGTCGGCGCCGCGCGACGGACCTCGGCCGTGCGCTGGGGCGTTGCCAGCAACATCGTGGTGGCCTGGGTCCTGACGTTGCCGGCGGCGGGGCTGGTCGCCGCCGCGACCTACGCCCTCACCACCTTCTTCCGCTAGACGATCGAGCCGCATCGTGCCCTCCGCCAACTCGCCGAAAGGCACCAAGGCCGCGCCGAAGAAAAGCGGCGCGAAAGCGGCCGGGTCCAAGACAGCCGGGTCCAAAACGGCCGGCGCCAAGGCGTTGGGTCCCAAAACGCGCGGGTCCAAAACGGCCGGGGCCAAGGCCCACGTCTTCCTCATCGCGGTGAAGCGTCGCCGCGAGGCCCTGCGGGTCTACGCGGTGCTCACGGTCTCCGAGCCGGTGGCGCTCGCCATCGTGGAGGCCGCGAGCGCGGAGGACGCCGCCGTGGAGCCGGTCGGCCGCCTCTCGAAGAAGCTCGCCGGTCCGCTCAAGCTCCTGACAGGCGAACCGCGTCTGATCTGAGCCGGATCAATCGTCCATCTTCAGGGCGGCGATGAACGCCTCCTGCGGGATCTCGACCTTGCCGAACTGGCGCATCTTCTTCTTGCCCTCCTTCTGCTTGTCGAGGAGCTTGCGCTTGCGGGTGGCGTCGCCGCCGTAGCACTTGGCGGTCACGTCCTTGGACAGGGCCTTGATGGTTTCGCGCGCGATGATCTTGCCGCCGATGGCAGCCTGGACCGGGATCTGGAACAGGTGGCGCGGGATGAGGTCCTTCAGCTTCTCGCACATGGCGCGGCCGCGGCTCTCAGCCCTGTCGCGGTGGACCAGCATGGACAGCGCGTCGACCGGCTCGGCATTGACCAGAATGGACATCTTCACGAGGTCGCCCTCGCGGTAATCCGTGACGTTGTAGTCGAACGACGCGTAGCCCTTCGAGATGGATTTCAGCCGGTCGTAGAAATCGAACACCACCTCGTTCAGCGGCAGGTCGTAGATGACCATGGCGCGCTTGCCGACATAGTTGAGGTCGATCTGCACGCCGCGCCGGTCCTGGCACAGCTTCAGGATGCCGCCGAGATACTCGTCCGGCGTCAGGATGGTGGCGCGGATCCAGGGCTCCTCGATCGACAGGATCTGCATCACGTCCGGCATGTCGGCCGGATTGTGCAGCTCCTTCACGGCGCCGTCGCGCATGTTCAGATGGTAGACGACGGAGGGCGCGGTCGAGATCAGGTCGAGGTTGAACTCGCGCTCGAGCCGCTCCTGGATGATCTCCAGATGCAGCAGGCCGAGGAAGCCGCAGCGGAAGCCGAAGCCGAGCGCGGCCGAGGTTTCCATCTCGTAGGAGAAGCTCGCGTCGTTGAGGCGCAGCCGGCCCATGGCGGCCCGCAGGGTCTCGAACTCGGCCGCATCGACCGGGAACAACCCGCAGAACACCACCGCCTGAACGGGCTTGAAGCCCGGCAGCATTTCCTTGGTCTGGCGCTTGTCCTCGGTGATGGTGTCGCCGACCGCGGTGTCGGCCACCTCCTTGATCGAGCCGGTCAGGAACCCGACCTCGCCGGGGCCGAGCCGCTCCACGTCCTGCATCTTGGGCCTGAACACGCCGATCTTGTCGACGCCATGCACGGCGCCGGTGCGCATCATCTTGATGTTCATGCCCTTTTTGAGCACGCCATCGACGATGCGCACGAGCACGACGACGCCGAGATAGGCGTCGTACCAGCTGTCCACGAGCAGGGCCTTGAGGGGCGCGCTTTCATCGCCCTTGGGCGGCGGCAGGCGCGTCACGATCGCCTCGAGCACGAGATCGATGCCGAGCCCGGTCTTGGCCGAGATCGGCACGGCCTCGGAGGCATCGAGGCCGATCACCTCCTCGATCTGCTGCTTGACCCGGTCAGGCTCCGCGGCCGGCAGGTCGATCTTGTTCAGGACCGGGACGATCTCGTGATTGGCGTCCAGCGCCTGGTAGACATTGGCCAGTGTCTGCGCCTCGACGCCCTGGGACGCGTCCACCACCAGCAGCGAGCCTTCGCAGGCGGCGAGGGAGCGCGACACCTCGTAGGCGAAATCCACGTGGCCGGGCGTGTCCATCAGGTTGAGGACGTACAGCTTGCCGTCCCGGGCGGTGTATTCCAGGCGCACGGTCTGCGCCTTGATGGTGATGCCGCGCTCCTTCTCGATATCCATCGAGTCGAGCATCTGCTCGCTCATGTCCCGGAGCGCGACGGTGCCGGTCTGCTGGATGAGCCGGTCGGCCAGCGTCGACTTGCCGTGGTCGATATGCGCCACGATCGAGAAGTTGCGGATGTTGTCGATGGACTGGGCGGTCATGGGATTCCGGGCGCGCGTCCCCGCCGGCGCGCAAGCGCTCGAGGCGGGGGGCGTTCTCCGGCCGAGATAGCAGCCGGACCGGCCTGCGCCAAGGGAAGGGGGCCGCGGCGACGGGCGGCACCCCGGAGTGCCGGGCCGTGGCCGGGCCGCGCCGGGCCGCCTTGGCGTCCGCCTCGGCAGCCCGCATAACGGCCCCGGGGAGGATGCGCATGGACGCGCTGTTCATCGGGCAGAGCTATATCGACGTCACCTTCGTGACCGGCGACCAGCCGATGCCGACGGGCGACGACAAGATGGTGGCCGAGGATTACGCCATCTCGTTCGGCGGCAACGCGGTCACGGCCGCCTTCTGCTGCGCCAAGCTCGGCATCGCGCCCGATCTCCTGTCCTCCGTCGCGGATGACTGGCTCGGCCGCATGTTCGTGGATATGGCGGCGAAATACGGCATCTCCGTCCACCACCGAAAGGTCAGGGAGAGTTCGCTCTCCTTCATCATGCCGCGCGGCGGCCGCCGGGCCATCGTGCGCTGCCGGGACGACGCGTACCTGCATCCGGTGCCGCCGCTTCGTCTCGACGGCTGCCGGGCGCTGCATCTCGACGGGCACCAGCCGGACGCCGCGCTGCACTACGCCAAGCTGTGCCGCGAAGCCGGGATCATGACCTCGCTCGACGGCGGCGGGCTCCGGTCGAACACCCACGACCTCCTGGCCTTCGTGGACGTGGCCGTGGTGGCCGAGCGCCTGTGTGAGCAGATGGGTCTCTCGGCCTCCGGCATGCTGGACTACCTGCAGGCCCGCGGCTGCCGGGTCGGCGGCGTCACCCAGGGCGCTGACGGCATGGTCTGGTACGACGAGGCGGGCCGGCGGCGGCACCTGCCGGCGCTCGATGTTCCGGCCGAGCGGGTGATCGACACCAACGGGGCCGGAGACATCTTCCACGGCGCCTATGTCTACGCCTATCTGGCCCGGCCGGAGGCGAGCTGGGAGGAGCGCTTCGCCTTCGCGCGCGGCGCCTCCACACACGCCATCCAGCATCTCGGCAACGAGGCGAGCCTGCCGGGCCTGGCCGACGTCGAGCGCGCGCGCTCCGAGTACCGGGAGAGGGCGCCGGCCACGGTCTGATATCGTCCCGTCTCCCGTTGACAAGGGGCACCGCCCTGCTCAGCTTGGGCAAAACAACGGGAAACGCCGTGACCGCGTTGGGCGCATCGCTCGGATCCAGGATCGGAGCACGCCCCCGCGTGGCCGGACCGGGGGCGACGCGGGTGAGCGACATCATTCTGGCGGACACCGTCACCAAGCTGAGCGATGTGCATCGCGGCTGCGTGCTGGTCTGCGGCTCCCATGGCGGCGTCTATGCCGGGTATTGCGCGGCAAAGGGCGGCGTGCGGGCCGTCATTCTCAATGATGCCGGCATTGGCAAGGACAGGGCCGGGATCGGCTCGCTCGCCTTTCTCGACCGCATCGGCCTCGCGGCTGCCACCGCCGACACCCGGACCTGCCGCATCGGCGAGGCCGGCGGCATGCTGGACGACGGGAGCATCAGTCACGTCAACGCGGCCGCCGCGGCCCTCGGCTGCGCGGCCGGCCAGAGCGTGGCGGAATGCGCCGCCCTGATGCGGGCCGCCCCGATGCCGTCCGGCCCTCCTCCGTCGGTGGCCGAGGCCCGTTTCGTGCTCCGCGACCTTGCCGGCGAGCCCTTCGTGGTGGGCATCGACTCGGTGTCGCTGTGGCAGCCCGACGATGCCGGCCGCATTCTGGTCACCGGCTCCCATGGCGGGCGGCTCGGGCGTCAGCCGGACCGAAGCGTGCCGGACGGCGTGCTGGTGGCCACCTATCACGACGCCGGCGGCGGCCGGGACGGAGCCGGCTGGACGCGCCTGCCCGATCTCGATGCACGCGGCATCGCGGGAGCGACCGTGGCGGGCGACACGGCCCGGGTTGGCGACGCGCGCTCCTGCTACGAGGACGGCGTCCTGTCCCACCTGAACCCGACCGCCGAGCGGCTCGGCGCCCGAATTGGGATGCGGCTCGGCGCCTGGGTCGACGGACTGGTGGCGGCGCGGGCCGGAGCGGCCGCGTGAGCGCAGCGAGGCGGGTCGCCGTGGTCACCGGCGGCGCGAGCGGCATCGGCGCGGCGATCTGCCGGCGCCTGGCGCGGGACGGCCTCGCCGTGCTGGCGGCCGACCGCGACGAGGTCGGAGCGGCGACCGTGGCCCGGACCATCGAGGGCGAGGGCGGCACGGCGGCCGGCACGCGGCTCGACGTGACGCGGCCTGACGAGGTCGAGGCCGCCATGGCCCTCGCGGTTGAGCGGTTCGGAAGCCTCGACGTGCTGGTCGCCTGCGCCGGGCGCGGCCAGCAGAAGCCCATGCTCGACATCACGCTGGAGGAATGGAACGCCATCCTGGCCGTCAATCTCACCGGGGTGTTTCTGTGCGGTCAGGCCGCGGCCGCCCGCATGGTCCCGAAGGGACGTGGCCGCATCGTCAACATCGCCTCCATGGCCGGGCTGCGGGGCATCCCGGGGCGCTGTGCCTACGGGGCCTCCAAGGGCGGCGTGATCACGCTCACCAAGGTCATGGCGGCCGAACTCGGGCCGCACGGCGTCACGGTCAACGCCATCGCGCCGGGGCCGGTCGACACCCCCATGACCCGCGAAGTCCACACCGACGCGACCCGCGCGGCCTACACCGCCGCCGCGCCGCTCGGCCGCTACGGCTCCCTCGACGAACTCGCGGGCGCCGCCTCCTTTCTGTGTTCCGACGACGCCGCCTACGTGACTGGCCACGTTCTGGCGGTCGACGGCGGCATCACGGAGTCGGGCCCGTTATTCCAGCTGTGAGCGACATGACATCTTCAGGAGCGGGCGCGCGGCGCCCGAATCTCGACCGCGCGCGGTTGCTTGCGCACCTCGCCCAGATGTGGCGCATCCGGGCCTTCGAGGAGCAGGCCCTGCACGGGCTCGACGACAAGATCGTGCTCGGGGCGATCCATCCCTATATCGGCCAGGAGGCGATCGCGGTCGGGATCTGCGCCCATCTGCGCCGGGACGACCTGCTCCTGTCCACCCATCGCGGGCATGGCCACACCCTGGCCAAGGGGGCCGAGCCGCTGCCCATGATGCGCGAGCTGTTCGGGCGCGAGGGCGGATCCTGCGGCGGCAAGGGCGGCTCCATGCACATCGCCGATTTCCAGGTCGGCATGCTGGGCGCGAACGGGGTCGTGGCCGCCAACATCGTCATCGCGGCCGGGGCCGCGCATGCCGTCAAGCTGAAGGGCGGCGATCAGGTCGTGTGCTGCCTGTTCGGCGACGGCGCCATCAACCGGGGCCCGTTCCTGGAGGGGCTGAACTGGGCCAAGGTGTTCAACCTGCCGGTCCTGTTCGTCTGCGAGGACAACGGCTTCGCGGCCACCACGCGGACCAAGAGCATGACCGGCGGCGACGGCCCCTCGGCCCGGGCCCGGGCCATCGGGCTCGCGGCCGAGGAGGTCGACGGCAACGACGTCCTGGCGGTCGATGCCGCGGCCGGAGACATGATCGCGGCCATCCGGGCCGGCGGCGGGCCGCGCTTTCTGCACGCCCATACCTACCGGCTCTCCGGCCATACGGGGTCGGACCCGGCGCTGTACCGTCCGAAGGAGGAGGTCGAGGCGCGCCGCCAGGAGGATCCGATCACGCGGGCGGCCGCGCTGCTGGCTGACGGGGAGGGAGTGGGCCTGCGCGAGGCCGCCGTCGCCGAGATGAAGCAAGCCTACGACACCGCCAAGGCTACCGGCTTTCCGCCTGCGGCCGACGCGTTCCGGGACGTGCAGGACGCGGGCGATCCGCGCCGGGAGGCCTTCTGATGTCCCGCATGACCTATCTGGACGCCTCCCGGGCCGCGCTGGCCGAGGAGATGCGGCGCGACCCGACCGTCTGGGCCGTGGGCGAGGATCTCGGCCGCGGCGGCGTGTTCGGCCAGTACCGGGGCCTCGTCGAGGAATTCGGGCCGGCGCGCATCTCGGACGCGCCGATCTCGGAGAGCTGCATCATGGGCGCGGCCGTCGGGGCCGCCATGATGGGCACCCGCCCGGTGGTCGAGATGCGGTTCTCGGATTTCGCGCTCTGCGCCGTGGACGAGCTGGTGAACCAGGCCGCCAAGGCCCGCTACATGTTCGGCGGCCAGACCCGGGTGCCGCTGGTGGTGCGCGAGCCGATCGGCATGTGGCGCTCATCGGCCGCCCAGCATTCACAGTCGCTGGAGGCCTGGTATGCCCACATCCCCGGGTTGGTGGTGGTCTGCCCGGCGACCCCGGCCTGCCTCAAGGGGCTGCTGAAGAGCGCCATCCGGTCGGACGATCCGGTCGTCTTCATGGAGCACAAGGGGCTCTGGCCTCTGGAGGGCGAGGTGCCGGACGACCCCGAGGCCGTGATCCCGTTCGGCGAGGCCCGCCGGGTGCGGGCGGGCGAGGATTGCACAATCGTCTCCTGGTCGGCCCAGGTCGGAATCTGCGAAACCGCCGCCGAGGTGCTGGCCGGGCAGGGCATCGGGGTCGATCTGATCGACCTGCGCACGCTTTGGCCCTGGGACAAGGAGGCCGTGCTGGCGAGCGTCGGCCGCACGGGGCGGCTGCTGGTCGCCCAGGAATCGGTTTCGGTCGCCGGCTTCGGTGCCGAGGTGGTCGCCACCGTGGCGCAGCGTCTGCACGGCCACCTCAGGGCGGCGCCGGTCCGGCTCGGCGCACCCCGTATCCCGGTCAGCTACGCGCCGCCCCTCGAGGACGAGGTCAGGGTCTCCTCCGACAACATCGTGGCGGCAGTCACGGCAATGGTGAGCTCACGATGACGACCACTAACGAGATGACTGGGGGCGAAGCGCTCGCCCGCATGATTCAGGCCTTTGCGGGCGGGCCCATGTTCGGCATGGGCGGCTTCCAGCTTCTGCCCTTCTATGACGCGGCCCGGCGACTCGGGCTGGCCCATCACCTGATCAACGACGAGCGGGCCGGCATCTTCGCGGCGGACGCTTATGCCAAGGTGTCGGGCCGGGTCGGCCTCGCCGACGCCACGCTCGGGCCGGGGGCCACGAACCTGGTCACGGGGCTGGTCGAGGCCCTGAACGCCGGCACGCCCATGGTGGTGCTGGTCGGGGACACGCACCGCCTCCATTCCTGGAAGAACATGACCCAGGAATCCCGCCAGGCCGAGATCTTGCGGCCGGCCTGCAAGGAGCTGATCCGGATCGAAATGATCGAGCGCATCCCCGAGCTGATGCGCCGTGCGTTCCTGGTGGCGACCTCCGGCCGGCCCGGGCCGGTCGTCGTCGACGTGCCGGAGGACATCTGCCACGCCACCTTCCCGTTCAACGACAGCGACCTGCGGGCCGACCCGGCCCACGAGGCCGCGCCCGCCATCCGCTGCCGGCCGGACCGCGACGCCCTCCGCCGGGCCGCCGACCTGCTGCGCGGCGCCAAGCGGCCCATCATCCTGGCCGGGGGCGGCGTCCACCTGTCCGGCGCGGCCGAGGCGCTGACCGCCTTTGCCCGGGACGTCCAGGTGCCGGTCGCCCACACCATGACCGGCAAGGGCGCGGTGCCCTGCACCGACCCGGTCTCCGCCGGTCTGTTCGGCCGCTACGACCGCATCGCCAACGGGTTGATCGAGGAGGCCGACCTCGTTCTCTCCGTCGGCTGCAAGCTCGGCGAGATCGCCACCAAGCGCTACACCGTGCCGCCCCGGGGGGCGCGGCTCGTGCATCTGGACATCGTGGCCGAGGAATTCGGCCGCACGGTGCGGCCGGAAGTGGCGCTGTGGGGCGACGCCCGGGCCGGCATCGAGGACCTGCACGAGGCGCTGGCGGGGGAATCGGGTGCCGATGGCCGCCGCGGCTACCTGGCCGAGGTCGGCCGCCGCATGGCGGCGTGGCGCGACAGCACGCAGGAGCGCTACACCTCGGAGGAGGTGCCCGTCTCCATGGGGCGGCTCATGGGCGAGCTGAACCGCCTGATGCCGGCCGACGGCGTGCTGCTGGCCGATGGTGGCTTTGCCGCGCATTGGGGCGGGCTCCTCTTCGACACCAAGCAGGCGGGGCGCGGCTTCGTGCCCGACCGCGGCTTCGCATCCATCGGCTACGGGCTTCCCGGCGCCATGGGGGCGGCCCTGGCGGCGCCCGGGCGGGCCGTGGTCAGCATCACGGGTGACGGCGGCTTCAACATGATGCTGGGTGAGCTCGAGACGGCGCGCCGCATGGAGCTCTCCTTCGCGGTGGTGGTCGTGAACAACGCCGCCTCGGGCTATGTGAAGGCCCTGCAGCACCTCATGTATGGACCGGGCGCCTACCATGCCTCGGACCTGGCCGAGACCAACTACGCCCGGGTGGCCGAGGCGCTCGGCTGCACCGGCATCCGGGTGGAGCGGCCGGAGGAGGTGGGACCGGCGCTGGAACGGGCCATGCGGACCAAGGGCCCCGTCGTGATCGACGTGGTGGTGACGCGCGACCCGGCCAAGATGCTGCCGGCCGCGGATAACCGCGCCGTCCAGGTGAAGAAAGGCGACCGCGTCGCCTGACCGGGAGAACAACAAGGGGCGCCGCCCTGTCGATCTCTTGTCCGATCTCTTGTGGATGAGGTTGACGGGCGGCGAGTCGGCCGCTAGATAGCCCGTCATCCACGGCAGGCTGTAAGTCTCGCGGATCGAACCGCCACGGTTCGATGGATCGAGCTTAGACGCTGTTGTCTTTAGCGAGTACAGGCCGACCTTCGGGCCGGCATGGCAAGCACGACCCGTTCGGGCAACCGGGCTGGTCCTCTGCGCATTTCGCGACCAGGCGCCCTCGGGCGTTCGGCGCGGTTTTCGTCGTTCGGACCTGTGCGCGAGGCAGGTCACCAGAGATTCGGGCCGCCTTGGTGGTCCCCGTGAAGAGGGCAGGATGCCGACGATCAGCCAGTTGATCCGCAAGCCGCGGACGGTGCCGGCGAGCCGGAACAAGGTCCCGGCGCTGGACGCGTGCCCGCAGAAGCGCGGCGTCTGCACGAGCGACTATACGACGACGCCGAAGAAGCCGAACTCGGCGCTCCGTAAGGTCGCCAAGGTCCGGCTGACCAACGGCTACGAGGTCATCGGCTACATCCCGGGTGAAGGTCACAACCTTCAGGAACACTCGGTGGTGATGATCCGCGGCGGCCGCGTGAAGGACTTGCCCGGCGTGCGTTATCACATCCTGCGCGGCGTGCTCGACACGCAGGGCGTCAAGAACCGGAAGCAGCGCCGGTCCAAGTACGGCGCCAAGCGGCCGAAGTAAGCCGGGCTCAGCCCGCCCGTCCCCGGGGTTCGCCCCTGGGATCAGACGAACAATGGCTCCCCGTTCGGGGCGGCCGGGACAGCCCGGCCACCACGGCGACGGAGCGAGATGGTCGGGAAGGTCCCCGGCGATCCCTCGAAGAGATGACCGGAGCAGGACATGTCCCGCCGCCACAAGGCAGAGAAGCGCGAGATCATCCCGGACCCGAAGTTCGGCGACGTCGTCGTGACCAAGTTCATGAACTCGATCATGTACGAGGGAAAGAAGTCGACGGCTGAGCGCATCGTGTACGGCGCGCTCGACATCGTCGAGGGCCGGGCCCGCGCGAACCCCATCGAGGTGTTCCGGGCTGCGCTCGACAATGTCGCGCCGGCCATCGAGGTGCGGTCCCGCCGCGTCGGCGGCGCCACCTACCAGGTGCCGGTCGAGGTTCGGCCGGAGCGTCGCCAGGCGCTGGCCATCCGGTGGCTGATCCAGGCGGCGCGGTCGCGCAACGACCGCACCATGGTGGACCGGCTGTCGGCCGAGCTGCTCGACGCTGCGAACAATCGCGGCAACGCCGTCAAGAAACGCGAAGACACGCACCGGATGGCCGAGGCCAACCGCGCCTTCTCGCATTACCGCTGGTAAGGCAGAAGGTTAGGAGCGAAGATCATGCCCCGCACCCACGCGATCGAGGATTATCGCAACTTCGGCATCATGGCCCACATTGATGCCGGGAAGACGACGACGACCGAGCGGATCCTCTACTACACCGGAAAGTCCCATAAGATTGGCGAGGTCCATGAGGGCGCCGCCACCATGGACTGGATGGAGCAGGAGCAGGAGCGTGGCATCACGATCACCTCCGCTGCGACCACCTGTTTTTGGCGCGACAAGCGTCTGAACATCATCGACACCCCCGGCCACGTCGATTTCACGATCGAGGTGGAGCGGTCTCTGCGTGTGCTCGACGGCGCCGTCTGCGTGCTGGACGGCAACCAGGGCGTGGAGCCGCAGACCGAGACGGTGTGGCGGCAGGCCGACAAGTATGACGTGCCGCGCGTCGTGTTCGTCAACAAGATGGACAAGATCGGCGCCGACTTCTTCCGCTGCGTGGCCGACATCATCGACCGCGTGGCCGGCAAGCCCGTGTGCCTGCAGCTGCCCATCGGCTCGGAGAGCAATTTCCAGGGCGTGATCGACCTCATCAAGATGAAGGCGATCGTGTGGTCGGGCGAGGCCCTCGGCGCCAACTACGACGAGGTCGAGATCCCGGCCGAACTCCGGGACCAGGCCGTCGAGTACCGCGTCAAGCTGGTGGAAGCCTGCGTCGAGATGGACGACGTCGCGATGGGGGCCTACTTGGACGGCACCGAGCCGGACGAGGCCACCATGCGTCGGCTGGTCCGCACGGCCGTGCAGCGCCGGGCGTTCCATCCCGTCCTGTGTGGCTCGGCCTTCAAGAACAAGGGCGTGCAGCCCCTGCTCGACGCCGTGGTCGATTACCTGCCCTCTCCGGCAGATCGTGAATCGATCTCCGGCATCGATCCCTACACCGAGCTGCCGATCGAGCGTCATGCGATCGACAGCGATCCGTTCTCCATGCTCGCCTTCAAGATCATGGACGATCCGTTCGTCGGCACGATCACGTTCTGCCGCGTCTATTCGGGCAAGGTGGAATCCGGCACGGGCATCCTGAATTCGACCCGCGACAAGAAAGAGCGCGTGGGCCGGATGCTGCTGATGCACGCCAACGACCGGCAGGACATCAAGGAGGCTTTCGCCGGCGACATCGTCGCTCTCGCGGGTCTCAAGGAAGTCCGCACCGGCGACACGCTGTGCGACGTCCAGAAGCCCGTGATTCTCGAGAAGATGGAGTTCCCGGAACCCGTCATCGAGATCGCGGTCGAGCCGAAGTCGAAGGCCGACCAGGAGAAGCTCGGTCTCGCGCTGGCGAAGCTCGCCGCCGAGGACCCGTCCTTCCGGGTGTCGACCGACCAGGAGAGCGGCCAGACCATCCTCAAGGGGATGGGCGAGCTGCACCTGGACATCAAGATCGACATTCTGCGCCGCACCTACAAAGTGGATGCCAATATCGGCGCGCCGCAGGTCGCCTATCGCGAGAAGATCACGCGCCGGGCCGAGATCGACTACACCCACAAGAAGCAGACGGGCGGCACCGGGCAGTTCGCGCGGGTCAAGCTGGTGGTCGAGCCGAACGAACCGGGCAAGGGCTTCGAGTTCGAGTCGAAGGTCATCGGCGGCTCGGTCCCCAAGGAGTACATCCCGGGGGTCGAAAAGGGCCTCAACTCGGTCATGGGTGCCGGCATTCTGGCCGGCTTCCCGGTGGTCGACGTGAAGGTGCAGCTGGTGGACGGCGCCTTCCACGAGGTCGACTCCTCGGCGCTGGCCTTCGAGATCGCCTCGCGAGCCGCCATGCGGGAGGCGCTGCAGAAGGGCCACTCGGTGCTGCTCGAGCCCGTCATGAAGGTGGAAGTTGTGACGCCGGAGGAGTATACCGGTGGCGTCATCGGCGACCTGAACTCTCGGCGTGGCCAGATCCAGGGCCAGGACATGCGCGGCAACGCGAATGTCGTGAACGCGATGGTGCCGCTCGCCAACATGTTTGGCTACGTGAACACGCTGCGGTCCTTCTCCCAGGGACGGGCGACCTTCACGATGCAGTTCGACCATTATGAGGAAGTACCGCGCGGCGAGGCCGAAAAGGTCGTCGCGAAGTACGCCTGATCATTGAAACACGCCGGTGCGCAAGCCGCGCCGGCACCCCGCATCCGACTGGGAAGGTAGGATAAAAAAATGGCCAAGTCGAAATTCGAGCGCAACAAGCCGCATTGCAACATCGGCACGATCGGTCACGTCGACCACGGCAAGACCTCGCTGACGGCTGCAATCACCAAGGTGCTGGCCGAGTCCGGTGGCGCGACCTTCACGGCCTACGACCAGATCGACAAGGCTCCTGAAGAGAAGGCCCGCGGCATCACGATCTCGACGGCGCACGTCGAGTACGAGACGGCGAACCGCCACTACGCGCACGTCGACTGCCCCGGCCACGCCGACTACGTGAAGAACATGATCACCGGTGCCGCCCAGATGGATGTCGCGATCCTGGTCGTGTCGGCTGCCTATGTCCCGATGCCCCAGACCCGTGAGCACATCCTGCTCGCTCGTCAGGTCGGCGTGCCGGCTCTGGTGGTGTTCCTGAACAAGGTCGACATGGTCGACGACGAGGAGCTTCTGGAGCTCGTCGAGCTCGAGGTTCGCGAGCTCCTGTCGAAGTACGAGTTCCCGGGCGACGACATCCCGATCACCAAGGGCTCGGCCCTGATGGCGCTCGAGGACAAGAAGCCCGAGATCGGCCGCGAGGCCGTGCTCGCTCTGATGAAGACGGTCGACGAGTACATCCCGCAGCCGGAGCGTCCGGTTGACCTGCCGTTCCTGATGCCGATCGAGGACGTGTTCTCGATCTCGGGCCGCGGCACGGTCGTGACCGGCCGCGTCGAGCGCGGCATCATCAAGGTCGGCGAGACGGTCGAGATCGTCGGCATCCGGGCCACCCAGACCACCACGGTCACGGGCGTCGAGATGTTCCGCAAGCTGCTCGACCAGGGTCAGGCCGGCGACAACGTGGGCGTGCTGCTCCGCGGCACCAAGCGTGAGGACGTCGAGCGCGGCCAGGTCGTCTGCAAGCCGGGTTCGGTGAAGCCGCACACGCGCTTCATGGCCGAGGCCTACATCCTGACCAAGGAAGAGGGCGGACGTCACACCCCGTTCTTCACCAACTACCGGCCGCAGTTCTACTTCCGGACCACGGACGTGACCGGCGTCTGCACGCTGCCGGAAGGCACCGAAATGGTGATGCCGGGCGACAGCGTGACCATGGACGTGACGCTGATCGTGCCGATCGCCATGGAAGAGAAGCTCCGCTTCGCCATCCGCGAGGGCGGTCGCACCGTCGGCGCCGGCGTCGTCGCCAGCATCGTCGAGTAAGCCTCCCGCTTGTCGTGGCCGGGGTTCGTCCCGGCCACTTCGATCCGAAGGTCGCGGCCCCTCTGTCGAGGTCACCGGGACAAACCTGCGCAGCCGCTCGCCGCGGCTGCCCCGCCCGGTGATGACGCCAAGAAGATGAGACCATGAACCAGAATATCCGCATCCGGCTGAAAGCCTTCGACCACCGCGTCCTTGACGCCTCGACGCGCGAGATCGTGTCGACGGCCAAGCGGACCGGCGCGCAGGTGCGCGGGCCGATCCCGCTTCCGACCCGGATCGAGCGCTTCACGGTCAACCGCTCGCCGCACATCGACAAGAAGTCGCGCGAGCAGTTCGAGATGCGCACGCATAAGCGGGTTCTCGACATCGTCGATCCGACTCCCCAGACCGTGGACGCGCTGATGAAGCTCGACCTGGCGGCGGGTGTCGACGTGGAGATCAAGCTCTGAGCCGGTGGGTTCAGAGCTTCTTGAAGATACGTTCCGAGGAACGAGAACCATGCGCTCAGGCGTGATTGCACAGAAGGTCGGCATGACCCGCATCTTCACCGATGCGGGCGAGCACGTCCCCGTG
This sequence comes from Enterovirga sp., assembly GCF_028290205.1. Taxonomy (GTDB): domain Bacteria; phylum Pseudomonadota; class Alphaproteobacteria; order Rhizobiales; family Beijerinckiaceae; genus Enterovirga. The sequence continues at coordinate 10,225 of NZ_JAQGKF010000057.1, read as the reverse complement.
ACCGTGCTCAAGGTCGATAAGTGCCAAGTGGTCGGCCATCGCACGATGGAAAAGAACGGCTACGTGGCGCTCCAGGTCGGCGTCGGCACGGCCAAAGTGAAGAACGTGTCGCGCGCCGAGCGCGGCCACTTCGCCGTGGCCCAGGTCGAGCCGAAGCGGAAGCTCGCCGAGTTCCGGGTGTCCGAGGACGGGGTGATCCCGGTCGGGTCCGAGATCACGGTGGACCATTTCGTGGCCGGCCAGTTCGTCGACGTCACCGGCACGACGCTCGGCAAGGGCTTCGCCGGCGGCATGAAGCGGTGGAACTTCGGCGGCCTCCGGGCGACGCACGGTGTCTCCGTTTCGCACCGCTCGATCGGCGGCACGGGCGGCCGTCAGGATCCGGGCAAGACCTTCAAGAACAAGAAGATGCCGGGTCACCTCGGCGTCGAGCGGGTGACCACGCAGAACCTGCGTGTGGTCCGCACCGATGTGGAGCGCGGCCTGATTCTGGTTGAAGGCGCGGTTCCCGGCCATGCTGGGGGCTGGATCTTTGTGCGGGATGCTGTGAAGCGGAAGCCGCCGGCCGATCTGCCGATGCCGGGCAAGTTTCGCAATGGCGCGGGCGCGGCTGTGACCGAGGCCGCCCCGGCGACCGAGGCCGGCGCCGAGGAGAACGCGTGATGAAGCTCGACCTGCAATCCTTCGGCGGCGACGCCTCGGGCTCGGTCGAGCTCGCGGACGAGATCTACGGTCTCGAGCCGCGGCCCGACATCCTGGCCCGCATGGTGCGCTGGCAGCTCGCCAAGCGTCGTGCGGGAACTCACGCGGTGAAGAACCGCGCCGAGATCTGGCGCACGGGCAAGAAGCTCTACAAGCAGAAGGGCTCCGGCAACGCCCGCCACGGCTCGGCCCGCGTGCCGCAGTTCCGCGGCGGCGGACGCGCCTTCGGCCCGCAGGTCCGCTCGCACGAGCATGACCTGCCCAAGAAGGTGCGGGCGCTCGCGCTCCGCCACGCGCTCTCGGCGAAGGCGAAGGCCCAGACCCTGATCGTGGTGGACGACGCGACCCTGACGGAGCCCAAGACCGCGGCCCTGAAGGAGCGGTTTGGCCAGATGGGGCTCCGCTCCGCGCTGATCATCTCGGGAGCCGAGGTCGACACCAATTTCGGCCTCGCCGCCCGCAACCTGCCGAATGTCGACGTCCTGCCGGTGCAGGGCATCAATGTCTACGACATCCTCCGGCGCGACACCCTCGTGCTGACGAGGGCCGCCGTCGATGCGCTGGAGGCGCGCTTCGCATGAACCCGGAACCCCGTCACTACGACGTCATCGTGAGCCCGGTTATCACCGAGAAGGCCACGAACCAGTCGGACTTCAACAAGGTGGTGTTCCGGGTCGCCCCGGACGCGACCAAGCCCCAGATCAAGGAGGCCGTTGAACGCCTCTTCGACGTCAAGGTCATGGCCGTGAACACGCTCGTGACCAAGGGCAAGGAGAAGTTCTTCCGCGGCCGCAAGGGTCGCCGCGCCGACGTGAAGAAGGCGATCGTCACCCTCGCCGACGGCGAATCGATCGACGTCACGACGGGGCTCTGAGGACAGCGTCATGGCACTGAAGACCTTCAAGCCGATCACGCCTGGCCTGCGCCAGCTGGTGATCGTCGACCGGAGCGAGCTCTACAAGGGCAAGCCGGTGAAGCAGCTGACCGAGGGCAAGCATTCCTCGGGCGGCCGCAACAATCGCGGCCGGATCACGGTCCGGTTCCGGGGCGGCGGTCACAAGCAGACCTACCGCTACGTCGATTTCAAGCGGCGGGGCCATGCCGGCGAGGTCGCGAGCGTGGAACGGATCGAGTATGATCCGAACCGCACCGCCTTTATCGCCCTGCTCAAGTATCCAGACGGCGAACTGTCCTATATCATCGCGCCGCAGCGTCTCGCGGCCGGCGACACGGTCGTGTCGGGCGACAATGTGGACATCAAGCCGGGCAACGCCATGCCGGTCGGCAACATGCCGGTGGGCACGATCGTGCACAACGTCGAGCTCAAGATCGGCAAGGGCGGTGCCATGGCCCGCTCGGCCGGGAACTACGCTCAGATCGTCGGGCGCGACCAGGGCTACGTCTCGGTGCGGCTGAATTCGGGCGAGCAGCGGCTGGTCCATGGCCAGTGCTACGCGACGGTGGGCGCGGTCTCGAACCCCGACCACATGAACACTTCGATGGGTAAGGCCGGCCGTAACCGCTGGCTTGGCGTGAAGCCGCATAACCGCGGCGTCACCATGAACCCGATCGACCACCCGCATGGCGGCGGCGAAGGCCGCACCTCCGGCGGCCGCCATCCCGTGACGCCTTGGGGTCTTCCGACCAAGGGCAAGAAGACGCGTTCGAATAAGCGGACCGACACGTTCATCGTCTCGTCCCGCCACGCGCGCAAGAAGAAGGGCTGACGCCGTCATGGCACGTTCGATCTGGAAGGGGCCGTTCGTCGACGGCTACCTCTTGAAGAAGGCCGACGCCGCGCGCGGCTCGACCCGCAACGAGGTGATCAAGATCTGGAGCCGCCGCTCCACGATCCTGCCGCAGTTCGTGGGTCTGACGTTCGGGGTCTATAACGGCCACAAGCATATCCCCGTGTATGTCAGCGAGGAGATGGTGGGGCACAAGTTCGGCGAGTTCTCGCCGACCCGCACCTTCGCCGGCCACGCGGCGGACAAGAAGGCGAAGAGGCGCTAGAGATGGGCAAAGTCGCCACCCCCCGCGCGCTTCCGGAGAACGAGGCTAAGGCCGTCGCCCGGATGCTGCGCGTGTCCCCGCAGAAGCTGAACCTTGTTGCCCAGATGATCCGGGGCAAGAAGGTGGCGGCCGCGCTCGCCGACCTCGAGTTCTCGCGTAAGCGGATCTCGACCGAGGTGCGCAAGTGCCTGGAAAGCGCCATCGCCAACGCCGAGAACAACCACGATCTCGACGTGGACGATCTGGTCGTCAGCGAGGCCTTCGTCGGCAAGGCGCTGGTGCTCAAGCGTTTCCACGCCCGCGCTCGCGGCCGCGGGGCCCGAATCCTGAAACCCTTCTCGAACCTGACGATCGTGGTTCGCGAAGTCCAAGCCCAAGCGGCCTGAGGACATCATGGGTCAGAAAGTCAACCCGATCGGGCTTCGGCTCGGCATCAACCGGACTTGGGATTCGCGCTGGTTTGCCCGCAAGGGCGAGTATGCGCGGCTCATGCACGAGGATATGGCCATCCGGGCCATGCTGGCAAAGCAGCTGAAGCAGGCGGCGGTGTCGAAGATCGTGATCGAGCGCCCGCACCGGAAGTGCCGGGTCACGATCCACTCGGCCCGGCCCGGCGTCGTGATCGGCAAAAAGGGCGCCGATATCGACAAGCTCCGTAAGCTGGTCGGCAAGATGACCAAGGCTGAGGTGACCATCAACATCGTCGAGGTGCGCAAGCCCGAGGTCGATGCGGTTCTGGTCGCCGATTCCATCGCCCAGCAGCTCGAGCGCCGCGTGGCCTTCCGGCGCGCCATGAAGCGCGCCGTGCAATCGGCGATGCGTCTGGGCGCCCAGGGCATCCGGATCAATTGCTCGGGCCGCCTCGGCGGGGCCGAAATCGCCCGCATGGAATGGTACCGCGAAGGGCGGGTGCCGCTGCACACGCTGCGGGCCGACGTCGATTACGGCACGGCGACTGCGTTCACGACATACGGCACCTGCGGCATCAAGGTTTGGATCTGCAAGGGCGAGATTCTCGAACACGACCCCATGGCCCAGGACAAGCGGATGAACGAGGAGGCCGGTGCACGGTCGACCGGGCGCCGCGCGGCCGAGCAGGCGGCCTGAGGCCGCTCGCAGACCGATAGGTAGATTGCCATGCTGCAACCCAAAAAGACGAAGTTCCGCAAGCAGTTCAAAGGCCGTATCCACGGCACTGCGAAGGGCGGCACCGACTTGAATTTCGGCCAATACGGGCTGAAATGCCTGGAGCCGGAGCGCGTCAATGCGCGGGAGATCGAGGCGGCTCGCCGCGCGATCACCCGCGAGATGAAGCGTATGGGTCGGGTCTGGATCCGCATCTTCCCGGACGTGCCGGTCTCGTCGAAGCCGACCGAGGTCCGCATGGGCAAGGGCAAGGGCGCGCCAGAATTCTGGGCCGCCCGGGTGAAGCCCGGCCGGATCATGTTCGAAGTCGACGGTGTGTCGGAGGAGATTGCCCGCGAGGCGCTCCGTCTCGGCGCGGCCAAGCTGTCGGTGCGCACGCGCTTCGTGCAGCGCATCGCGGAGTAGGGGTGATGAAGACCAAGCAGCGCTTCGACGACCTGAATCGGCTGTCCGCCGATCAGTTGCAGGAGGAGCTCCTGTCGCTCAAGAAGGAGCAGTTCAACCTGCGCTTCCAGCGCGCGACGGGCCAGCTCGAGAACACCTCGCGCGTCCGCATCGTGCGGCGCGACATCGCCCGCATCAAGACGCTGCAGAGCCGGCAGCGCCTCGCCGCCAAGTCCGAGGCCGCAGCCGCCCCGGCGGCCGGCGCCTGAGGAGACAATCCATGCCGAAGCGCGTATTGCAGGGCGTCGTCGTCAGCGACAAGACGGACAAGACCATCGTGGTCAAGGTGGAGCGCCGCTTCACCCATCCGGTGCTGAAGAAGACGGTGCGGCGGTCGAAGAACTACCACGCTCACGACGAGAACAATTCGGCCAAGACGGGCCAGATCGTTCAGATCCAGGAGTCGCGGCCGTTCTCCAAGACCAAGACCTGGAAGCTGGTCCAGGCGGAGGGGACTGCGTCGGGCGGGGGCATCGTCGACACGGTGACCGAGGCCGTCGGCAACGTCGTCAACCGGGCCAAGGCCGCCGTCGGCCTCGGCTGAGGCCGCAGAACTCCGGGCGGCGCGCAGCACCAGGCGCTCCGCGCCGGGCCGAACTCTCCCGACCCGCCTGACGGGGCGGGACGGCATCGGGCTTGAACGTGGGATCGGTTCGCCTCGGCGCACCCGGCCCAATAATCGATGAACTTGGAGGCGTGAGACCTCCGTCAGGCGCAGTCCTGCGTTCCGCGGGAAACCGCCTGAGACAGAGAAAGGGTTTGGGTCATGATCCAGATGCAGACCAATCTGGACGTCGCCGACAATTCGGGTGCGCGTCGTGTGATGTGCATCAAGGTGCTCGGCGGGTCGAAGCGGAAATACGCCGGGGTGGGCGACATCATCGTAGTGTCCATCAAGGAGGCCATTCCGCGCGGCCGCGTGAAGAAGGGCGACGTCATGAAGGCGGTCGTCGTTCGCACCGCCAAGGACATCAAGCGTCCGGACGGCTCGGTGATCCGGTTCGACAGCAATGCGGCCGTGCTGATCAACAACCAGAAGGAGCCGGTCGGGACCCGTATCTTCGGGCCCGTGCCCCGCGAACTCCGGGCCAAGAACCACATGAAGATCATCTCGCTCGCGCCCGAGGTGCTGTGATGGCGGCGAAGATCAAGAAGGGTGACAAGGTGGTCGTTCTGACCGGCCGCGATGAGGGCCGGACGGGCGAGGTCATCCAGGTGATGCCGAAGGACGAGCGCGCCCTCGTGCGCGGCGTCAACATCGTCAAGAAGCACCAGAAGCAGACCATGAATCAGGAGGGCGGGATCATCTCCAAGGAGGCGTCGATCCACCTCTCGAACCTGGCCGTGGCCGATCCCAAGGACGGCAAGCCGACCCGCGTCGGCTTCCGGGTCCTCGAAGACGGCCGCAAGATCAGGTTCGCCAAGCGCTCCGGAGATCCGATCGATGGCTAAGGCACCCAAGGCCGGGCAGGCCGACAGCAACAGCGAGGGCGGCCAGAACAGCGGCCTGCCGGACGGCTACGTGCCGCGCCTGCGCCTGCACTACGACGAGGTGATCCGGGCGAAGCTGACCGAGGAATTCGGCTACGCGAACCCGATGCAGGTTCCCCGCATCGAGAAGATCGTGCTGAACATGGGCGTGGGTGAATCCACGGCCGATTCCAAGAAGGCTTCGGTTGCGGCCGCGGACCTCGCGCTGATCGCCGGCCAGAAGCCGGTCATCACCCGGGCCCGGAAGGCCATCGCCACCTTCAAGGTGCGCGAGAACATGCCGATCGGCGCCAAGGTGACGCTCCGCAAGGCGCGCATGTACGAATTCCTGGACCGGCTCGTGACCGTGGCACTGCCGCGGGTGCGGGACTTCCGGGGGCTGAACCCGCGCAGCTTCGACGGGCGCGGCAATTACGCGCTCGGGATCAAGGAGCACCTCGTGTTCCCCGAGATCAACTACGACAAGGCCGAGCAGATCTGGGGCATGGACGTGATCATCGCGACCACGGCCCGGACCGATGATGAGGCCCGGGCGCTCCTCAAGCACTTCAACTTCCCGTTCCGGCAGTGACGGCCGCCTGAGGCGACCGTCAGACGCGGACACCGGAGAGAGACGACACATGGCGAAGAAGAGCTCGATCGAGAAGAACAAGCGGCGGCGCAAGATGGTTGCGACCTACGCGGCCAAGCGCGCGCAGCTCGGCGAGACGGCGAACGACCAATCGCTGTCTATGGAGGAGCGGTTCGAGGCCCGCATTCGGCTGGCGGAGCTGCCCCGCAACTCCGCCCCGACCCGGATCCGCAACCGCTGCGAGATCACAGGCCGGCCGCGCGCCTATTATCGCAAGCTCGGCATGTCCCGGATCGCGCTCCGCGAGCTCGGCTCGCAGGGATTGATCCCCGGCCTCGTTAAGTCGAGCTGGTAAGGGAGGACCGAAAATGTCGATGAACGATCCTCTCGGTGATATGCTGACCCGCATCCGCAACGCGCAGATGCGCAAGCGGAACACGGTCGCGACCCCGGGCTCCAAGCTCCGGGCCCGCGTGCTCGACGTGCTCAAGGCGGAAGGCTACATCCGCGATTACGGCACCACCGATTACGGCAACGGCCGCTCGGAGTTCCTGATCGAGCTGAAATACCACGAGGGCGAGCCGGTGATCCGGCGCATCTCGCGGGTGTCGAAGCCCGGCCGTCGCGTCTACTCCTCCGTCGACACGCTGCCGCGGGTCGCGGACGGTCTCGGCGTGGTGATCGTGTCGACGCCCCAGGGCGTCATGGCCGATCACGAGGCCCGCGAAAAGAACGTCGGCGGCGAAGTGCTGTGCCAGGTTTTCTGACCGGCATCCCGCGAACAGGAACGAGGAGGCGAGGATGTCTCGCGTAGGCAAGAAGCCGGTCGTGGTGCCGTCGGGTGTATCGGCGAGCGTCGACGGGCAGATGGTGAAGGTCACGGGCCAGAAGGGCGAGTTGTCCTTCCGGGTCCCGGACGAGGTGAACGTCGCCATGAAGGACGGCGCGGTCTCGGTTGAGCCGCGTGACCAGTCCAAGGCGGCGCGCGCTCGCTGGGGCATGTCCCGGGCCCAGGTCGCGAACCTGGTCGAGGGTGTCTCGAAGGGGTTCGAGAAGCGGCTCGAGATCAACGGCGTCGGTTACCGGGCGGCTCTGGCCGGCAAGGTGCTGAAGCTGTCGCTCGGCTACAGCCACGACGTGGATTACGAGGTCCCGGCCGGCATCACCGTGACGGTGCCGCGCCCGACCGAAATCGTGATCGCCGGGATCGACCGTCAGAAGGTCGGCCAGACGGCCGCGGAAATTCGCGACTATCGCGGTCCGGAGCCCTACAAGGGCAAGGGCGTGAAATACGCGGGCGAGTTCATCTTCCGTAAGGAAGGCAAGAAGAAGTAAGCGAGGCGCATCATGGCTCAGAAGCAGGGCGTCGAGGCGCGCCGCAAGGCGCGCGTCAGACGCGCGATCCGCAAGGTCGCGAACGGGCGTCCGCGCCTCTCCGTCTTCCGCTCGTCCAAGCAGATCTACGCCCAGGTCATCGACGACGCCGAGGGCCGCACGCTCGCGGCCGCCTCGACGTTGGAGAAGGATCTGCGCAGCTCGCTGAAGACGGGCGCCGACGTGGCGGCGGCTCGCGAAATCGGCCGTCTCGTGGCCGAGCGCGCCGCAGCGGCGGGCGTGACCCGGGTGGTCTTCGACCGTTCGGGCTACATCTACCACGGCCGGGTCAAGGCCCTGGCCGACGCCGCCCGCGAGGGCGGACTCGAGTTCTGACGGCGGTCACAGAGCAACACACGTCAAAGCGAGCGGGCCGCCGCCCGCGCCAAGTTCAGACGGGATAGCAGATGGCAAGAGAACCTCATTCCGGCGGCGGGGGCCGTCCGAACCGCGACCGCCGCGACAACCGCGAGGAGCGGGACAGCGAGTTCGTCGACAAGCTCGTCCACATCAACCGCGTCGCCAAGGTGGTGAAGGGCGGGCGTCGCTTCGGCTTCGCCGCGCTCGTCGTCGTCGGCGATCAGAAGGGCCGCGTCGGCTTCGGTCACGGCAAGGCCCGTGAGGTTCCCGAGGCCATCCGCAAGGCGACCGAAGCCGCCAAGCGCGGCCTGGTCCGCGTGGCGCTCCGCGAGGGTCGCACGCTGCATCACGACGTCAACGGCCGCCATGGCGCCGGCAAGGTGATCCTGCGGGCTGCCCCCCAGGGCACCGGCATCATCGCGGGCGGTCCGATGCGGGCCGTGTTCGAGACGCTCGGCATGCAGGACGTGGTTGCCAAGTCGCTCGGCTCGTCCAACCCCTACAACCTCGTCCGGGCGACCTTCGACGCCCTCAAGAACGAGGATTCGCCGCGCGCCGTCGCGGCCCGTCGCGGCCTCAAGGTCTCGACCCTTCAGTCCCGTCGCCGCCATGCCGACCTGTCGGACGGCGCTGGCGCAGATGCGTGAGGGCCGGGACCATGGCTGAGACCACCAACGGAACCGTCACCGTCGAGCAGATCGGTTCGCCGATCCGCCGCCGGGGCAACCAGCGCCAGACCCTGATCGGGCTCGGGCTGAACCGTCTGCACCGCCGCTCCACGCTGCCCGATAATTCCGCGACCCGCGGCATGATCGAGACCGTGAAGCACCTCGTCCGCGTCGTTGACGACGCGCCGCGCTCGCGCAGCTGAGGAGGCATCCATGAAGCTGAACGAAATCCGCGACAACGAGGGTGCGACCAAGAACCGGATGCGGGTCGGTCGCGGCATCGGGTCGGGCAAGGGCAAGACCGGCGGCCGGGGCGTCAAGGGTCAGAAGGCCCGCACCGGCGTCGCCATCAAGGGGTTCGAAGGCGGCCAGATGCCTCTGCATCGCCGCCTGCCCAAGCGGGGCTTCACGCCCCCGAACGCGAAGAGCTACAACGAGGTCAATCTCGGCCGCATCCAGATCGCCGTGGATGCCGGCAAGCTCGAGGTCGGCTCGACCGTGACGGTCGAGGCGCTGGTCGCTGCCGGGATCGTGTCGAAGCCGCGCGACGGCGTCCGGATTCTCGGCCAGGGCGAGCTCACCGCGAAGCTCACCTTCGAGGTGGCGGGCGCGTCCCGCACCGCCGCCGAAGCGATCGAACGGGCCGGCGGTTCGCTGAAGCTGCTCGGCGCCGCCGCGCCCGAGGCTGCTGCCGAAGCCTGACCCGGCTGACGGCCGGGTTCGCCCGGCCGTTCCGCCTGGCGGCAACGTCCTTGCCCCGGGCCTTGGCCGTCCAGGCGCATGCCTGGATCGGCCCTGCCCCGTCGGACGCAGGCGTGACCACAGGTCCGGGCGGCCGGGCTTGAGCCCGCCGGACGACTGGGCCATCTACGGCCCGAGGATCGGGCGGTCCTCGTTGCGGCCGCCTTGCAGGATTTCACCATGGCATCCGCAGCCGAGCAGCTCGCCTCCAACCTAAATTTCGGCGCCATCGCCAAGGCCGATGAGCTGAAGAAGCGGATTTGGTTCACGCTCGGCGCGCTGCTGGTCTTCCGGCTCGGCACCTACATCCCGCTGCCGGGCATCAACACCGAAGCCCTGAAGCAGAGCTTCCAGCAGGCCAGCGGAGGCGTGCTCGGCCTGTTCAACATGTTCTCGGGCGGCGCCGTCGAGCGGATGGCCATCTTCGCCCTGAACATCATGCCGTATATCTCGGCCTCCATCATCATCCAGCTCCTCACCTCCGTGGTGCCGACGCTGGAGGCGCTGAAGAAGGAGGGCGAATCCGGCCGCAAGGTCATCAACCAGTACACCCGCTACATCACCGTGGTGCTGGCCGTGTTCCAGTCCTGGGGTATCGCGGTCGGGCTGCAAGCCTCGGGCAACATCGTCCAGGATCCCGGGCCGTTCTTCCTGATCTCCACGGTCATCTCCCTGACCGGCGGCACCATGTTCCTGATGTGGCTCGGCGAGCAGA
>NZ_JAQGKF010000047.1 GCF_028290205.1 Enterovirga sp. | reverse complement strand
GGCCGCCCGGCTGCGGCCGAGCGACCGGCAGCGCGTGCTGCGGGCGCTCGAGGTGCTGGAAGCGACCGGCCAACCGCTCGCCTCCCTGCAGGGCGCGCGCCGACCCGGATGGCTGGCCCGCCGCCGCTGGCGCGGGCTGTTCCTCTCACCTGCGCGAGAAACGCTGCGGGAGCGGATCGACCGGCGTTTCGTGGCCATGGTCGAGGCTGGGGCGCTGGACGAGGTGCGCCGGCTCGGCGCCCGGGGGCTCGATCCGGCCCTGCCGGTGATGCGGGCGCACGGGGTGCCGGCGCTGCTCGGCCATCTGCGGGGCGAGATGTCGCTGGACGAGGCGGTGCGGCGCGGCCAGGCCGATACCCGCGCCTATGCCAAGCGCCAAGTCACCTGGTTCCGCCACCAGATGCCCGGCTGGCACGCCGTCCCGCCCGAGGAGGCCCCGGAGGCGGCCCGGACGCTGCTTGCGGGCGCCGGCCCGGAGTGAGGCGGCCCGGTCAGGTCGCGAAGCGGCGGAATTCCTCCGCTACCGCCCGGTAGATGTCCCGTTTGAACGGGACCACCAGGTCGGGCAGGGCGGCGAGGCGCTCCCAGCGCCATTCCGAGAACTCGGCCGGCTCGCCGTTCACGGACCGGGACAGGTCGATCTCCCGCTCCTCGCCCTCGAACCGCATGGCGAACCAGAGCTGGCGCTGGCCCCGGAAGCGGGAGAGCCGGTGCGGCGGGCCGTCATACGGCGGCCAGTCGTAGGTGAGCCAGCGCGGCATGATTCCGAGCACCGTGGCGCTGGTGACCGAGGTCTCCTCCCAGAGCTCGCGCCGGGCGGCGGGCTCGGGATCCTCCTCGGGGTCGATGCCGCCCTGCGGCATCTGCCACTCGGAGCCGGGCCGGATGATCTCGGGGCCGTCATCCGCCAGGCGCCGGGCCACGAGAACGCGGCCCGCCCGGTTGAACAGGGCGATCCCGACATTCGGTCGAAAGGGCTTCTCGCTCACCGCTACCGGACCCTTGTCTCTCGCCTGTCGACGGCCGACCTCACGCTGCTATAGAGGCGCGCCCCACCTCCGACGAGCACCTGCCATGCTGGCCCGCATCCTCCAGGACACGCGCACGGAACGCGTGATCCTGGGCCTCATCCTGTTCAACGCGGTCACGCTGGGCCTGGAGGCCGAGCCCGCGGTGCTGGCCGCCGGCTGGGGGCCGCTGCTGGAAACGCTGGACGCCGCGATCCTGTCCGTGTTCGTGCTCGAACTCGCCGCCCGGATCAGCGTGCAGCGGCTGCGCTTCTTTCGCGACCCCTGGAACCTGTTCGACTTCGTGGTGATCGGCTTCGCGCTGGTGCCGGCCACCGGCTCCTTGTCCGTGCTGCGGGCGCTCAGGGTCTTGCGCGTGCTGCGGCTCGTGACGGTGATTCCGTCCCTGAAGCGGGTCGTGAACGGGCTCATCACCGCGCTGCCCGGCATGGGGTCGATCCTGATCCTCCTGCTGCTTGTTTTCTACGTCTTCTCCGTGATGGGCGCGAAGCTCTACGGGCCGACCAAGCCCGAGCTGTTCGGGGGGCTCGGCGCGGCGGCCTACAGCCTGTTCCAGGTCATGACCTTCGACGATTGGTCGGGCGGCATCGTGAAGCCGCTGATGGAGACGCATCCGCTCGCCTGGCTGTTCTTTATCGCCTTCATGCTCCTGTCGAGCTTCATGGCCCTGAACCTGTTCATCGGCGTTGTGGTCAGCGCGCTGGACGACGAGACCGGCGACGATGTGCCGAAGCTTTTGCGCGACCCGGACGCGGATCGGCTGATCGCAGAGGAACTCGCGGCGCTGCGGCAGGAGATCGCGGCGCTGCGGCGGGAGCGGGACCCGCACTCGGCTCCGAGCTCCGGCTAGGCTGCGACTGGGTCCAGCTTCGGACCTGCCGGGCGGGGCCGGAACGGCGCGGAGCCGAGCCGGTTGCGCCCTCTCTGCCCGGAGCCAGCGCCCATGGCCAATGCCCGTCCTCTCGCCGTCGTGACCGGCGCCTCCTCCGGCATCGGCTACGAACTCGCACTCGTCTGCGCCCGCAACGGGTTCGACCTGGTCGTGGCCGCAAACGAGCCCGAGATCCGCAATGCCGCGGAGACGTTCAGGAAAGCCGGCGCGACGCTTGTCGAGGCGGTGCAGGCCGAACTCGCCACCACGGAGGGCAACGACCAGCTCTATGCGGCAGCCGAGCGCCTCGGCCGGCCGGTCGACGCGCTGCTGGCCAATGCCGGATCGGGGCTCGGCCATGCCTTCCTGGACCAGCCGTGGGACGGCATCCGGCAGACCATCGACACCAACGTCACCGGCACCACCTACCTGCTGCACAGGATCGGGCGCGACATGCGCCGCCGCGGCGAGGGCCGGATCCTGATCACCGGCTCCATCGCGGGCTTCATGCCGGGCACGTTCCAGGCCGTGTACAACGCGTCCAAGGCCTACCTGAACAACCTGTCCTTCGCGCTGCGCGAGGAACTGGCCGGCACCAAGGTCACCGTGACGGTGCTGCAGCCGGGCGCGACCGACACGCCCTTCTTCGCCCGCGCCGGCATGCTCGACACCAAGATCGGCCAAGCCAAGAAGGACGATCCCGCGATGGTCGCCGAGAAGGGCTTCCAGGCCATGATGAAGGGCTCGTCGGACATCACGACCGGGCTCAAGAACAAGATCCAGGCCGCCGTCGCGAACGTGGTTCCGAACGAACTCCTGGCCAAGGCCCACCGGACCATCGCAGCACCGGGCTCCGGCAAGACGTGACAGCCCGGGGCCGGAGCGGCCGGGAGCGCTGATCGCCGCCGCCGAGTCTCTGCGGAGGTCTTGGCCCGTTTGCGGTCCGGCCCGTCTTGGCCGATGATGACGCCTCTTGGAAACGAGCGGCCGCCCGGGTGCGGCTCAGGGAGGCGCCGAGCGGACGGCCATGTCGAATGCGCTGCGCGTGGCCCATGGCGAGTTTGGCCGGGTCGCTCTCCTGGATATGGACCGCCACCTGGTGCGGCATGCGCATCCGCATTGCCACGTCCTCCTGAAGGTCGAAGGGGCCGACACCCACTTTTCCGTCCGCAACGACCTGGCCCCTTTGACCGACCGCTCCGCGGTGCTGATCAATGCCTGGGAGCCGCACGCCTACGTGCATGACCCGCTCCGGCCCCGGACGGTGATCCTGGCGCTCTACATCGAGCCGAGCTGGCTGCGGGGTTTCCGGCCGAACTGGGCCGCCAGCGGCGCGCCGGGCTTCTTCGAACAGGCGGTCGGAGACGTGTCGCCCCGCATCCGCCAACTGACGCACGACCTGGCCTTCTCGATGGTGCGCGTCCCGGACGGGCGGGCGGCGCACGAGGCGCTTCTGGCCGAACTCATGATCGCCGTGATCGAGCGCTTCACGCCGTGGCGCTCGGTCTCGGTCTCCCTGCGGGGCTTGGCGGAACACGGCATCGGCGACCACCGGGTGCGCCGCGCCATCGAGACCATGCGGGCCTGCCCCGGCGCGGTCACCGACATGACCTCGCTCGCCCGCGTGGCAGGGCTGTCGCGGGCCCAGTTCTTCCGGGCTTTCGAGCGCTCCGCCCGGGTGCCCCCCCGGCTCTATTTGAACATGCTGCGGCTCGAGATGGCGGTCAGCGCCGCGGTCGCCGGCCAGGACACCTTCGCGACCGTGTCGGACCGGCTCGGCTTCGCGGCGCCGGCGCATTTCACCCGCTTCTTCCGCGACCACGCGGGCGCGACCCCGAGCGAGTTCCGCAACGTGGCCGGGCTGACCCGCGCCGCCGCATAGGCGGTCGAAAATGAGACGCGGCGGTAAGCCGTGAGACGGCTCGGTATCGAGGGCGCGGCCCTGACCTGACATGGCTCCAGGCAGGCGCCCAGAGACGCGCCGCCGGAGGATGCCGAGGCTCATGGAGCTTGCGGGTCAAACATGGGTCGGCCAGTCGGTGCCGCGCGTCGAGGACGCCGCGCTTCTCACGGGCCGGGGCCGTTTCATCGACGATCTCGCCACCCGGCCGGGAACGCTCGAAGCCGCGATCCTGCGCTCTCCGCACGGCCACGCCGAGATCCGGGCCATCGACGTCGAAAAGGCCCGGGCCGCGCGCGGCGTCGTCGCCGTGCTGACCGGCCGCGACGTCCAGGCGCTCACCTCGTCCATGGTGGTCGGCGTCAAGGCGCCGCTCGAATGCTGGCCGATCGCCACCGACCGGGTGCGCTATGTCGGCGAGCCGGTCGCGATTGTGGTCGCGACAAACCGCTATCTCGCCGAAGACGCGATGGACCTCATCGAGGTTGAATACGGCGCGCTGCCGGCCGTGATCGACCCGCTCGCGGCGCTCGAAGCTGATGCGCCCGTCATCCATCCCTCGCTCGGCCGCAACCTCGCGAGCGACCGCTCGTTCCGCTACGGCGAACCCGAGGCGGCCTTCGCGGCCGCCCCGCACCGGGTCGAGATCGCCGTCCGGTATCCCCGCAACAGCTGCACGCCGATCGAATGCTACGGCGTGGTGGCGGAGTACGATCCGGGCGAGGACAGCTACGACGTCCTGGCCAATTTCCAGGGCCCGTTCAGCATCCACGCGGTGATCTCGCGCGCCCTGAAGGTGCCGGGCAACCGCCTCAGGCTGCGGACGCCGCCGGATTCCGGCGGCTCCTTCGGCGTGAAGCAGGGCGTGTTCCCCTACATCGTGCTGATGGCGGTCGCCGCGCGCGTCGCGGGCGCGCCGGTGAAGTGGATCGAGGATCGGCTCGAGAACCTGGCCGGGGCCGTGTCGGCCACCAACCGGGCGACCCGGCTCGCCGCCGCCGTCGAGCGGGACGGCCGCATCACCGCGCTGGACTGGGACCAGGTGGAGGATTGCGGCGCCCATCTGCGGGCGCCCGAGCCCGCCACGCTGTACCGCATGCACGGCAACATGACCGGCGCCTATGCGGTCCGGAACGTGCTGATCCGCAACCGGGTCGTGCTGACCAACAAGACACCGACGGGGCTGAACCGCGGCTTCGGCGGACCGCAGGTCTATTTCGCGCTGGAACGGCTGGTGCAGCGCATCGCCCTGGAACTCGGCCTCGATCCGCTGGACGTGATCCGGGCCAATCTCGTTCCGACCGCGGCCTTCCCCTACAAAACCGCGACCGGCGCCATCCTGGATTCCGGCGATTACCTCGGCTCCATGGAGGCGGCGCTGCTGGAGGGCGGCCATGCCGAACTCCTGCGCCGGCGCGACGCGGCGCGGGCCGAAGGACGGCTCTACGGGATCGGCTACACGGCCGTGGTCGAGCCCTCGGTCTCGAACATGGGCTACATCACGGCCGTCCTGCAGCCGGCAGAACGCAAGAAGGCCGGGCCCAAGAACGGCGCCCAGGCGACCGCGACGGTGGCAGTGGATCCGGTCGGCTCCGTGACGGTGCACGTCGCATCCGTGCCGCAGGGGCAGGGGCACCGCACAGTGCTGGGCCAGGTGGTGGCCGACGTGCTGGGGCTGCGGCCGTCCGACATCCGGGTCGCGACCGACATGGACACGGTCAAGGACGCCTGGTCGATCGCATCCGGCAATTACGCGAGCCGCTTCGCGCCGGCCGTCGCCGGAGCGGCGCATCTCGCCGCGACGCGGCTGCGCGACCGCATCGCCCGGGTCGCGGCCGGGCAGTTGAACGTGCGGCCCGAGGACATCGTGTTCAGGGGCGGGCGCATCGGCTCCGCCTCCAATCCGGAAAACGCCGTCCCGTTCACGCGGGTGGCAGCCGCCACCCATTGGGCGCCCGGCACCCTGCCGGAGGGGCTCGAGCACGCCATCCGGGAAACGGTCTTCTGGACACCGCCGGAGCTGGCCGCCCCGACGGAGGCGGACGAGGTCAATTCCTCGCTCTGCCACGGCTTCATCTTCGATTACTGCGGCGTCGAGGTGGACCGCGTCACCGGCGAGGTCCGCATCGACCGCTACGTGACCATGCACGATTGCGGCCGCATCCTGCATCCCGGCATGGTGGCCGGGCAGGTCACCGGCGGCTTCGCCCACGCGCTCGGGGCGGCGCTCTACGAGGAATACAGCTACGGGGCGGACGGCTCGTTCCAGTCCGGCACCTTCGCCGATTACCTGGTTCCCACCGTCATGGAGGTGCCGGAGCCGATCCTGCTGCATCGCGAAACGCGCTCGCCCGTGACGCCGCTCGGCGCCAAGGGCGTGGGCGAGGGGAATTGCATGTCCACCCCCGTCTGCATCGCCAATGCGGTCGCGGACGCGATGGGCCTCGCCGACGTGACCCTGCCGCTCGTGCCGGCGGTGCTGGCGAGCCACCTCCATCCGGCCGAGACGGCGCCGAAGGGCCGGCCCGCCGCCACCGCGCCCGCCCTGTCCGGCGCCCGCCAGCTCTTTGGCGAGGGCACGGCCGAGGTCGCGGCCCCCGCCCAGACGGTGTGGGACATGCTGCTCGACCCGCAGACGCTGCAGACCGTGATCCCCGGCGCGCACGGCGTGGAGAAGGTGTCCGACACCCATTTCAAGGCGGATGTGACGCTCGGCGTCGGCCCCGTGAAGGGGCGCTACCGGGCCGAGATCCACCTCGCCGACCTCGTCCCGCCGCGCTCCGTCACGCTGTCCGGCGAAACCTCCGGCGCGCTCGGCTTCGGCTCCGGGCGGGGCTTCATCACGCTCACCGAAACCGAGGGCCGCACCATTCTCGGCTACCGCTACGAAGCGGCGATCGGCGGCAAGGTCGCGTCCGTCGGCGGTCGCCTGCTCGACGGCGCCGCTCGCTTCGTGATCGGCCAGTTCTTCGCCTCGCTCGCCCGCCATGCGGGAGGACAGGCCGGCGAGAGCCGGCCGGGCGTGTTCGCGCGGGTCCGCCGCCTGTTCGGAGGCGCGCCGTGAAGCCGCCTCCCTTCGATTACCTGCGGGCCGACACGCTGGACGAGGCGCTGGACGCGCTCGCCGCGGCCGGGCCGGACGCCCGGGTGCTGGCCGGTGGGCAATCGCTGCTGCCGATGCTCAACATGCGGCTGGTGCGCCCGACGATCCTGGTGGACGTGATGCGGATCGGCGCGCTTCGCACCGTCGAGGCGCGGGGCGGCGCGCTCGAGGTCGGCGCGGCCGTGCGCCAGGTGGAACTGGAACGGCGCGCGGATCTCGACCAGACGCAGCCCCTGCTGGCGGCGGCTCTGCGCTGGGTCGGGCACGCCCAGACCCGCAACCGCGGCACGGTCTGCGGCTCCATCGCCCATGCCGATCCCTCGGCGGAGCTGCCGCTGGCGCTCGTGGCACTCGGCGGCGAGATCCGGCTGCGCTCGCGCCGCAAGCGACGTGTGGTGGCGGCCGAGACCTTTTTCGCCGGCTCCATGGCGACCGAGCGGCGCGATGACGAGATGATCGAGAGCGTGACCTTCCCGCTGCGCAAGCCCGGCACCGGCTACGCCTTTCGGGAGATCGGCCGGCGGCACGGCGATTTCGCCATCGTGGCCTGCGCCGCGCTGGTGGACGCCACCTCGGCCCGCCTGGCGATCGGCGGCGTGGCCGACCGGCCGGTGGCCCGCGCCCTGCCGCTGCCCGGGCCCGATCTCGACGAGGCCCTGGACGGCTTCGCCTGGAGCCTGGAGGCGCGCGACGACATCC
Organism: Enterovirga sp.; assembly: GCF_028290205.1. GTDB lineage: Bacteria > Pseudomonadota > Alphaproteobacteria > Rhizobiales > Beijerinckiaceae > Enterovirga. The sequence continues at coordinate 36,170 of NZ_JAQGKF010000047.1, read as the reverse complement.
ACGCAACGGCCCGCTACCGGCGCGATCTTGTGCGCCGTCTCGGCCGCCAGGTGATCGAGGAGGCTGCCCGATGCCGCGGCTAGGCGCCGACAGGCGACACGAGGTCCGCTTCACGCTGAACGGCCGCCCGGTCGAGGGCGAGGCCGAGCCCCGCATGCTGCTGACCGACTTCCTGCGGCACGTGCTCGGCCGCACCGGGACGCATGTCGGCTGCGAGCACGGCGTGTGCGGCGCCTGCACGGTGCAGATCGACGGCGCTCCGGCCCGCGCCTGCCTGACCCTCGCGGTTCAGGTGGAGGGAGCGGAGATCCGCACCGTCGAGGGGCTCGCGCCGGCGCCCGACCGCCTCTCCGTCCTCCAGGAAAGCTTCCGGGCCCATCACGGCCTGCAATGCGGCTTCTGCACGCCCGGCATCCTGATGTCGCTCGACGAGCTTCTGTCGCGCCGGCCGGATGCGTCCGAGGACGACATTCGCCACCAATTGTCCGGGCACCTCTGCCGCTGCACCGGTTACGCGCCGATCATGAAAGCGGCGCTGGACGCGGCGCGGCGCCTGCGCGGCGAGGGGGAGACCGCAGCCGATGCTTGATCTCGGGACGAGTTTTCTGGCGAGCCTGGATCGGGCTCCGGACGGCCTGGCCCTGGTCGATGGGCCGGTCCGGCTGACCTATCGGCAGTGGTACGAGCGGATCTCCGCGGCCGTGGCGGGGCTCGACGCGCTCGGCCTGCGGCCGGGTGATCACCTGGTCACCGTGCTGCAGAACCGCTGGGAAGCCGCCACGCTGCACTGGGCCTGCCAGTTCGCCGGCGTGGTGATGACCCCGCTGAACTGGCGCGCCAAGCCGGACGAGGTCGATTTCTGCCTCGATGATTGCGACGCGACCGCCGTGGTCTTCGAGGAGGTGTCGGCCGCGTCGGTGCGGGAATCGACCCGGGCCGGAGCCGTGCGGCGCGTGGCGCTCGAGGATGCGCTGCCCGGGGAATACGCCTTCGCCGACCTGCTGGCGCTGGACGCCGAGCCGGCCGTGCCGCGGGTCGGGGCGGAAGCCTGGTCGCTGATGCTGTACACGTCCGGCACCACGTCGCAGCCGAAGGGCGTGCCGCGCCGGCACCGGGCGGAGCGGGCGGCGGCTGTCGCGCATGTGGCGCAGAACCTCTACCGGCGCGGCGAGCGCACGCTCGGCGTGATGCCGCTCTACCACACGATGGGGGTGCGCTCGCTTCTCAGCATGTCGCTGATCGCAGGGGCTTTCGTGTGCCTGCCGCGCTTCGACGTGGCGCGGGCGCTGGAGCTGATCGAGAGCGAGCGGATCACCAACCTCTACCTCGTGCCCACGCTGTATCACGACCTGGTGCACCACGAGCGCTTCGCGGCGGCCGACATCTCCTCGGTCCGCAAGCTCGGCTTCGCAGGCGCCTCCATGACCACCGGGCTTCTCCGCCAGCTCGATGCGGCCTTCCGGCCCGAACTCTTCGTGAACCATTACGGCTCGTCGGAGATCTACACCTTCACGATCGACCAGGACGCGACCCGCAAGCCGGGCTCGGCCGGCCGCTCCGGCATCAACCAGCGCATCGGCGTGGCGAAGCTCGGCACGACCAGCGCCCACGACCGGGCGGCGCCGGGCGAGGAGGGCGAGATCGTGGCCTTGCTGGCCGGCGACGAGGCGTTCGAGGGCTATTGGCGGCGCCCCGACGCGGATGCAAAAGCCCTCCGCGACGGCTGGTACTTCACGGGTGACACGGGCTACATCGATCCGGAGGGCGATCTGTTCGTCACCGGTCGGGTCGACGACATGATCATCACGGGCGGCGAGAATGTCTCGCCGGTGGAAATCGAGAGCTGCCTGTCGCTGCATCCCGCGGTGGCTGAGGTGGCCGTGGTCGGGCTTCCGGACGAGCGCTGGGGCAAAGTCGTCGCCGCCTTCGTGAAGCGGCGCGGCGATGTCGGCGAGGCCGAGCTCGACGCGTTCTGCCGCGAGTCCGGGCTGGCCAATTACAAGCGGCCGCGCCGCATCGTCTTCGTCCAGGACATCCCGAAATCCCCGGTCGGCAAGCTGCTCCGCCGCAAGCTCGTGGCCGGCGAATACGCACCCGAAACCCCCTCCCGATCCGACAAGCAGGCGAGCCCATGAGCGACACGACCGATCCCCGTCTCACCAACCTGAACGGCTTCCGGGTCGACATCGACCCCGCCCGCGAACGGGCCGACGTGGTGCTGTGCCGGCCGCCGATGAACGTCATCGAGATGCCGCAGCGCGACGAGATCCGGAAAGCGTTCGAGGCGCTGGACGAGGACGACCGCGTCCGCGTGATCGTGCTGCGGGCCGAAGGCGAGCACTTCTCGTCCGGCGGCTACATCAAGGGCTTTCTCGAGGCCTCGCCCGAACACGTCTCCAAGCTCGCCTGGAACATGGCGGCGCCCGCCCGCTGCACGAAGCCGGTCATCGCGGCGAACCGCGGCTACACCTTCGGCGTCGGCTTCGAGATCTCGCTCGCCTGCGACTTCCGCATCGTGTCGGAGACCTGCCAATACGCGCTGCCCGAGCAGCGGCTCGGCCAGATCCCGGGCTCGGGCGGCTCCGCCCGCCTGCAGAAGATCGTCGGCATCACCCGCACCAAGGACATCGTGATGCGCTCGAAGCGCATCCCCGGGCTTCAGGCGCTGGATTGGGGCATTGCCACGGAATGCGTGCCAGACGGCGAGCTGGAACTGGCCACCGACCGCCTGGTGGACGAGCTGCGCACCTTCTCGGCCTATGCCCAGCGCACGGCCAAGAAGCTCCTCAACGACACCGAGGACGCCTCCCTCACCACCTCGATCGAACTCGAGGGCCACGCCTATAGCCGGCTCAGGCAGTCGGACGATTTCCGGGAAGGCGTCGAGGCCTTTCACGCCAAGCGGAAGCCGAAGTTCGTCGGCCGCTGAACAACAAACAACACAGGAGGGAACCATGACACGGATCACCACGACGACGCTCGCCCTGCTGGCCTCGGTCGCGCTCGCCCCGCTGGCGCTGGCCCAGCAGGGGCCGATCAAGATCGGCGTCAACACGCCGCTCTCGGGCACCTACGCGCCCATCGGCCAGCAGGTCCGCTGGGGGCTCGAACTCGCCGCCAAGGACGTGAACGCCGCCGGCGGCATCGCCGGACGCCAGGTGCAGCTGATCTTCGAGGACGAGGAGGCGAACCCGGCCGTCGCGGTGCAGAAGGCCGACAAGCTGTTTCAGGTCGACAAGGTCGACTTCATGACCGGCACCGTGAATTCGGGCTCGACCCTCGCCGTCGGCCAGATCGCCGAGCGGGCCGGCAAGCTGGTCGCCACGACCGTGTCCTTCGCCGATTCCATCACCGGCGACCGCTGCTCCCCCAACGTGTTCCGGGTGAACGCGCGCGCCGAGCAGCAATCCTCCGCGCTCGCGGCCTGGCTGACCAAGGAGAAGCCGAACCCGAAGGTGTATTTCCTTGGCCCCGATTACGAGATGGGCCGCTCGACGGTGGCGGCCTTCCAGGCCGGGATCAAGGCCCGCGGCGGATCGGTGCTGGGCGAGGTCTTCGCGCCGCTCGACAGCAAGGATTACAGCCAGTATTTCGGCCAGATCCGGGCCGCCCGGCCGCAGGTGCTCTACACCTCGGTCGCGGGCAACGACACCGTGCGGCTGCTGACGCAGATGCAGGAATTCGGGCTGCTGTCGAACCTGCAGGTGGTGGGCGCGTCCGGCACCCTGACCTCGCAGAACATCGGCGCGATCGGCTCGGCGGCGGACAATTTCGCCACCGGCGTCGGTTACTCGCCGCAGATCGACACCCCCGAGAACAAGGCCTTCGTGTCGAAGTTCCAGGCTGCCTACAAGGCTGACCCCGACCTCTACGGCGCGGACAGCTACGGCCTTGTCTTCTTCTACAAGGCGGCGGTCGAAAAGGCGGGATCGACCGAGACGGACAAGGTCCGCGAAGCGATGCGCGGCCTCGAATGGGACACGCCCCAGGGCCGCAAGACCATGCGGGCCGGCGATCACCAGGCGCTGCAGACCATGTACGTGGTCCGGGTCGAGAAGCAGAAGTTCAACATCGTCGGCCAGGTGCCCGCGACCGAGGCCGTCGGCCCGGACCTCTGCACCAAGTTCTGACCGGCGCGCACGGGCGAGCGCATCTGTCGCCGAGGCGGGCCCTCCAAGCCGCCTCGGCTGACGGACATCGTGGATCCGAGCCTTCGCTTCACGCGGGGAGCGACGCCTAGCGTCGCCCCCGAACGATGCACCGTCCTGCGGGCAAGACCCTGAGCATGATCGACTACCTGCAATTCGTTCTCGCGCCACAGATGGTCACCGGCCTCTCCCTGGGAGTGGCCGTGATCCTGGTCGCGCTCGGCCTGACGATCATCTTCGGCCTGCTCGACGTCATCAACATGTCGCACGGCGAGTTCTACGCCGTGGGCGCCTACCTGGCCCTGGCGCTCGGGGCGGCGGGGCTCAACTTCTGGCTCCTGCTGGTGCTGGTGCCGCTGCTCATGCTGCCGATCGGCTTCCTGGTCGAAAAGGGGCTGATCCAGCGTGTGTTCAACTCGCCGGATCGGCACACGACGACCCTGCTGCTGACCTTCGGGCTCGGCCTCGTGATCGAGGAGACGCTGGCCGTCATCTTCGGCCCCAACACGCAGCGCCCGCCGACGCCCATCCGGGGCGCGGTCGAGGTGTTCGGCGTGATGCTGCCGAATTACCGCATGTTCCTGATCGGGTTCGGCCTGTCCGTCGTGGCCGCGGTCGCGCTCGTGATCTACCGCACCCGGCTCGGTGCCATGGTCAGGGCGGCGGCCTTTGACCGCCACATGGCGGCCTCCCTCGGTGTGCCGGTCGGATTCGTCTTCGCCGGTGCCTTTGCCTTCGGCATCGCGCTGGCCGGACTGGCGGGCGTCCTCCTGGCGCCCGTCTATTCCGTGTTCCCGACCATGGGCCGCGACTTCATCCTGCTCGCCTTCACTGTCGTCATCGTCGGCGGCATGGGCTCGATCGCCGGCGCCGTCGTGGCGGGCCTCGTCCTGACCCAGATCCAGGCGATCTCGAGCCTCTTCATCTCGCCGGTCTGGTCCGACCCGATCGTGTTCGGGATCCTCGTTGTGATGTTGGTGGTCCGGCCGCAGGGCCTGTTCGGGAGGCTCGGCCGTGGTTGAGGCAGCAACCGGCCCGGTGGCCGACCCGGCGCGCGGCGCCCGCCCGATCGACCGGATCGGGCTCGCCATGCGGGCCTCGCACCTGCTGGCCCTGCTTCTGCTGGCCGGGTGCCTCGTCTTCGCGCTCGTCGCCTGGCGCACGGGCGACGTGTTCTACCTCCGGCTCGCGACCGAGGCCCTCATCTTCGCCGGGCTCGCCCTCTCGGTCGACATCCTGCTCGGCTATACGGGCCTGCTGTCGCTCGGCCAGGCGCTATATTTCGGGCTCGGCGCCTACATGTCCGCCGTGCTGCTGCGGTCTGGCTGGTCCTTTGCGGGCGTGATGGCGGCGGTGCTCCTCGGAGCGACGGTGGTGAGCTTCCTCGGCGGCCTCATCGTCAGCCGCGTGCGCGGCGTCTACTTCGCCCTGATCACCTTCGGCATGGCCCAGGTGGCCGCCAAGGCGGTCTACAACACGCGCGAACTCGGCGCGTCCGACGGACTGATCGGGGTGCCGATCGTCAAGATCGCGCTCGGCTTCACCACCGTGTCCTCGGATTCCCCGATCGGCTTCTTCCTGTTCGTGCTCGGCTTCATGGTCCTGCTCTACCTGGCGCTGAGCTATCTCCTGGATACGCCGTTCGGCCGCATCCTGATCGCCATCCGGTCCAACGAGCGCCGCGTGCCCTTCCTGGGCTACCAGCCACAGCGGGCGCGGCTGTGCGCCTATGTGGCCGCCGGCATTGTGGCGGCGCTGTCGGGCGCCCTCTACCCGATGCTGCGGGGCTTCGTGTCGCCCGAACTGATGTCCTTCACGACCTCCGGCAACGCCGTGATCACCGTGGTCACGGGCGGAGCCGGCACGCTGGTGGGCGCGCTCTACGGCAGCGTCATCCTGACCGCGCTGCGCTCCGTCATTGGCTCCTGGACGTCGCACCACCTCATTGTCATCGGCCTGATCTTCATGGCGGTCGTGATCTTCTTTCCCCGCGGTCTGATCGGCGTGATCCGCGCCCGGCTCGAGAGCTGGCTCGTCCGGAGGAGGACGCGATGACCCCGCCGATTCTCGAAGTCTCCGGCCTCGGGATCGCCTTTGGCGGCCTGCGGGCGGTGGACGATCTCAGCTTCCGGGCCGAGCGCAACGCCGTCACGACGATCATCGGCCCGAACGGCGCCGGCAAATCGACCGTGTTCAATCTGATCTCCGGCGCGCTGTCGCCGCGGGCCGGAAAGGTCACCTTCGACGGGCGCGACTGCACCGGAGCCCCGCCGCACCGCATGCGGACGCTCGGGCTCGGGCGTTCCTTCCAGATCACGAGCCTGTTTCCGGACCTCACCGTGTTCGAGAACCTCCGGCTCGCCTCCGAGGTGCTGGAGCCGCGCAGCCGCTGGCTGCTGCCCGTCTCCCGCAGCCCCATAGCGCTGGCCCGGGCGGACGCGCTCCTCTCCCGTTTCGCCCTGACGGGCCGGGCGGACGAACTGGCCGGCGCCCTGTCGCACGGCGAGCAGCGCCGGCTGGAGGTCGCCATGGCGATCGCGGCCGAGCCGAAGCTGCTGCTGCTCGACGAGCCGACGCAGGGCATGAGCCACGGCGACACGGAGGAGACGGCCGAACTGATCCGCTCACTCGCGGCCGACCTCTCCGTCCTCCTGATCGAGCACGACATCGGGCTCGTCATGACAATCTCGGACCACGTCGTTGTCATGCACCAGGGCCGCAAGCTCGCGGAAGGTGCGCCGGCCGCGGTGCGGGCCGACCCGGCCGTGCAGGCCGCTTATTTCGGGCACGCCTGATGTTCACGATTTCCGGCCTGCACACCCATTACGGGCTGTCCCATATCATCCAGGGCGTCGACATCGAGGCGCGGCCCGGCGAGGTGGTCGGCATTTTCGGACGCAACGGCGTCGGCAAGACCACCATCCTGAAGACCGTGGCCGGCTGGGTGCGGCCGACCTCCGGCGACATCACGCTGGACGGCGTTTCGCTGGCCGGGCTGTCGCCGGATCGGGTCGCGCATCGCGGCGTCGGCTTCGTGCCGGAGGACCGGCGCATCTTCCCCGGCCTCACGGTCGAGGAGAACATCCAGCTCGGCCTCCTGCAGCGCCGCGGCCGCAGCCGGGCGGAGGAGCGGGTGGCCGTGGACGGCGTGTTCGCCCGCTTTCCGCGCCTGGCCGAGCGGCGCCGGCAGCTCGGCACCACGCTGTCGGGCGGCGAGCAGCAGATGCTGGCCATGGCGCGCGCCATGGTCGGGGCGCCCACGCTGCTCCTGGTCGACGAGCCGACCGAGGGGCTCGCCCCGATGATCGTGGAGCAGATCTTCGCCATCATCCGGGAGGCCAAGGCCGCCGGCACCATCGTGCTGCTGGTCGAGCAGAACGTGCACGGGGCCCTCGCGGTCGCCGACCGCTACTACGCGATCGAGCGCGGCCGGGTGATCCTGTCGGGCGACACGCGGGACGAGGCCGGGCGGGCCGAGCTCCTCGGCGCCATTGCAGTGTAGGGCGATGTCAGGCGTCGTCCTTCCAACGCCGTACGGTGCCGCTGTCGAGGCCGAACAGGTCCAGCACCCGGCCGACGGAATGGTCGATCATCGCCTCGAGCGTGGTTGGGCGCGCATAGAAGGCCGGCACCGGCGGGGCGATCACGGCGCCCATCTCGGCCAGCGCCGTCATGGTTCTGAGATGCCCGAGATGCAGCGGCGTCTCGCGCAGCATCAGGACGAGCGGGCGTCGCTCCTTCAGGACGACATCGGCTGCCCGGGTCAGCAACGTCGAGGTCACGCCCGAGGCGATCTCGGACATCGACCGCACCGAGCACGGCGCCACCACCATCCCGAGCGTCCGGAAGGAGCCCGACGAGATGGCCGCGCCGATGTCCTGGGCCGGGTACCAGCGCGCGGCGAGCGCCCGCACATCGGCGACCTTGAGCGTGCTCTCATGCGCCAGCGTGATCTCGGCGGAGCGGGACATGACGAGATGGGTCTCGATCCCGATCTCGCGCAGCATCTCAAGCGCCCGGATGCCGTAGACGATTCCGGACGCCCCGGAGATGCCGACCACCAGGCGGCGCGGCTCGCCGGTCATCGGGGCGAGACCCGAAAAGGGGCAGGGAACATGGACGACCTCGATCTGGACAGCTCGGCCTGGCGCTTCGCCCTCCTAGCCTACGGTCGCCCGGGTGTCGCGGAGGAGTGCCTCGGTCTGCAGGATCGATTTGGCGTCGATGTCAGCCTGCTGCTGGTCTGCCTGTGGCTCGGCCGGGAGGGCGGGGTCGCGCTGTCCGGGGCGGAGTTCGACAGCCTGGAGGCCGTCGCGGCCGCATGGCGGGACCTCGCGGTCACGCCGCTGCGGGGCGTCCGGCGCGGCCTGAAAGCCTCGGCCCTGATGCGGCACGAGCCGGTGGCCAGCTTCCGGCAGCGCCTGCAGAAGACCGAGATCGAGGCCGAGCGGATCGAGATCGCGCTGCTCCACGCCGAGGCGCTGCGCCTCGTTGCCCGCCCGGGGGAGGGCAGGGCGGAGGCGGCCCTGGCCAATCTCCGGCTCGTTCTCGCCCGCAGCGGCGCGCCGCCCGACCTGGCGCTTCCACGTCTGAGCGCCACCCTCACGGACCCAGCATCATGACCCAGCCGATCACGACCCTTCGAGCCTGGCTCGACCACCTGGCCGACAAGGGCCGGCTCGCCGTGGCCCGTCCGGGCGCGGCTTTGCGCTTCGAGGTCGCGGCTCTCGCGAAGCGGCTCGACGGCACGCGGGCGACGCTGTTTCCGAGCCCGGACCAGCATCCCGTGCCGGTGGTGTCGGGCCTGATTTCCGACCGCGGCTGGATGGCCGAGGCGATGGGCGTCACGCCCGACCGCGTGATCGCCCGCTTCCAGCACGCGGCGCAAAACCCGGTTCCCTGGCGCGAGGTGGCGCGCGGGCCGGCGCAGGACGTGGTGCACCGCGACGTCGACCTGAAGCGGCTCCTGCCGATGCCGACCCACAACGAGCACGACCACGGGCCCTATGTGACGGCCGGGCTGCTGATCGCCCGCAACCCCAAGACCGGCGTCCAGAACGTCTCGATCCACCGCCTGCAGCTGATCGAGCCCAACCGCTTCGGCGTGCTCTTGCTGCCCCGACACACGATGAGCTTCTTCCAGATGGCCGAGGAATCCGGGCAGGACCTGCCCATGGCCATCGTGATCGGCGTGGACCCGCTGACCCTGCTCGCGTCGCAGGCCATTCTGTCTCTCGATGCCGACGAACTCGAAGTGGCGGGCGCTTTGCACGGCGCGCCGCTGGACGTGGTGAAGTGCAAGACAAACGAGATCCGGGTGCCGGCCCAGGCCGAGTTCGTGCTGGAAGGTCGCATCCTGGCCAAGGCCCGCGAGCCCGAGGGGCCGTTCGGCGAGTTCCCGCAATATTACGGCGAGCGCGCCCATCGCCACGTGGTCGAGATCGACGCGGTCACCCACCGCAACAACCCGGTCTTCCACACGATCGTGGGCGGCGGGCTCGAACATCTGCTGCTCGGCGGCATCCCGCGCGAGGCGACCCTGCTGGCCCATCTGCAGCGCAGCTTTCCGGGCGTCGTCGACGTGCATCTCTCGCGCGGCGGGGTGTGCCGCTATCACCTCTATGTGAAGCTCCGGAAGCGCTCGGAGGGCGAGGCCAAGAACGTCATCCTGGGCGCCTTTGCCGGGCATTACGACATCAAGCACGTGGTGGTGGTCGACGAGGATGTCGACATCCACGACCCGGGCGAGGTCGAATGGGCTGTCGCGACGCGGTTCCAGGCTGACCGCGACCTCGTCGTGATCCCGCACGCGCAGGGGTCGAAGCTCGATCCGTCCACGCGCGACGGCCTCGGCGCCAAGATGGGGCTGGACGCCACCGTTCCGCTCGATGCGCCGGAATTCAAGTTCACGCGCATCCGCGTGCCGGGCGAGCGGGAGCTCGATCTCGGCGCGGTGCTCGATGACGACGCGGCGCTCGCGAACTGGCGCACCCGGCTTTCGGCTCGCCCGGGCGAGCAGCCTCTGGAGGGAGAACGGTCATGATGAGATCATCGAGACGAGCGGCGCTCCTCGCCCTGGCCCTGGCCGCCGCCTGGGCCGCGCCGGCCACGGCGCAGGACAGCTATCCAAGCCGTCCGATCAAGCTCGTCATGCCCTTCGGCCCGGGCAGCGCCAGCGACACCATCGCCCGCATCGTGGCCGACAAGCTCGGCCAGCAGCTCGGCCAGCGCGTGCTGGTGGAGAACAAGGCCGGAGCCGGCGGCAACGTCGGAACGGATGCGGTGGCGAAGTCCGACCCGGACGGCTACACGCTGGTCTTCGTCGCCCCCGGTCCCTTCGTGATCAACCGGACGCTGGATCAGCTTCCCTACGATCCGGAAAAGGACTTCGAGTTCATCTCGCCGGTGGCCCGGCTGGTGAACGTGCTGGTGGTCAATCCGGCCAAGATCCCGGTCGCAAACGTCCAGGAGTTCATCGCTTTCGTGAAGGCGCGGCCGAACCAGATCGGCTACGCATCGGTCGGGCGCGGCTCGTCGCAGCATCTCGCCGGGGCCTATTTCGACATCGCCGCGGGGACCAAGATGGTCCACGTGCCGTACCGGTCGGGCAGCCAGATCGCGGTCGATCTCGTATCCGGCGACGTGCCGGCCAGCTTCCAGCTCATTCCCAACGTGGTTGCCCAGATCGGCGCCGGGCAGGTGAAGGCCCTCGCCGTCACCACCAAGACCCGCAGCCGCTCGCTCCCCGACGTGCCCACCATGTTGGAGGCCGGGGTGCCCGATTACGAGAGCTACGCCTGGTTCGGGCTCGCGGCGCCCAAGGGAACGCCCGCCGCGATCATCAGCCGGCTCGAGCGCGAGGTTGCCGCCGCGGTCGCCGATCCCAAGGTGCAGGCCCGCCCGATCGAGATCGGCACCGAGCCCGAGAGCTCGAGCGCCGCGGAGTTCAAGCGGTTCGTCTCGGCTGAAGTCGTCAAATGGCGCGAGATCATCACCAAGGCCGGGATCAAGTCCGAATAAGCCAAGGTCGCCGCCGGCAAGAGTTAGTAAACAACCAAGTCGGCGGCGCCGGAACCGCGACGTTATGCCTCCGTTAACCGTCTCAGCGGCAGCCGGAGGCAGCCATGTCTGGATCGGATGCGGTGCTGGGGTCTTCGTCGGAGGACCGCTTCTGGCGTGACGCGGAGACGATGGAGAAGATCCTTCGTCTCGTCGATCTGTCCTCCCCGGCTCACGGCACCGAGCCACCAGCCGCGGTCCGGAAAAAAGGGCAGTTCCGGGTGGGCTTTACGGCGGCCAGCATGGCGGCCGCGGCGGGCACCGTGCTGCTCAGCCAGGCCGCCTTCTGAGGCGGTCCGGACAGGTCTTCCCCGCTCGGCCGAGTTCCCGGCAGGGCCGACCTGCCAACGTTTGCCCGCCCGGGAGGAGACTTGCTAGGCTCGCCCGGCTCTCCACCCTCCTCGCCGGACCGCATGGCGCCCCTTTTCACCCGCCGGGCTACCACGCGTTTCAGGGTCTCCCTCGCGCTCCTGGTGATGGGCGCGGCGGCCGTCGCGGCGCTCGTCTTCGTGTGGTCGCGCTCCGACGCCGCCTGGCGGGTCGGCGCCCCGGCCCCCCAGCCGATCCCCTTCCAGCACAGCCTCCATGCGGGCGCCCTCGGGGTCGAATGCCGCTTCTGCCACGCCACCGTGGAGCGGGCGGCCGATGCCGGCATGCCGTCGACCGGGACCTGCCTGACCTGCCACTCCCAGATCTGGACCGGGGCCAGCGTCCTCGAGCCGCTGCGCACCGCCGCGGCCCTGGGCCTGCCGGTGGTGTGGAGCTCCACGCACCGGCTGCCCTCGCACGTGTATTTCCACCACGGCGCCCACGTCGCGAAGGGGATCGGCTGCGCCACCTGCCACGGCCCGGTCGAGACCATGGCTGAAACGGCCAAGGCCGAAACGCTGTCCATGGGGTGGTGCCTCGGCTGCCACCGGGACGCCCACCCGGCGGGCATGGCCCGTGCCGACACGGCGAGCGCGGCGGTGCCGGGCCGTCTGCCTGCTCCCACGCAGCCGCTGTCGCCTCTGGCCGATTGCAACACCTGTCACCGGTGACCATGGCGCCCGAAGACGACCCGTCCCGCCTCGAGCGCCTCGAGCGCCTCGCCGACGATCCGGCCCTGCGGCGCCGGATCCGGGATTGCTTTCCGGACGTCGTGGCGGCGGGCCCACTCGACCGGCGCACGCTGCTGCAGCTGGCGGCCGCGACGCTCGCCATCGGCGGCCTCTCCGGCTGCGACGACGACCGGGTGGTTCGCGAGGCTCCGCTGCTGAGCCATCCCGAGCTTCCGCCGGGTCGGGCGGGCGGCGAGGCGGTCCGGATCGCCACCACGCTCGATCTCGACGGCTACGGCCTCGGTGTGGTCGCCACGCACCGCGACGGCCGCGCGATCCGGATCGACGGCAACCGGCGCCATCCGGCGAGCCTCGGGGCGGCCGACGTCTTCGCCCAGGCCGAAATCCTGGCCCTGCACGATCCGGAGCGCTGGCCCGCACCGGGCCGCCCGGGTTCGACGGGCAGCCGCACGGCCGGCGAACGGCAGCTCGACGCCTGGCGCGATGCGCTTCGCGGCACGCGCGGCGGCGGCGCGGCTGTCCTCCTGCCGCCATCGGCCTCCCCGACGCTCGCTCGCCTTCTCGCGGCCCTCGCCGCCGCCCTCCCCGAGATCCGGGTCCACCACTGGTCGCCGCTTGCCGGCGACGACGCGGCGAAGGGGGCCGAGCTCGCCTTTGGCCGGGCGGCCGATCTCGTGTTCGATCTCCGGGAGGCGGATCTCGTCCTCTCCGTCGGGGGCGACCTGTTCGCGAGAGGGCCCGGCCGGCTGCGCCATGCGGCGGATTGGGCGGCGCGGCGCCGCGACGGGAGCCGGCCACTGCCGCGGCTTCTCGCCGTGGAAACGGGGCCGAGCCTCGCCGGCCTGCGGGCCGACGAGCGCCTGGCGCTGCCGCCCCGGGCCATCGGGCCGTTTCTGCGCGCCGTCCTGGCGGACCTCGCGGGCGAGAGGCGGGCCGATCCGCACCCGGCCGCCGCCCGCTTCGCCGACGATCTGCGCCGGGCCGGGACGGGCGCGGTCGTCGCGGTCGGCGCGGAGCAGCCGGCCGAAACGCACGCCCTCGCCCATGCCATCCACCGCCGGCTCGGCAGCGTGGCCGTGCGGCCGATCGCGCCGCTGCGGCCGGGGGGCGGCAGCGCCTCGATCCTGGCCCTCGGCGAGGAGATCGCGGCCGGGCGCGTGCGCCGCCTCCTGATCCTTGGCGGCAATCCGGCCTATGACGCGCCGGCCGATCTCGGCTTTGCCGGGCTTCTCGCGCGGGTGCCGGAGAGCCTCCATCTTGGCCTCACGCCGAACGAAACGGCGGGGCTCTGCCGCGCCCGCCTCCCAGCCGCCCACCCGCTGGAGAGCTTTGGCGACAGCCGCGCCTATGACGGCACCGCCTCCTTCCGGCAGCCCGCCCAGCACCGGCTGAAGCCCTGCTGGTCGGCCGAGGAGGTTTTGGCCCGCCTCGCCGGCGAGGCCGGAGAGGGGCGTTCGGCCCTGGCCGAGACGTGGCGGCCGCTCTGGGCCGAGGGGTTCGACACGCGCATCGAGGCCGCCCTCGAGGCCGGCGTGATCGAAGGCTCGGCGGCTGAGCCGCTCCAACTGACCTGGCGCGACAGCTTCGACCCGCTCGCCGGCCCGACGGCGGCCCGTCCGGCCGGCGGTTTCGAGCTGCTGCTCGCGCCCGACCCCTCGGTGCTCGATGGCCGCTACGCGGATAACGGCTGGCTGCAGGAGCTGCCGAAGCCGGTCACCAAGCAGGTCTGGGGCAACGCCGCCCTGCTCGGCCCCGCTACGGCGCGCCGGCTCGGCGTCGCGCGCGGCGACCGCCTGCTGGTCGAAAGCGCGGGCCGGCGGATCGAGATCCCGGCCTGGCCCCTGGCGGGTCATGCCGAAGGCTGCCTCACCGTCTCGCTCGGCTACGGCCGCACGGTCGCCGGCCGGGTCGGCAGCGGCATCGGAATCGACGCCTACCGGCTGCGGACGTCACAGGATCCGTGGATCACAGGAGCCGCCGTCACGCGCGCCCCGGGCCGGGCCACCGTGATCTCCGCGCAGGACCGGTTCAGCCAGGAGGGCCAGCCGATCCTTCGGCTCGTGCCCACCCGCGAGACCGAGATCCCGGAGCCCGCGCCCCAGCCCTCGCTGTACCCGGCCTGGCCCTCCGGCGCGCCGGCCTGGGGCATGACCATCGACCTGGACAGCTGCATCGGCTGCAACGCCTGCATGGTGGCCTGCCAGAGCGAGAACAACGTGCCCGTCGTCGGCCCAGAGGAGGCGGAGCGCGGCCGCCTGATGCATTGGCTGCGGGTGGACCGCTACGAGGTCGAGAGCCCGGACGCCCGCAGCGGTTTCCAGCCCGTTCCCTGCATGCATTGCGAGGCGGCGCCCTGCGAGGTCGTGTGCCCGGTCAACGCCACCGTGCATTCGAGCGAGGGCCTGAACGACATGGTCTACAGCCGCTGCATCGGCACGCGGACCTGTTCCAACAACTGCCCGTACCGGGTGCGGCGCTTCAACTTCACCGACCCCCGGGAGGGGCCCTACGCCACCCCTGCGGACGCCCTCAACCCCCAGGTCACGATCCGGGGCCGGGGCGTGATGGAGAAGTGCACCTTCTGCGTCCAGCGCATCTCCGAGGGTCGCATCGCGGCCCGGCTCGAGGGCCGACCGATTCCCGACGGGGAGATCAGCACCGCCTGCGAGATCGCCTGCCCGACCCGGGCCATCACCTTCGGCGACCTCTCCGATCCGCAAAGCCGCGTCGCGGCCTCGCGCCAGGAGGGCCGGCACTACCCGCTCCTCGGCGAGCTCAACACGCGGCCGCGCACGACCTATCTGGCCCGGGTCGAGCCGGGTTCCGGATCATGACGGCGGACAGCGCGGTCCAGCCCGGAGCCCGGCAGGTCGCGGACCGGGCGCTGGCGCGCGGCTACGGCGCGGCCTGGCTCGCGGCCCTGGCGGTGTCGGGCGCGCTGATCGGGCTCCTGGTCTGGACGCTCGGTGCCGCCTGGATCCGGGGCGTCGGCGTGTGGGGGGTCAACATCCCGTTCGTCTGGGGCTTCGACCTCATCAACTACGCCTGGTGGATCGGCGTCGCGAACGGGGCCTCGCTGTTTGCCGCCATCCTGGTCCTGCGCCGGCACGATCTCCGCACGGCCGTGAACCGCTTCGCCGAGGCCACGGCCCTGATGGCGGTGGTCTGCGCCGGGCTGTTTCCGATTATCCATCTCGGGCGGCCGTGGCTGTTCTACTGGGTGTTCCCCTATCCGGCGACGACCGAGCTCTGGCCGCAATTCCGCTCGACCCTGACCTGGGATTTCTGGGCCATCTCCACCCACGCCCTTGTCACGTCGCTGCTCTGGTATGTGGGCCTCATCCCCGACCTCGCGACCTTGCGCGACCGCGCCCCGACCCGATGGCGGGCGCAGGTCTACGGCCTGCTGGCGCTCGGCTGGCGCTTCTCGCTCCGGCACTGGGCCTACCATCAGGTCGCGTATCGGATCGTGGCCGTGCTCGTGCTGCCGCTGATCCTCGTGATGCAGTCGACCGTCGCGTTTGAATTCGCGTCCACGCTGGTGCCGGGCTGGCACGACACGCGGCTGCCGCTCCACTTCGTGACCTCCGGCCTCGCTCAGGGGCTCGCAACCGTGTTGTTCGTGGCCGCGCTGCTGCGCCGGACGCTGCGCCTGGAACGGATCATCGACGACGCCGACATGAACCTGCTCGGCCGGCTCGTGCTCGCGGCGTCGCTTGCCGCCGGCTACCTGTTCCTGGACGAGGCCCTCTCCACGTGGCTCTCCGACCCGGTGCGGCAGCGGGCCGGGCTCGAGCGCTTCACCGGCACCTATGCGCCCTTTGCCATTCTGGCCTTCTTGCTCGCCGTCCTCGTGCCCCAGATCCTGTGGTGGCGCGCGGCGCGGCTCGGCTTCTGGGGGCCGGTCCTGGTCGGCCTGTCCGTGAATGCGGCGGTCTGGTGCGACCGCTTCTCGCTGCTGATCGGCGGCCTGCAGCGCGGCCACCTGCCGTCCCTGGGCGGCACCTATGCGCCGACGCTGACGGAGGCCGGGCTGCTGCTCGGCACGCTCGGGCTGTTCGCCGCCCTGATGCTGCTGTTCGCCCGCTTCGTGCCCGTGGTCGCCCTCTACGAGGTGCGCCACGACGAGCACCAGGAGCGGACATGAGGGAGGCGCCCCTCCACGGCGTCGCGGCCGAGTTCCGCCATCCGGACGCCCTGACCGGCGCCGTGGAGGCGCTGAAGGCGGCGGGCTACCGCCGCCTCGACGTGTACACGCCGTTTCCGATGCGCGACCTCGCCCACGCGCTCGGCTGGCAGGCCCGGATCCTGCCCTGGATCGCGGCCGGGGCCGGCCTCGCCGGGGCGGCGGTCCAGTATGGCGGCCAGTATTGGATGAACGCGGTCGACCTGCCGCTCAATGTGGGCGGCCGGCCGCTCCACGCCTGGCCGGCCTTTGTGCCGGCGTCGGTGATCGTCGCCATCCTGTGGGCCGGGGCCGCGACGCTGCTCGCCATGCTGGCCATCCTGCGCCTGCCGCGGCTCGACCACCCGGTCTTCTCCGTGCCGGGTTTTGCGCGCGTGTCGCAGGACCGATTCTTTGTCGTGATCCGGGCGGACGACCCGCTGTTCGCCGCCGGGGGCGCCCGGGAGGCGCTGGCCGCCCTCGGCCCGGACCGGATCGAGGAGGTGAGGGGCGCATGAGGGCGGCTCTCGGCCCCGCCGTGCTGGCGCTGCTGTTTCTGTCCGGCTGCGATGCCGGAACCAGCGACCGGCCCGACATCCCGGCGACCCGCGCCGTCCAGCGCTCTCCCGTGACCCTGCCCGAAGGCGTGCGACCCGAAGGCGCGGCCGCCCGCGGCGCGGCCTGGCGGCCGCCCGGGCCGGAGGTGACCCCGGTGCTGCGGGAGCGGGGGCGCGAGCTCTACGGCGTGTTCTGCCTGCCCTGCCACGGCGAGCGGGGCGGCGGCGACGGCCCGATCGTCCGGCGCGGCTTCCCGGCCCCGCTGCCCCTGAAGCCCGGCGGGGAGCCGGCCCGCACCGTCCAGGTGATCAGGGACGGGTTCGGCCTGATGTACCCGATGGCCGACCGGGTCCGGCCGGAGGATGCCTGGGCCATCGCCCACCACCTGCAGACGCTCGGCCCCCCGCCGTGACGGAAGAGGATCGCCCGGCCGCCGGTCCCGTCTCGTGGCCTCGCGTTGGGGCCCTTGTCCTGGCGGGCTGCGCCGCCGCGGCGCTCGGCACGCTGCTGCCGGCCGGGCCGGCCCTGGAGAGCTGGTATCTGGCCTTCGTCACGGCGTTCGGGCTGTCGGTCGGCAGCCTGGCGCTTCTGATGTTCGGCCACATCATGGGCGAGGACTGGCTCGATCCGGTGCGGTCGGCGGCCGAGGCGGCGTCCCGGACGGTGCCGCTGCTCGTTGTCTTCGCCCTGCCGTTGGCGTTCCGGCTGCCGGAGCTGTTCGCCTGGGCGGGGCCGGCGCCGCCCGGCGGTCTCACCTCGGCGGAGCGGGGCCTCTTGCAGCCGGGGCCGTTTCTGCTTCGGGCCGGCGTGTTTCTGGCCGTGTGGTCGGCGCTCGCCTACTGGATCACGGGCAGCCGGCGCCCCCGCAGGGCCAGCGCGGTCGGGATCGCCATCTTGGCCGTGACGGTGGATTTCGCGACGCTCGACTGGGTGTTGTCGCGGGAGCCGCTCTTCCGGTCGGGGCTCTATCCGTTCGCCTTCGCCATGACCCAGCTCCTGGCCGCGCTGGCGGGCGCGATCCTGGTCTCGCTTGGCCGCGGGCAGGCGCCGGAGGCATTCCGCATGGTCAGCCTCGAGCGGGCGCTGATCGTGCTGATCCTGCTCGCGCTGTGGACGTGGTTCGCGCAGTTCCTGATCGTCTGGCTGGCGAACCTGCCGGACGAGGCGGCCTGGTATCTGCGGCGCAGCGCGGCCTGGCCGTGGCTCGTCCTGCTGGTCGGGGCCGTCGCGGCGCTCGGCGTGGCGCTGCTGATCCTGGTTCCAGTGGGCACGGGGCCGCGCATCATCATGGTCGGGGCGGGTCTCGCCCTCGCCGCCCACGGCGCCTTCATGGTCTGGCTGCTGCGCCCGGCCGCGCCCGCGCTCGGCCTGACGCTTTGGGACCTCGGCGTGCCGTCGCTTCTGGCTCTGCTCTGGGGAATCTGGTTCGCGGCCGCCCTCCGGCGCCGCCCGCACGAGCCCTCCGGTCAGGGGCAGGCCGGGACCAGCAGCGCCGGCGCCGCCGTGTAGGCGATGGCCACGAGCGCCAGACCCGAGATCAGGGCCGTGGCATCGTTCAGAAAGGCTTGGCTGCGGTCGAGCCCGCCCGCCCGCCGGCGCCGCAGCGCCAACAGCAGCAACGCCGCAGCGCCCGCCAGCGCGGAGGCGCTGGTCGCAAGCACGATGAGCGTGACGACGTTCACCCCGAGCAGCGTGGCCTCGCCGAGCCCGCGGCCGCAGGCGACCGAGGTCGCCATGTAGACGGCCGTGAACTGGGCGCTCCAGAACAGAAACCCGCCCAGGAATTCGGCGCTGCGGAGCCAGGGGCGGTGGCGCTCCACCTCAGAGCCCGCCGGCGAGCCGGGGAAAGCCGTGGATCACGGCCAGCGCCACGATCCCCTGCGCGGCGCTGTAGAGCCAGAACAGCATGGTGTTGTCGAACACCGCGCGTCTGACCCGGTCAATCCGGCCCGTCCACCAGCGGGCCAGCGTGAAGCCCAGCATCAGCACCACGATGGCCACGTAGAGCAGTTGCAGCGACACCATGGTCATCACGGCCGCCCCATAGGCCGAGCCCTTGGGATCAAGCCCGACCGAGAGCTGGCCCCAGACGTCCAGCGCCCCGGCGCCGAGGAGCGGCAGGAGCGCCCCCCCGAGCAGCAGCGGCACCGCCCGCGGCCGCTGCTCCGGTCCGTGCAGGATGCGGCCGGCCCACCAGACGAGGCCCGCCGAGAGGCCGTACAGCCCGATCCCGGCCATGCCGGCCCAGCCCGGCGGCACCGACACCCCGGCCGGCGGCCAGGCGGTCGGGTTCACCAGCCAGAGGAACAGGTAGGAGAAGACGAGGCAGAGATAGATCATGCCGCAGACCACCAGCAGCACGATCACGGCCCACCACGAATGGCTGACCGGGCCCGTGGCGTGGACCGGCAGGATCAGGCCGCCGCCGATATCGGCCGGCTCGCGCAGCGGCCCGGGATCGAGCTGCCACAGCCACCACATCACGCAGAAAATGCCCGCGACGCCGCAGAACAGGGCCAGATAGTTCAGCTTCACGGTGAGCAGCGCGAAGAAGGCCGCCGTGAACACGGCCGCCAGCACATGCGCCCAGCCCGGGCCGGGCACCACCAGCACGTATTGCGGCCGGGCCTCGATCGGGCTCGTGACCAGCGCCTCGCGCCGCCCCGTCACGGTGCCGGGCAGGTACCAGCGGCCCTGCTCCACCTCGCGGGCGAGGTTCGGCTGCGCCCAGAGCGGGTCGCGGCTCGCCACCGCCGGGATGGAGCGCGTGTTGTAATTGCCGTTCGGCAGCCATTCGAGCGTGGACGCGCCCCACAGGTTGCCGGCGCTCTCGCCCCCGGGCCGGAACGTGCGGGCGAGGTCAACAAAGAACAGCAGGATGCCGGAGGCCAGGATGAACGCCCCGATCGTGGAGGCGAGATTGTAGGCGTCCAGCCCCATCCCGACCGGGTAGGTGTAGTAGCGCCGCGGCATGCCGATCAGCCCGGCGATATGCTGCGGAAAGAAGGTCAGGTTCACGCCGACGAACATCAGCCCGAACACCCAGCGGCCGACCCGCTCGGAGAGGGGGCGCTTGGAGGCCACCGGCACCCAGTAATAGAGCGCGGCGAAGAACGGGAAGACCATGCCGCCGACCAGCACGTAATGGAGGTGGGCGACGATGAAATAGGTGTCGTGCGCCACCCAGTCGAAGGGCGCCACCGCCACCATCACGCCGGTCAGCCCGCCCAGCGTGAAGATGAACAGGAAGCCCAGGATGAACAGGGCCGGCGTGGTCAGCCGCACCCGGCCCGACGCCACGGTGGCGATCCAGCTAAAGACCTGGATGCCGGACGGGATCGCGACCGCCGCGCTCGCGGCCGAGAAGAAGCCGAGGCTCATCTTCGGCAACCCGGTCGTGAACATGTGGTGGACCCACAGGCCGAAGGACAGGAACCCGGTCGCGATCAGGGCCAGGATCACCAGCCGGTAGCCGACCAGGGGGGCGCGGGCGATGGCGGGCACGATCATCGACACCATGCCGGCCGCCGGCAGGAAGATGATGTAGACCTCCGGGTGGCCGAAGAACCAGAACAGGTGCTGCCACAGGACGGGGTCGCCGCCGCGGTTCACGATGAAGAAAGGCCAGTCGAAGGCCCGTTCCAGCTCCAGCAGGATGGTGCCCAGGATGATGGCCGGGAAGCCGATCACGATCATCACGGCGAAGACCAGCATGGCCCAGGAATAGACCGGCAGCTTGTCGAGGCTCATGCCCACCGCGCGCGTCTTCATCACGCCGACGATGATCTCGATGGCGCCCGCGATGGCCGAGATCTCGATGAAGCCGATGCCGAGCAGCCAGTAATCGGCGTTCACGCCCGGGGAGAACTGCGTCGAGGTGAGCGGCGGGTACATGTACCAGCCGGTATTCGGCGCCACGCCCTGGAAAATGCTCGACAGAAAGAACAGCCCGCCGAAGAAATAGGCCCAGAACGCATAGGCGGAGAGGCGCGGGAAGGGCAGGTCGCGGGCGGCCTGGATGTTGGGCAGGAGGTAGACGGAGGCCGCCTCCACGGCCGGCACCGCGAACAGGAACATCATGATGGTCCCGTGCATGGTGAAGAGCTGGTTGTAGGTGTCGTGGCCGACCAGCGTCGATTCCGGGCGCGCCAGCTGGGCCCGGATGATCAAGGCCATGATCCCGGCCGCGACGAAAAAGAACAGCGAGGTCGCGACGTACCAGAGCCCGACGAAGTTGTTGTTGGTCTCGGTCAGAAAGCGGATGCCGCGCGGCGGCTCCCAGGCCCGCTCCAGCGCCTCGAGTTCGCCTGGCGGCCGCGGCAGCCCGTTCGGCGGCTCGGGCAGGACGCGATCGACGTCGCGAGGCGGCACGGCGGGCGGGTGCGTGGCGTTCACTTGAGCTGGTCCAGATAGCCGGCCACCGCCCTGAGCTCCTCACCGGAGAGCGATCCGTAGGACGGCATGCGGGCGCCCGGCTTGAGCTGCTGCGTGCCGGAGATCCAGCCCGCCAGGGTGCCGATATTGGTGGGGTAGAGCCCCGCCCCGATGGAGCGGCGCGAGCCCACATGGGTCAGGTCCGGGCCGAGCTCGCCCTTGGCGTCGCTGCCCCGCACGGCGTGGCAGGAGCCGCAGCCGGAGCGGGTGAAGACCTCGCGGCCCAGCACCGTGAAGGCGGCGGCCGGCGGCGCCGCGTCGGTCGCTTGCCGCTGCCGCCAGGCGGCGAACTCGGCCGGCGGCAGCGCCACCACGTCGAAGGCCATGCGGGCGTGCTGGTCGCCGCAGAACTCCGTGCAGAGCCCGCGGAACTGCCCGGGCCGGTCGGGCGTGAACTGGATTGCGGTCTGCCGGCCGGGGATCATGTCGACCTTGCCGGCATAGTTCGGGATCCAGAAGGCGTGCACCACGTCCGCGGCTTCGAGCAGGATGCGGACCGGCCGGCCGACCGGCACCTGCACCTCGTTCGCGGTGGCGAAGGCCGCCGCGTCGCCCTCGGCCGGGTAGTGCACGCGCCACCAATACTGCTCCCCCGTGACCGTGATGGTCAGGGCGTCGCCCCCCGGGGCGGGAGCATTGGTGACCCGCATCAGCCACAGCCCGTAGATCAGGAGCGCCGTGAGGGTGAGCACGGGAAACACGATCCCGCCCGCCACCACGGTCTCGCGCCGGGCCAGCCAGCCGCGCCAGCGCGGCGGTGCCCAGACCGCGAGGCCCACGAAGATCATCACGGCGGTGAAGATGAGCGCGCCGCCGACCGTCATGATCTCGGTGAGAAGCAGCAGCTTGGCGGCGTCGTCCGCCGCCGGGTTCAGCGCGGATTGCGGGCCCATGCAGCCGCCCAGCGCGGGTGCGAGCGCCAGGGCGGCCCGGGGCAGCGCGCGGAAGAGGCTCGTCCGGCCCGCGGCGCGGGGCGCAGGGGTCTGGCGGGTCATGCGACGAATCGTAGGCGGTCGGCCGGGCCGCAACAACCCGGAGCCCGGGCGCCCGATCGCAACCGTACCGCACCCGCCGGTCCGGGGTCCGGGCAGGAACTCCCTTGAATCGCACCGGTTAGTCGATCTCTCAGCGGACAGGACAGCCCATGCGTGCAGCCACGCTTCTCGCCGCCATCGCCTCCGGCACGCTTCTGCTCGGGTCGGTCGGTCCAGCCGGAGCCCAGCAGCCGGCCCGCCAGCAGCCGGCCGGCCAGGCGCCTGCCCGCCAAGACCTGGCCCGCCTGGAACAGGTCGCGACCTTCGCCCATCAGGTGACCGGGGTCGCGGTCAGCCGCGACGGCCGCATCTTCGTCAACTTCCCGCGCTGGACGGAGGACACGGCCGTCTCGGTGGCGGAGCTGAAGGACGGCAAGCTCGTCCCCTATCCGGACGAGAACTGGAACAGCTGGCGCAACGCCAAGCAGGACGAGATCTCGCCAAACGACCATTGGGTCTGCGTGCAGAGCGTGGTGGCGGACGGGCGGGGCAACCTCTGGGTTCTCGATCCCGCCGCGCCCGCCATGGAGCAGATCGTGAAGGGCGGCCCGAAGCTCGTCCGCATCGACCTGTCCACGAACAAGGTCGCCCAGGTGATCCCGTTCGACGAGCGCGTGGCGCCCATGGGGACCTACCTGAACGACATCCGGTTCAGCCCGGATGGCAAGTGGGGCTACCTGACCGATTCCGGCCGCGGCGCCCTTCTGATCGTCGATTTCGAGCGGGGCGGCATCCGGCGGGTGCTGGACGGAGTGTCCTCGACCCAGGCTGAGAAGGGCGTGCTGGTGCATATCGACGGCAAGCCGCTGCGGCGCCCCGACGGCAAGGCGCCGAGCTTCGCGGCGGACGGGATCACCCTGTCGCCGGATGGCGAGACGCTGTTCTGGCAGTCCATCTCCAGCCACACGCTGTACGCGGTGCCGACAGCCGCCTTGCGCGACGAGAGCCTGGACACGCCGGAGCTCGAGAAGCAGGTCCGCAAGGCCGGCACCACGGTCATCGCCGACGGCCTCTGGACCAGCGGCAAGGGCCAGTTCTTCATCACCTCGCCGGAGGACAATTCCGTGAAGCTGCGGGAGGCGGAGAGCCGCCTCGTCACCGCCGCGCAGGATCCGAAGCTGCGCTGGCCCGACTCCCTGGCCGAGGGGCCGGACGGCGCGATCTACGTGACGGCGTCGCACATCCCGGACAGCCGCATGTTCAAGGTCGACGCGCCCGTCGCGACGCCCTCCGCCTTGTTCCGCTTCACGCCGCGCTGAGCGCGGGCAAGGCGGCCGAGGGCCGCTAGGACGCGGCCCGCCCGGCCGCGGCCTGGATGGCCCGCAGCCGCTCGCGATGCGCGACATAGATGCCGCTCGCCACGATGATGGTGGCCCCGACCCAGGTCCAGCCGTCCGGCACGGTGTCGAAGACGAGGTAGCCGAGGCCCGTCGCCCAGAGCAGCATCACATAGGTGAAGGGCGCCAGCAGCGAGGCCGGCGCGCGGCCGAAGGCCAGAACGGTGAGGAACTGGCCGGCCGTCGCCAGAAGCGCCATCCCGGCCGCCAAGAGGAGCTCGTGGCCGGTCGGCTGCACGAAGTCGAAGGGCGCCACCACGCTCAGCACCGCGAAGCCGATGAGCGCGGTGTAGGTCATCGCCGTCCAGGCGCCATCGAGCCCGCCGAGGCGGCGGGTGGTGATCACGGCGGTCGCCCAGCAGGTCGCGGACAGGATGGGCAGAAGGGCGGCCCAGCCGAAGGTGCCGGAGCCGGGCCGGACCACGACCAGCACGCCGACCAGCCCGACGCACACCGCGGCCCAGCGCCGAAACCCCACCTTTTCCCCGAGCAGCGGGATCGACAGGGCCGTCACGATCAGGGGAGACACGAAATTGATGGTGGTCGAGGAGGCGAGCGGAAGCACGGCCAGCGCGGCCACGAAGAGCAGGCTCGAGCCGATCAGGCAGACCGTCCGGAGCACCTGCAGTTTGGGCGCACGCGAGCGGAGCACGCGGCCCCGGGTGGCCACGAGCATCGGCAGCACCACGACCAGGAAGCCGAGCCAGCGCAGCCACGTGATCTCGATGACCGGCAGCCTGACCGCGAGCAGCTTCGACAGCGCATCGGCCAGCGCGAAGACGATCCCGGCCGCGAGCACGAAGGCGATCCCGACCAGCGGTCGGTCTGTCGCGCCCAGAGTCTTGGGAGTGTCCGGGGGGTAAGGGACGGGAGGGGGCAAGGGCACCGAGCCGGGACGGGAGTTTCGCTATAGCAGCCGCACGCCGCTCACGAAGGCAGAGCCGGCATGTCGGCTGCGCGGGGCTGCGGCCGCCGCGCTCCGGGCTGCGCGGCCCTCCGTTCGCGGCTGACGGTCACCGGGCCGCGCCGGGAATTCGGTGGCGCTGCGCGCGTCCGTCGCGGTAAGACCCGCCGCCCCAGACGGAAGCCTGCCGATGCCGACCCTGCTCGTCGCCAACAAGCTCTACTCGTCCTGGTCGCTCCGGCCCTGGCTTCTGATGCGGCAACTCGGGATCGCCTTTAACGAGATCCTGATCCCGCTCGGCCATGCCAACACGCCGTTGCGCATCCGGGAGCATTCGCCCGCCGGCAAGGTGCCGATCCTGAAGGACGGCGAGATCACGGTGTGGGATTCCCTCGCCATCATGGAATACGTGGCCGAGCGCTGGCCCGAGGCCGGCGTGTGGCCGCTGGAGCGCGAGGCCCGCGCGCACGCCCGCTCGATCTCGGCCGAGATGCATTCCGGCTTCGCCGCTCTGCGCTCGGCCTGCCCCATGAATCTCGGCAAGCGCTTCGCCGGGCGAGACCGGGGCGACAAGGTGGCCCAGGACGCGAGCCGGGTGGAGGCGATCTGGCGGGAAGCCCAGTCCCGCTTCGGGCGGGGCGGACCCTTTCTGTTCGGCGCCTTTTCGGCCGCGGACGCCATGTATGCGCCGGTGGTCACGCGGCTCGACACCTACGGGTTCGAGGTTTCGCCCGAAAGCCGCACCTACATGGACGCCGTGCTGGGGCTGCCCGCCTTTGTGGAATGGCGCGAGGCCGCCCTGCGGGAAAGCTGGACCATCGCTCACGACGAGGTCGACGAGCCGGCCCTGGTCGATTTCCGCAAGCAGACCGGCTGACGCCGTCAGCGCGGCGACAGGTTGAAGCCGTCGCCGGGCAGGAGGTTGCGGCTCGGGCCGCCGGTCTGCTGCCCGCGACCCTGCTGGTAATAGGGCCGCGACGGATGCTTGTCGTTGTCGCTGCCGGAATCGTACTCCCAGGGCTGGCTCCAGGGTGCCCGACCGCCGATCGAGCCCGTGACATCGGGGTCGTGGTGGCCGCCGAACCGGGTCTGCGCCCCGGCCGCGGCGGGAAGCAGCACGGCGGCGGCGGCGAGCAGGGGAAGGGCGAAGCGGGTCATGCGGGCTCTCGACAGCGGCACTGGCGGTGACAGGCGATCTTGACGCGATAGCGCTCCAACCACAAAGCCCCCGTGAACGTTCCTCGATCTCGCGCCGCGCCTGCCGGAAAGACCGCCCCATGAACGCGATGAACACGCACTACCCGGATCCGGCCCAGCTCCAGGCGACGCGCCGGCACACGCTCGCCGTGATCGTGGACAACGAGCCGGGCGTGCTGGCCCGCATCGCCGGTCTGTTCTCCGGCCGCGGCTACAACATCGAAAGCCTCACCGTCTCGGAGACGGAGCACCAGAAGCATCTCTCCCGCATCACCATCGTGACCGCCGGCACGGACGCGACGCTGGCGCAGATCAAGGCCCAGCTCGAGCGGCTGGTTCCGGTGCACCGCGTGGTCGACCTCACCGTGCAGGGCGATGCGATCGAGCGCGAACTGGCGCTGGTCAAGGTCGAGGGGCGGGGCGACCACCGCGTCGAGGCGATGCGCCTCGCCTCGGCCTTCGGGGCCCGGACAGTGGACGCGACGCTGACCTCCTTCGTGTTCGAGCTGACCGGCACCACCGACGAGGTCGAGCGCTTCCTGTCCCTGATGGTGGCGGTCGGCCTCGTGGAGGTGTCCCGCACCGGCGTGGCCGCCATGGGCCGCGGTGGGCAGGGCATGTGAGCCGGGACGCGACGCCGAGCGGGGAGGGGCCGATGTCGAATTCTGCCATGTGTCTGTTCTATTCGCCGGGCGCCTGTTCGCTGGCGTCGCACATCGCCCTCGAGGAGACGGGCGCCCCGTTCGAGGCGCGGCGGGTCAATTTCGCCGAGGCGGAGCAGCGCTCGCCGGCCTATCTGGCCGTCAATCCGAAGGGGCGGGTGCCGGCGCTGCGGGACGGCGACTTCGTGATCACGGAGAACCCCGCCATCCTGCGCTACATCGCCCGCCAGCATCGCGGGGCAGGGTTGTGGCCGGAGGATCCTCAGGCTGAGGCGCGCTGCGCCGAATGGCTGGCCTGGTGCTCGTCCGGCCTGCACATCGCCTATGCCCATATCCGCAGGCCGGAACGCTATGCGGCGGGCGAGGCGGCGCAGGCCGACGTGGTCGCCCGCGGCTTCGAGACCACCCGCGCGGGCTGGGAGGAGGTCGAGCGCAAGCTCGCCGGCTCCGGCGATCCCTGGGCCGCCGGGGCGGGCTACTCGGTCGCCGATCCCTATCTGCTGGTGCTCTGGACCTGGGGCCGCGGCCAGGTGCTCGGCTACGACATGGCCGGCGACTTCCCGGCCTGGACCGACCACGCCCGCCGCATGGGCGAGCGGCCGGCGGTGCGGCGGGCGCTGGCGCGCGAGGGCATCGCGGCGCCGTAGCCGCCGCTCTCAGCCGCGAAAATCGTCCTCGGCCAGAAAGGCGAGTTCCTCCGGCGTGCTGGTCCGGCCCAGCACGGCGTTGCGATGCGGGAAGCGGCCGAACCGCGCGATGACGTCGCGGTGGTGGCGGGCCCAGGTCAGGTTGTCCGGGTCGCCGTGTTGCTCGTAGAGGGCCACCGACCTCTCCTGCGCGGCGAGGTCCTCGGCATGCATCAGGGGAAGAAAGAAGAACGACCGCAAGGCGGGATCCACCGCGCTGTCATGCCCGGCCGCGATGGCCCGCTCGGCCGCGTGCCGCGCCGCCTCGTCCGTGGACCAGGTGCGCGGATCGCCCCGGAACATGTTGCGGGGCATCTGATCCAGCAGGATCACCAGCGCGAGCGCGCCCTCCGGTGTCTCGGCCCAACCGTCCCGTTCGCCCGCCCTCGCGGCCTCCCAGGCGGCCATGAACCTGCCCCTCACCTCCTGGTCGAAGCTGGCGTCCTTGGTGAACCAGCGGCCAGGTCCGGCGTCGCGCCAGAACGAGACCACGTCCCGGGGTCCGATCTCGTCCATTCCGCCTCCTGAGTGCCCGAAGCCGGCCGGAACACCGAGGTCCGCCGGCATCCCATGCGGCAACGCGGGCCGCAGGGGAGGGTTCGAGAGCGGGCGCCCGATGGGCCGGCCTGTTCCCGCGTGGCGTTCATGCCGGGGTGGCGGCGCTCGTCTGCCGCGAAGTGCTTGCCAGCGCGGACGGGCCGGTTACAAGCGGCCCCGCTCGCGTGCGCAGCCCGACCGGGGCCGGCACTCATCTAAGAACAGGGCTCGGCGGGGCGCCCGGAGGACCATGAGATCATGCGCGTCTATTACGATCGCGATGCCGATATCAACCTGATCAAGGGCAAGAAGGTTCTGATCGTCGGCTATGGCAGCCAGGGCCACGCGCATGCGCTGAACCTCCGCGACTCCGGCGTGAAGGACGTGGCCATCGCCCTGAAGGCGAACTCGGCCACCCGGGCCAAGGCGGAGGCCGCCGGCTTCAAGGTCATGACCCCGGCCGAGGGCGCCAAGTGGGCCGACGTCGTCATGATGCTGACGCCCGACGAGCTGCAGGCCGACATCTACAACGCCGACCTCGCGGACAACATGAAGCAGGGCTCGGCCCTCCTGTTCGCGCACGGCCTCAACGTCCACTTCAACCTCATCGAGCCCCGCAAGGACCTCGACGTGCTGATGGTCGCCCCGAAGGGCCCCGGCCACACCGTCCGGTCCGAGTACGTGCGCGGCGGAGGCGTGCCGACCCTGATCGCCATCCACCAGGACGCGACCGGCAACGCCCATGACCTCGGCCTGTCCTACGCCTCGGCCAATGGCGGCGGCCGCGCCGGCATCATCGAGACGAGCTTCAAGGAAGAGTGCGAGACCGACCTGTTCGGCGAGCAGGTCGTGCTCTGCGGCGGCCTGGTCGAGCTGATCCGCGCCGGCTTCGAGACGCTGGTCGAGGCGGGCTACGCCCCCGAGATGGCCTATTTCGAGTGCCTGCACGAGGTGAAGCTGATTGTCGACCTCATCTACGAGGGCGGCATCGCCAACATGAACTACTCGATCTCGAACACGGCCGAGTACGGCGAATACGTCACCGGCCCGCGCATCATCACGTCCGAGACCAAGGCCGAGATGAAGCGCGTGCTGGCCGACATCCAGGGCGGCGTCTTCACCCGCAACTGGATGCTCGAGAACAAGGTCAACCAGACCTCGTTCAAGGCGACCCGCGCCAAGGCCAACGCCCACCAGATCGAAGAGGTCGGCGAGCGCCTCCGCGGCATGATGCCGTGGATCAAGGAGAAGGCGCTGGTGGACAAGGCCAAGAACTAAGCGTTCCCTTACGGGCCTGGAGGGCGCGATGCAGGACAGGGCAGCTATCGAGACCCTGATCCGCAGCGCCTACCAGGCCCGCGTCACTGGCGATCTTGACGCCATGATGGGCCATTTCTGCGACACGGCGCAGTTCTCCCTGGCCGGCTCGCCCGAGGCGAGCCCCGTGCCGACGAGCGCGACGGGATCAGTCGCCGTCCGGGAGGTGCTGCGGCGTCTCACCCAGAACATCGAGTTCCTTGAGACGACGCTCCTCGACCTCCTGATCGATCCCGAGACGGGCCGGGTCGCCGTCCATTCGCGGGTTCGGGTGCGGGGGCGCCAGTCCGGGCAGGAGGCTCAGACCGAGGTGCTGGATCTGGTCCAGGTCGAGAACGGGCGGATCACCTCGTTCCGCCAATTCGCCGACACGGCGCTCGCGGCCCGCCTGCTCGGATCGTGACGGGGACCGGCCCGCGGCGGATCCGGGCCGGGGCGGTCGCGTTCGCGGTCGCCGACGACCAGCCGACCTTTTGGGATCGCGTCGAGGCCGGCCGCTGGGAGCCCGCCACCCTGGCGACGCTCTGCCGCCTGATCGGCCCTGCGACCACAATCCTCGACATCGGCGCCTGGACCGGAATCCTGTCGCTCTACGGCGTGGCCTGCGGGGCGACCCGGGCCGTGGCCGTGGAGGCCGACCCGGCGGCCCTGGCCCAGCTCCGGCGCAACCTCGCCGCCAACCCCGACCTTGCCGGCCGGATCGAGATCGTGGCCCGGGCGGCGGCTCCGCATCCGGGGCCGGTGCGGCTCGGCGCGCGCCGCAAGCCCGGCGATTCCATGTCCAGCGTCGCCCTCGCAGACAGCCCCGGCGCCTGGACGGCCGAGGCCGTCACCCCGGCCGAACTTGCGGCCCTCGCCGGGGAGGGCGGGCCGCTGCTGATCAGCCTCGACATCGAGGGCGGCGAATATGCCCTTCTTCCCGCCATGGCGCCGCTGCTGGGGCGGCCGGGTTCGGCGCTGCTGGTCTCCTTTCACCCGGCCATCCTCCGGGCGGCCGCGGGCCCGGCCGCGGGCCCGGTCGCGGAGGCGGCAGCGGAACGGGCGCACGCCGCCCTTGCAGGGCTCCGGGCCTCGCCGGTCGGGGCCCCCGGGCCGCCACCCGCATGGGGCGACCGGGACGCGACCGAGCGTTGCGACACCTGGCTGTTCGAGCGGATCTAGACGTTCGAACAGGGTTGCCCGGCCCGAGCGCGCCCCGCTATGATCCTGTGGCGTCGGGAGACGGCGCGGACCGCGCCACATCACCACGCACAGCATGGCAGACGAACCGGGCGGGTCAGCCGCCGTCACGCTCGCCGGAGTGGCGATCGCGTTTCCGCTCGCCGGCGGCGCGATCTATCAGGCGGTGCAGGGGATCGATCTCGCGGTGCGGCCCGGCGAGTTCGTGGCCATCGTCGGCCCGACGGGCTGCGGCAAGTCCACCCTGCTCAACGCCACCGCCGGCCTGCTGCAGCCGAGCGCCGGCCGGGTGTCGATCTTCGGCGCGCCCCTGTCCGGGCTGAACGGGCGCTCCGGCTACCTGTTTCAGGCCGACGCGCTGATGCCCTGGAAGACGGCGCTCGACAATGTCGCGGTGGCGCTCGAGCCGCAGGGCGTGCGGCGGGGCGAGGCGCTCGAGCGGGCGACGCAATGGCTGA
Organism: Enterovirga sp.; assembly: GCF_028290205.1. Lineage (GTDB taxonomy): Bacteria > Pseudomonadota > Alphaproteobacteria > Rhizobiales > Beijerinckiaceae > Enterovirga. The sequence continues at coordinate 5,434 of NZ_JAQGKF010000047.1, read as the reverse complement.
CGCGGGTCGGCCTCAAGACCTTTCTCGGCTCCTATCCGCACATGCTGTCGGGCGGGCAGCGCAAGCGCGTGGCGCTGGCCCAGGTGCTGATCCGCAACCCCGAAATCCTTCTGATGGACGAGCCCTTCGGGCCGCTGGACGCGCAGACCCGGCAGATCATGGGCAATCTGCTCCTCAATCTGTGGGCGCAGGACCGCAAGGCCGTGCTCTTCGTCACGCACGATCTCGAGGAGGCGATCGCGCTCTCCGACAGGGTGGTCGTGATGTCGGCCGGGCCGGCCGCGACCATCATCGGGGATTTCCGCGTCGGCCTGGACCGGCCCCGGGACGCGGCCGAGATCCGGCTCGACCCGGAATTCCATCGCATTCACAAGGAAATCTGGTCGAGCCTCCGGGCCGAGGTCCAGAAGGCTTACGCCTTCGGAGAGGCCGGATGACCGGAACGGCAGCCGCGCGATGACCCGCTTCAAGCTCCTGCTGGCCCAGATCGGCGTCGGTCTGGTTCTTCTGGCCCTGTGGCACCTGGTCACCAACTACCCGATCTTCGGGACCGTGAAGAACGCCCAGTTCTTCTTCTCCACGCCGGGCGACGTCATGCTCCGCGTGGTCCGGGAATTCGCCTCGGGCGAGATCTGGCGGCATCTCTGGATCACGCTGCAGGAGACCGTGCTGGCCTTCGTGTTCGGGGCCGGCGGCGGCATCCTGATGGGGTTCCTGTTCGCGCGGCGCGAACTCCTGGCCGCCGTGTTCGACCCCTACATCAAGGCCGCGAACGCCCTGCCACGCGTCGTGCTGGCACCCATCTTCGCGCTGTGGTTCGGGCTCGGCATCTGGTCCAAGGTGGCGCTCGGCTTCACGCTCGTCTTCTTTATCGTGTTCTTCAACGTCTATCAGGGCGTGCGCGAGGTCTCTCCGACGGTGCTGGCGAATGCCCGCATGCTCGGCATGAACGAGCGCCAGCTTCTGCGCCACGTCTACTGGCCGGCCGCGCTGACCTGGATGTTCTCCTCCCTGCACACCTCGGTCGGTTTCGCCCTCGTCGGTGCGGTGGTCGGCGAGTATCTCGGCTCGTCCGCCGGTCTCGGCTACAAGATCCAGGAGGCCGAAAGCGTGTTCGACGTCACCGGCGTCTTCGCCGGCATGGTGATCCTGGCCGTCTTCGTCCTCGTCATCGATTCCATCGTGACGGTGATCGAGAACCGGCTGCTGGTTTGGCGGCCGGGCCCCGGCGGCGTCGGCAAGAGCTGACGCGCACCTGACCTAAAGTTCGGGCCTGCTGCGCTTTGCCGGATTTCCGGGCCGCGCTATGCAGCCCGAAAGCATACGGAGGAACACCATGGACCGCAGGCACTTCATCGGCGGCGCGGCCGCCTTCGGCGGTGCGCTTTCGTTCGGCAGCCCCGGAGCCTTCGCCCAGGCGGCCGGCGCGCCGGAGAAGGCGGCCGTGAAGCTCGGCGTCGGCGGCAAGCCGCTTCTCTACTATCTCCCCCTCACGGTGGCGGAGCGGAAGGGCTTCTTCAAGGAGGAGGGCCTCGAGGTCGAGATCAACGACTTCGGCGGCGGCGCGAAGTCGCTGCAATCGCTGATCGGCGGCTCGGTCGACGTGGTCACGGGGGCCTACGAGCACACGATCCGGATGCAGGCCAAGGGCCAGATGATCCAGGCCGTCTGCGAGCTCGGCCGCTTCCCGGCCATCACCATCGCGGTCAAGAAGGAGAAGGCGGGCGAGATCAAGTCGCCGGCCGATTTCAAGGGCCGCCGCATCGGCGTGACCGCGCCGGGCTCCTCCACCGCGATCACGGCGCAATACGCGATGGTCAAGGCGGGCCTGAAGCCGAACGATGCCGCCTTCGTGGGCGTCGGCGGCGGGGCCGGCGCCGTGGCCGCGATGCAGAAGGGCGAGATCGACATCATCTCCCATCTCGACCCGGTGATCGCGAAGCTGGAGGAGGACGGGCTGATCACGCCGCTGATCGACACCCGCACGGAAGCCGGCACCAAGGCGCTGTTCGGCGGGTCCAACCCGGCCGCCGTCGTCTATCTCAAGTCCGACTTCGTGGCCGCGAACCCGAACACGGTGCAGCGCCTCGTCAACGCCCACGTGAAGGCGCTGAAATGGCTGAGCACGGCCAAGCCCGAGGACGTGGCCAACCTCGTTCCCACCGAATACCACCTGAACGACAAGCCGCTCTACCTGAAGGCGGTCAGGAACTCGCTCGAGAGCTATTCCCGCACGGGCATCATCCCGCAGGAGGGGCAGGACAGCGTGCTGGAGATGCTGCGCGTTATCGACCCGGAGCTGGCCAGCGCCAAGATCGACCTGGCTCAGACCTTCACGGACCGCTTCGTCAAGCGCGCCGGGAGCTGACGCCGCAAACCTGTTGCCTCGCGCCTCCGGGCGCGGGGCAGACGGGGCATGGCCCCCGGCCGCTGACGGCGACTGTCAGCGCTTGAGCCATTCCATCAGCCCGGCCCCGGGCGCGAGCAGGATCGTCGCCCAGACCAGGGCCGAGGCGGCATTCGCGACCTGGAACCGCACCCGGGGCATTTCGAACACGCCCGCGACCAGCGGCACCAATGCCCGGAGCGGGCCGAAGAAACGCCCGATGAACACGCCCCAGGCGCCGAATTTCGTCATCAGCCGCTCGGTCCTGGCCACGAGTTCGGGCTGCCGGTTCAGCGGCCAGGAATGCTGGATGGCCGGCCCGAAATAGCGCGCCACCTCGTAGCTGATCCAGTCGCCGAGGAACGCCCCGAAGGCGGCGCCGGCCCAGATCGGCCAGAATTCCAGCCCCGCCCCGCCGATCAGCGCGCCGATCCCGACCATGATCACGGTGGCGGGAATCAGCACCGACACGATGGCCAGCGACTCGCCGAAGGCGAGCGCGCCCACCACGAGAGGAGCCCAGCCCTGGTTGACCCGCACGAAGTCCACCACGGGAGCTGCAAGATGCTCGAAGTTGATCACGGCAGCTCCCGGCGCCAGAAGCCTGCCGGGCGCCGGCAGGGTGGGGGGCTTTCGCCTCACCGATCACGCTCCGCCGGTCAAGTCCGGCCGGGCCGGCACATCCAGGGAAGCGGCCGATGAACATCCTGTCCATCCAGTCCCACGTGGCGTTCGGCCATGTCGGCAACGCCTCCGCGGTCTTCGCGATGCAGCGGCTCGGGCACGAGGTGTGGCCGATCCACACGGTGCAGTTCTCGAACCACACCGGCTACGGCGCCTGGACCGGCCGCGTCTTCGACGGCCAGGCCGTCGAGGAGGTGGTGGACGGCATCGCCGACCGGGGCGCGCTGGAGCGCTGCGACGGGGTCCTGTCCGGCTACATGGGCTCGGCCGATATCGGCCAGGCCATCCTGTCCACGGTGGCCCGGGCCCGGCAGGCGCGGCCGGCGGCGCTCTATTGCTGCGATCCGGTGATCGGCGACGTGGGACGCGGCGTGTTCGTGCGGGCCGGCATTCCGGAATTCATGCGCGACCGCGCCGTGCCGGCGGCCGATGTGGTCACGCCGAACCAGTTCGAGCTCGAATACCTGACCGGCCGAACGGTCGCGACGGTCGGCGATGCGCGCCGCGCGATCACCACGCTGAAGGCGCTCGGGCCCGGCACCGTGCTGGTGACGTCCCTGCGGACCGACTCGACGCCGTCCGACGCCGTCGACCTCCTGGCCGAGGACCGCGAGGGCGCCTGGCTGGTCCGCACGCCGCGGCTCGATGTCGAGGTCAACGGCGCCGGCGACGCCATCGCGGCCCTGTTCTTCGTCCACCTGCTGGAGACAGGCTCGGCCGGCGCGGCGCTGAGCCGGGCGGCCGCCTCGGTCTACGGGCTCCTGCGGCGGACGGCCGAAGCCGGTTCGCGCGAGATCCTGCTCGTCGCCGCCCAGGAGGAACTCGTGCGCCCGACCTGGACCTTCACGGCGCAGCCGGTCTAATCCCGGCGGTCTCTCTCAGGGATCGCCATGGCACGCCGCTTCGTCACGCTCGACGTCTTCACCGAGCACCGCTTCGCCGGCAATCCGCTGGCCGTGGTGCTGGACGCGGAGGGCCTGGACACGGCCGCGATGCAGAGGATCGCCCGCGAGTTCAACCTGTCCGAGACGGTGTTCGTGCTGCCGCCGGCCGATGCCCGGCACCGGGCGAGCCTCCGCATCTTCACGCCGGCCCGCGAACTGCCCTTCGCCGGCCATCCGACCGTCGGCACCGCGGTGCTGCTGGCGCTGCGGCACGAGACGGGTGCGGATGCGCAGGCTTTCGGGCTCGAGGAGCCGATCGGCGTCGTGACCTGCCTGGCCGAGCCCAAGGGCAAGGATTGCGGCCACGCCCGGTTCCGGCTGCCCCGCCTGCCGCAGGCGCTGGAGGGCGGCCCCGACCCGGTCGAGGCGGCCTGGGGCCTCGGGCTCGATCCGGGCCAGATCGGCTTCGACCGGCACGCGCCGAGCCGGCACTCGGCCGGGGTGCCCTTCGACTTCGTGCCGCTGGCCTCGCTCGAGGCGCTGGCCCAGGCGAAGCCGGCGGGCGAATCCTTCCTCAGGGCGTTCGGCGGCGACCACCCGGCCGCCTTCGTCTATGCGCGCCAGAACGGCGGCCGTCCGGGCCGCTTCCGGGCCCGCATGTTCGCGCCCGGCATGGGCATCGCCGAGGATCCGGCGACGGGCTCCGCGGTCGCGGCCTTCGCGGGCGTGCTCATGCAATGCGAGCCGCTCGGCGACGGCGAGCATTCGATCCTGATCGAGCAGGGCTACGAGATGGGCCGGCCGAGCGACATCGAGCTGCAGATCGTGATCCGGGGCGGGGCGCTCAGCTCCGCCGAGATCGGCGGCTGGGCCGTGATCGTGTCCGAGGGCAGGATCGACGCGTGAGCCGGCTCTGGCGGGTTGCAGCCGTCGACGCGAGGCTCGACGCGTTCTGCTGGGACTGGCCCGAGCTCAACCGTGAGGCCGTGGCGGCGGATTGGACCGCCAGGCTCTCGGCCCGGCCCGGCATCTTCGACGGCCGCGTCCTGATGGCCTGCGGCCTCGAGGAGCACGGCGAGCGCATCCGGGCGAGCTTCTTCGAGACCAGCTATGCCAGCATGCTGGCCTGGCTCGGCGCCGGTCCCCAGGGCGCGCCGGTCTGGAACGGCTTCGCGATGGGCGCGCTGCGCTGCCGCGACGGCGGCTTTCTGCTCGGCCGCATGGCCGACCACACGGCCAATGCCGGCCGGCTCTATTTTCCGTGCGGAACGCCGGACCTGTCGGACGTGACGCCGGACGGCCGCGTCGACCTCGAAGGCAGCATCCGGCGCGAGATCGCCGAGGAGACCGGGCTCGGGCCGGACAGCTACGAGCTCGATCCGGGCTGGGTGGTGGCCGAGCAGGGCGGCTACCTGGCCTTTCTCCGCAGCGGCCGCCTCCATCTCGACGAGGCGGAGACCCGGGCCCGGATCGGGCGGCA
>NZ_JAQGKF010000041.1 GCF_028290205.1 Enterovirga sp. | reverse complement strand
ACAAGGGCGAGGGCGAGCCAGGTTCGGGCGCCGGCGCAATCCTGGGCGTGCTGTTCGCGATCGCCCTCACGCTGGCTGCGCTCTACCTGATCGACCGCATGCAGCATTCCGCGTCGCTCTTCGACTGTGCCTTCACCAAGGCGCCGCAATGCCGCGAGCTGCTTCGCAATTGAGCAGCCGCCCGGCGCTGCCCGCGGTTTAGGCAGCTGCGGCACGGGACGCTGCCAGGCCAGGCGCCTCGCTCTCGGTTGCGGCACGCTCACAGGCCCTGGCACACCGGTTGCGACGGCTGGCGGGTCCCGTTCGGAGGCCCGATGTCCACGTTCGACGATCCCTTCACGCCGACCCGCAGCCTCAGCCGTCGCGGTTGCTCCTGTGGTGCCCACGGCTCCGAGGCCGAGCACGACCGGGCCGCGGCCCTGAGCGAGGCGGAGCGCTACGGCCGGGTCGTCGAAGGCGCGGCCATGCGGGCCATCTTTCCGGAGGATGCGGGCCGGCGCGCCTTTCTCAAGGCCGTCGGGGCCTCGACCGCCGTGGCGGCCGTGTCGCAGGTTCTGCCCATCAGCCAGGTCACCGAGGCGCTGGCGCAGGGCGCCGGCGCCCTCGAGAAGCGGGACCTCAAGGTCGGCTTCATCCCGATCACCTGCGCGACGCCCATCATCATGGCGGCGCCGATGGGGTTCTACGAGAAGCAGAAGCTGAACGTGGAGGTGGTGAAGACGGCCGGCTGGGCGGTGATCCGGGACAAGACCCTGAACAGGGAATACGACGCCGCCCACATGCTGTCGCCGATGCCGCTCGCCATCACCATGGGCGCCGGCTCAAATCCCGTCCCGTACACGGTGCCGGCGATCGAGAACATCAACGGCCAGGCGATCACGCTGGCCATGAAGCACAAGGACAAGCGCGACCCTAAATCCTGGAAGGGCTTCAAGTTCGCGGTGCCGTTCGACTATTCGATGCACAATTACCTGCTGCGCTACTACCTGGCGGAGCACGGCATCGACCCTGATACCGACGTTCAGATCAGGGCCGTGCCGCCGCCCGACATGGTCGCCAACATGCGGGCCGACAACATCGACGGCTTTCTCGGGCCGGACCCGATGAACCAGCGCGCGGTGTACGACGGAATCGGCTTCATCCACCTCCTGTCGAAGGACATCTGGGAAGGGCACCCCTGCTGCGCCTTCGCGGCCTCGCGGGACTTCATCACGCAGATGCCGAACACCTATGCGGCGCTGCTGCGGGCGATCATCGATGCGACCGCCTTTGCCCACAAGGCCGAGAACCGGAAGCAGATCGCCGCCGCCATCGCCCCCGCGAACTACCTGAATCAGCCCGAGACCGTGATCGAGCAGGTGCTAACCGGCACCTTCGCGGACGGGCTCGGCAAAATCCAGAAGGTGCCCGACCGGGCCGATTTCGACCCGTTCCCGTGGGAGAGCTTCGCGGTCTGGATGCTGACCCAGATGAAGCGCTGGGGGCAGATCAAGGGCGAGGTCGACTATGCCGGCATCGCCAAGCAGGTCTATCTCGCGACCGACGCACAGCGGCTGATGAAGGAGCAGGGGCTCACCCCGCCGGCGGCGACCAGTAAGACCTTCTCGGTCATGGGCAAGGTGTTCGACCCGGCGAGGCCGGCGGAATACCTGGCCTCGTTCCCGATCGGGAGGGCGAGCTGATGGCGGCCCGGAACGGCTCCGCTCGGCCAGGGCGGGAGGGGGCGGTGGGCGCATGACGGCCCCGCTGCGCCTGAGGGCGCTGTTCCTCTCGCTGCTGATCCTGGTGCTGTGTCTCGGGGCCTGGCAGATCGCCGTGAGCGGCTCCGGCGCCACGGCCGACATGGATCCGGACTACGCCAAGCTGATGGGCCAGACGGCGACGACCGGCAAATCGGCCATGCCGAGCCCGCTCGATGTCGGCAAGACCATCTGGGGCCACCTCAGGGACCCGTTCTATGTCCGGGGCTCCAACGACAAGGGCATCGGCATCCAGCTCGCGTATTCGCTCGGCCGGGTGACGCTCGGCTACCTGATCGCCGTGCTGGTCGCGATCCCGGTCGGGTTTCTGATCGGCATGTCGCCGCTGATGGGCCGGGCCCTCGACCCCTTTATCCAGCTCCTGAAGCCCGTCTCGCCGCTCGCCTGGATGCCCCTCGCGCTCTACACGATCAAGGATTCCGGCATCTCGTCGATCTTCGTGATCTTCATCTGCTCCGTCTGGCCGATGCTGATCAACACGGCCTTTGGCGTGGCCTCGGTCCGCAAGGAATGGCTGAACGTCGCCCGCACGCTCGAGGTCGGGCCGGTGCGGCGCGCCTTCACGGTGATCCTGCCGGCGGCTGCGCCGACCATCCTGACGGGGATGCGGATCTCCATCGGCATCGCCTGGCTCGTGATCGTGGCGGCCGAGATGCTCGTGGGCGGCACCGGCATCGGCTACTTCGTCTGGAACGAGTGGAACAACCTCAGCATCACCAACGTGATCACCTCGATTCTGGTGATCGGCGTCGTCGGAATGATCCTGGATCAGCTGCTGGCACAAGCCCAACGGGCTGTGACGTTTCCCGAGTGAGCGCCGTGACAGACCGCTTCATTTCCGTCGAAGGCATCAGCAAGCGTTATCCCGCGCCGGGCGGCCGCAGCACCACGATCTTCGAGGATCTGTGGCTGCGGGTGGGGCAGGGCGAGTTCGTCTGCGTGATCGGCCATTCGGGCTGCGGCAAGACCACGGTCCTCAACATCCTGGCCGGGCTGGACCAGCCTTCGGACGGGGCCATCCTGGTGGACGGCCGCGAGATCCGCGGCACCAGCCTCGACCGGGCCGTGATTTTCCAGGGTCACGCGCTGCTGCCCTGGAAGACGGTGCTGGGCAACGTCGCCTATGCGGTGTCATCGCGCTGGCGGTCGGCCGGCCGGCAGGAGATCGAGGCCAGGGCCATGCGGGCCATCGCTAAGGTCGGCCTGGCCGGCGCCGAACATAAACGCCCGTCCGAACTCTCCGGCGGCATGAAGCAGCGGGTCGGCATCGCCCGGGCGCTGGCGATCGAGCCCAAGATCCTGCTGATGGACGAGCCCTTCTCGGCCCTCGACGCCTTGACCCGGGGCACGCTGCAGGAAGAGGCGCGGCGCATTTGCCGCGAGACGGGCCAGACGGTCTACATGATCACCCACGACGTCGATGAGGCGATCTACCTCGCCGACAAGATCGTGCTGATGACCAATGGCCCGAACGCCAAGATCGCCGAGATCGTCGAGAACCCGCTGCCGGCGGACCGTCGCCAGGGGGACATCCACCACGATCCGAACTTCTACGCGGTCCGCAACCACCTGATCGACTTCCTGGTGTCGCGCTCCGTCACCTTCCGGGACGCGCCGCCGGCCGGCTGGGATCCGCGGCACCCGCCTGTGGTGCGGCTCGGCAGCGCAGCCGCGCCCGCAGCCGAGCCCGCGAGCCGGGCCGCCTGACCCGCGGCGGGTCCGTGCCCGCTCTGTCCCAGCACCGACCACCCCCTCGTCCGACCGGCCGGGCGCAGCCCCGCCGCGACATCCACAGGAGAGAGCAGCTCCATGAGACGCGAACAGCTGACCGAGAAGATCCTCGACATCAAGCGCGAGAAGGAATGGACCTGGCGTTTCATCTGCGACCAGATCGGCGGCATGTCCGACGTGCTGATCGTCGGCGCCTGCCTCGGCCAGATGAAGATGGTGAAGCCGCAGGCGGCGCGCGCCGCGGAGCTGTTCGGCCTGTCCACGGCCGAACAGGCGATGCTGAACGAGATTCCGTATCGCGGCACCGGCACGCCCATGCCGCCGACCGATCCGCTCATCTACCGCTTCTACGAAATGGTGATGGTCAACGGCCCGGCCTGGA
>NZ_JAQGKF010000007.1 GCF_028290205.1 Enterovirga sp. | reverse complement strand
GTGCCGGGGGCGCGCGCGAGCGGACGGGCGGGGCGGCAGACGCGCCCCGCCATGGTCGGGTGTTCAGCGCCCCGGCCGGCCGGCCCCGCGGGGCAAGCCGGCGTCCCTCGGCAGGACGAGCGCGCGGTGTAGCGCGTGGTCAGGCCTTGAACTCCTTCGTCCAGAAATCGAGGATGGGGCCGCGCTCGCGCTGGATGTAGGCGTAATCGAGCGGCCGGAGCTTCGCCTGCTGGGCCTCGCTGAGGCTGATCTCCTTAGCGAGATCGTCCGGCAGCTTGGCGTCCCGGACGGTCGGCACGTAGCCCATCTTGTCCGCGAAGGCGACCTGGGCCCGCGGGTCCAGCATCGCGTCCAGATACTTCCAGGCGCTCTCCTTGACCCGGGAGTTCTTCGGCACGGCGGCCTCGAACAGGATCGGGATGGCGCCCTCCTCCGGCACCGCCCAGCTGATCGGGATGCCGGCCTTCTTCCACATGAAGCCGCGCGCCAGCCACATGGTGGACAGCCACACCTCTTCCGATTTCAGCGCCGCGGCGAGCGCCTCGTTCGACGGGTACACCTTGGGGTCGCGGGACTTCAGCTCCATCAGCAGCTTGTTGCCGGCCGTGTAGTCGTCAGGCTTGCCGCCGGCCGCGATGTTCGCGGCCGCCATGTTGAACGTATAGAGGATGTCCGAATAGCCGACCCGACCCTTGTATTTGGGGTCGAACAGATCAGCATAGCTCTTGGGCGGCGTGGTGACCTTGTTCGGGTTGTACAGGACAACCATGGCCGAATAGATGTGCGGGATGGAGTGCGGCTTGCGGAACACCGGCAGCACGGCATTGAGGCGCGGCACGGAGGCGGCCGGGACATCCTCCAGGATGCCGGCCTGGCTCAGGGCGAAGGAGTCGATGTCGTTGATGCAGGCCACGTCCATGCTGGAGCGGCGCGACCCCTTCTCCGCCATGAGCTTGGTGCGGCGCGGGTCGTTGTTGGCGATGTCCTGCGACACCTCAATGCCCTGCGGCTTCATCAGCGGCTGGTCGATGGTGGACGTGAGCAGCGAGCCGTAATCGCCGCCCCAGGTTCCGACGACGAGCTGGCCGGCCTGTGCGTGGGCAGGTCGCAGGCCCGATCCGAGGGCGAGCGCGGCGGCGGCACCGCCGGCGAGAGTGGTGCGACGGGACATCGTCATGGGGAGCTCCTGTCGAGAGGGTCGTCTGCCAGAAGGCGCGCGGCGGCCGGCTCCCAATGGAGCGCTGCCCGGTCACCGGATGCAAGTCGCCGCAGCGGATCGTGCGCCGGGGGCGTCGGCCGAACGGCCAGGATGCCGGTCCCGTCGAGATCCACGTGGTACTCGGTCTGGGCGCCCAGATAGGTCACCGACCTGACAGTGCCGACGAGGTCGCCGGCTCCCTCGGCCGGCGTGATCGCGACGCGCTCGGGCCGCAGCGCCAGCAGCGTGCCGGCGATGGCGTCAGGCGCGCAGGGCACCAGCGCGCCCTTGTCCAGCCGGAACCGGCCCTGACCTTCGAGGGTCCCGGCCAGGAGATTGCAGCGGCCCACGAACCCGGCCACGAAGGCGTTGGCTGGGCGCTCATACAGGTCCTCGGCCGAGCCGACCTGCTGCACGCGGCCGTTTTCCAGCACCACGAGCCGGTCGGACATGGCCAGCGCCTCGTCCTGATCGTGCGTGACGAACAGGGTGGTGAGGCCGAGCCGCTGCTGCAGCTCGCGGATCTCGAGCCGGACCTCGGCCCGCAGCTTGGCGTCGAGATTCGACAGGGGCTCGTCGAGCAGGAAGACCGCCGGGTTGATGACCAGGGCACGGGCCAGGGCGACGCGCTGCTGCTGGCCTCCCGAGAGCTCGCGCGGCAGGCGCTCCGCCAGGTGTTCGAGCTGCACCAGCCGCAGCGCCTCGCGGACCCGCGTGTCACGCTCGGCGCGGCCGACCTTCCGCATCTCCAGCCCGAAACCGACGTTTTGGCCGACGCTCATATGCGGAAACAGCGCGTAGGATTGGAACACCATGCCGGTGTTGCGCGCATAAGGCGGCGCCGTCGTGACATCCCGGCCGGCGATCAGCACCCGGCCGGCGCTGGGCTCGATGAACCCCGCCACCATCCGGAGCGTCGTGGTCTTGCCGCAGCCCGAGGGGCCGAGCAGCGACACGAACTCGCCCTCGGCGACGTCCAGGTCGACCCGCTCCACCGCGGTCGACGCGCCGTAGCGCTTGTTCAGGCCGTCGAGCTTGAGGGTTCCCATCAGACCACCCGAGACAGTTTCACGAAGCGGTCGGTGATCAGCATCATGGCCCCGATGGCGGCGATCTGCACGGTCGCGACGGCCGCGAGCGTCGGGTCCATGCGGAATTCGAGATAGCTCAGCATGGCGACCGGCAGGGTGGTGCGGCCCGGCCCGACCAGGAGCAGGTTGAGTTCGAGGTTCTCGAAACTCGCCACAAAGGAGAACAGCGAGGCGGCCACGATGCCGGGCCGCATCATTGGCAGGGTGATGCGCCGGAACACGGTCGCCGGCGGGGCGCCGAGATTGCTGGCCGCCTCCTCCGCGGAGCGGTCGAGCCCGGCGAGGCTCGCGCCCACCAGCCGCACCGTCCAGGGAATGGTCAGGAGCACGTTGGCCAGGACGAGCCCGCCGAGCGTGCCCTTGATGTCCTGGTCGAACAGGTTCTCGGCGGCCACGAAATAGAGGTAGAGCGCCGATCCGGCCACGATCGCCGGCACGGCGAGCGGGGCCAGCAGAAAGGTGTTCAGGACCTCGCGTCCCGGAAAGCGGCCGCGGGCAATGGCGAGGGCCGCCGCCGTGCCGACCGGCACGCCAATGGCGCTGGCCAGGAGCGCGATCTGCAGCGAGGTCACGAAGCCGCGAGCGAAATCCCGCTGCAGCCAGGCATTGGTGTACCATTTCAGCGTGAGGCCGGGCGGCGGCACGCTGACGATCTCCTGATCGAACACGGACACGATCGCCACCGTGACCATCGGGGCGAAGATGATGGCGTAGGCCGCCACGAGCAGGATCCGGAAGACCAGGCGGGCGAGCCCGTCCGTCCAGGCCGAGGGCGCGAGGCCACCCGGCGCCGGTGTTTGCGTGGTCAGCGTCGCACTCATCCCGCTCACTATGCGGGCCGGGGGCCGGCCGGCAAGATGGCAACCGGCTTTCCGGTGGGCGCCCCCGCCGCAACCTGCGGCGGCGGAGGTTTGCGACCCGCCCGCGCCCCGAAGCGGCCCTCAGGCGCTCGGGTCGCGCCCCCGCACGCGGCCGCTCTCGTACAGGATCACCGGCCGCGGCCCGGCGAAGCTGACGCCCAGATCCAGCGTGGTCGACCCACGGGCGGCGGTGCCGCGGGCGGGATTGCGGACCTCGTAATCGATGGTGGATTGCGCGCCGCAGCGCAGCTGCGCCGCGTTGCAGGTCACCTTCAGCGTGCCGGGCCGGTGCTGGTAGCGGCGGACGGGCCAGAGCCGGACCATGCGGCGCTTGGCGTCGGCGAGCTGCGCCTGGGTCAGCGTCTGGCCGTAGAACCGCACGGTCGGCCCGTAGGTGAACGGCACGGCGGAAGCGGCCCCGTCGCTTTCCAGCGACCAGGAGCGCAGGTAGCTGTGCGCGATCTCGGCCGTGCGGGCCTGAAGCTCCGTCATGTCGGGCCGGGGCTGCGCCGAGCCGGGCGCGGCGGCCAGGGCCGCGAGCGCCAACCCGGCGAATCCGGAGATCTTGGCGGCCATGACCGTTCTCCTGTCGGCAGACAACGGCGGCGGCGGCCAGCGGTTCGGCCGGCATGGCTGCCGACCGGGCTCTCCGCTAAACCCGTGGAGGAAACGCGAGCGGGGGACGGGGATGGATCTGCAGCTTGCCGGAAAGGTCGCCGTGGTCACGGGCGGCAGCCGCGGCATCGGCAAAAGCGCGGCCGCCGCGCTGGCCCGCGAGGGCGTGGACATCGCGGTGGTCTCGCGCGATCCGGAGATCGGGGCGAGGGCCTGCGGCGAGATCGCCGGCGCCACGGGCCGTGAGGTGCGCTTCTTCGCGGCCGATACCGGCTCGGACGCGGAGGTCCAGGCCGCCGTGGCGGCCATCATGGACGCCTTCGGACGCATCGACATTCTGGTCAATTGCGCCGCCCAGCCGGCCGGCCAGAGCCGGCCGCCGGCGCTGGCGGAGGTGACGGATCAGTATTTCTGGGACGACGTGAACGTGAAGGTCGTCGGCTACCTGCGCATGGCCCGGGCGGTCGCTCCGCACATGAAGGCGCAGGGCTGGGGCCGCATCATCAATGTCAGCGGGCTCGCGGCGCGCCGGACGGGCTCCATCGTGGGCAGCATCCGCAACGTCGCGGTCGCGGCCCTGACCAAAAACCTGGCCGACGAACTCGGCCGCAACGGCATCAACGTGACCTGCCTCCACCCGGGCCTGACCCGCACGGAGAAGACGCCCGGCGTGCAGCGCCGGCTGGCCGAGGCCCAGGGCGTGGCCGTGGAGGAGATCGAGCGCCGCATGGCCTCCGGCAACACGATCGGGCGGCTGATCGAGGCCGACGATCTCGGCCCGGTGGTGGCCTTTCTGGCCTCGCCCCTGTCCCTGGCGATCACGGGCGAATCGATCGCCGCCGGCGGTGGCGAGCCGGGCGTGATCCACTATTGAGGCGCGCGCCGCGCCTCAGCGCTCCGGCCGGGTCGACGGCAGAAGGAAGGTCAGCAGCCCGGCGGCGGGCAGCCAGGCGGTGAGTCGGAACACCTCGACAATGCCGATCCGGTCGGCGAGGGCCCCGAGACCCGCCGCCGCGATGCCGCCGAGGCCGAAGGCGAGGCCGTAGAACAGCCCGCCGACCAGGCCGACGCGGTGCGGCACGAGGTCGATGGCGTAGATCAGGATGGACGCGAACGCGCCCGCCATGATGAAGCTCACAAGGACGCTGAGCACGCCGGTCCAGAACAGGTCGGCATGGGGCAGCAGCAGCGCAAAGGGCAGCGGCCCGAGGATCGACAGCCAGATCACGCGGTCGCGCCCGATCCGGTCGCCCACCATGCCGCCCACGATGACGCCGCCCGCCCCGACCACGAGAAACAGAAACAGCATCAGCTGGGAGGCCTGCACGGAGACCCCGAACCGCTCGATCAGGTAGAAGGTGTAGTAGGACGTGAAGGCGGCCGTGTAGGCGTTCTTCGAGAACAGCAGCAGAATCAGGATCGCCATGGCGGCCGCGATGCGGCCGGCCTGAACGCGCGCGGCCGGCGGGGCGGCCGGGTTGCGGGCGGCGGCGGCCGCC
>NZ_JAQGKF010000002.1 GCF_028290205.1 Enterovirga sp. | reverse complement strand
CCGAGGGCCGCCGTGGCGGCAGTGAAATGTTTGCGTGTCATGTCCGGATCTCCTGAGTCGGGCGACGTCCGGCCGGGTTCGGCGCAGTCAACGTCTGTCGAAAAGGGGTCGGCCGCCCGAAGGCGGCCGACGACGGAGCGGATTACTCGACGATCTGCACGATCCGCCGGGTGCCGGGATCCACCAGCACCACACGGTCGTTCACGACCGTGTAGCGGTGGCCCTTCGCGCCGTATTCGGCGGGCACGTCGTAGTAGGTGACGCCGCTCGCCGGCAGTTCGGCTCCGACCCGAACCGTCTCGCGGTAGGTGTAGGACGGCCGCTTTTCGCGGACCACGTATTCGCGGAAGCGCGGACGCTCGGCATCCGAGATGCCGCCGACCACTGCGCCCACGCCCGCTCCGACCACCGCCCCGACGGGACCGCCGACGACGGCGCCACCGACCGCACCGGCAGCCGCACCCCCGGCCGCACCGCTCTGCGCGTGAGCGGCCAAGGGAGCCAGCATCATGGCCGCAACGGCGGCAACCTGTCCAATCCGATTCATAGCCTTACCTCCAGAATTCAAGCCGACTAAGGCAGCTTTGAACGAGCTTCACGCCGTCAAGGTTCCAACGAAAGTGGGCGGCGCTGAGGAGGGATTGGACCAGGCGATTTGAATGCTGTGTGAACGGGATCAGCTTGCTTAGGTTAATCTAGCGTATTTTTGGAGAAGAGCAGAGGCTTACTGCCAAGCTCGCCGCAGTAAAGCCCAGACGGGGCGAGTTGGCCGCAAGCTGACGCAGGGCGGTGAACAGTGCCTGGGCTGGGGCCGCTGGGCAGAATCATGCCGACGATCCGCCCCAGGCGGGGTCGGACAGGATCTCGAACTGGTGCTGTCCGAGCCGTGGCGCGGCCTGCCCGGCCAGCATCGGCTCGCCGTCGATCACGATCGGGCCCCGCAGCGTCGGCACGCTGCCGCCCTCCGCCTCCGGCTCGGGCAGGTGGGTGACCATGCGGCGGTGCAGGACGTGCGGATCAGCGAAGACGTCCGGCAGCGTGTTGATCGGCCCGGCCGGCATCACCTCGCGCTCAAAGGCGGCCAGCAGGTCGGCTTTCGGCCAGCGAGAGGTCTCCGCCGCGATCAGCCCCACCAGCGCGTCCCGGTGGGCGACCCGGGCCGGGTTGGTCGCATAGGCGGGGTCCTCGGCCCAGGCCGTGCCCAGCACCCGGCACAGCCGCCGGAACTGGCCGTCATTGCCGCAGGCCACGATGACGTGGCCGTCCGCCGTCGGGAACACCTGGTAGGGCACGATGGAGGTGTGGGCGTTGCCGGTGCGGGGCGGCGGCGCGCCGGTGAGAAGGTGGACCATGGCCTGGTTGCCCATCACGGCGATCTGGGTGTCCAGCAGCGCCATGTCGATGTGGCAGCCCCGCCCGGTCCGCTCCCGGCCCTGGAGCGCGGCCAGCACGGCATTGCTGGCGTAGAGGCCGGTGAACACGTCGGCGAAGGCAACCGCGGTCTTCAAGGGCTCCCCGTCCGGCTCCCCGGTCAGGGACATGATCCCGCTCATGCCCTGGATCATGAAATCGTAGCCGCCCCGGTGGGCGTAGGGGCCGGTCTGGCCGAACCCGGTCACGGAGCAATAGATGAGGCGCGGGTTGAGGGCCGACAGGCTCGGGTAGTCGAGCCCGTACTTGCGGAGGCCGCCGACCTTGAAGTTCTCGACCAGGATGTCGGCATGGGCTGCCAGGCGCCGCACGGTGTCCTGCCCGTCCGGGCTGTCGATGTCGATCTCGACCGAGCGCTTGCCCCGGTTGGTGGAGTGGAAATAGCCGGCGGAGAGCGTGCCGCCGTCCCGACCCTCCACAAAGGGCGGACCCCAGGACCGCGTGTCGTCGCCCACGCCCGGCCGCTCGACCTTGACCACGTCGGCGCCGAGATCGGCGAGAAGCTGCCCGCACCAGGGGCCCGCCAGAATGCGGGCGAGTTCCAGGACCCGGATGCCGGCGAGCGGGCGCGTGTCAGGTGTCGGCATCGTCCGGATCGTCTCCCTGGGGGCCGTGCAGGGCGTAGCCCAGGAGTTGCATGACGAACAAGGTCACGCCGTAGATCTCGAGCGAGCGCCTGCCGCAGAACCGGAGCATCCTGGCCGCCCGGGCCGGGGAGGGGCCCCGGATCTCGGCCCGGCGGAACTGCCAGAGCAGCGCCGCGAGGCTGCCGGTCAGCCCCGCCAAGACGGTGCTCTGCAGGGCGGCGAAGCCGTAATCCTGGCGCTCCGTCGCCCAATAGGCGACCCCGGCGGTGACGGCGACCGCGAGCGCGGCGAGGGTGCCGGCCCGGCCGGGCGGCTCGTCGAGGCGCTGCCGCTGCGCCAGCCCGAACAGCGCCCACAGCCAGCCTTCCGCGCCGTATTCCAGAAACGGTGCCAGAACCGGGATCAGCCCGACCAGGAGCCCGGCCGCCAGCACGAGCGCGGCGGGCCGGCTGGCCAGCGCTTCGGCATGCGGGCGCGCCGCCCGCAGCAGCGCGAAGCTCAGCAGCAGATTGAGCTGCATGTCGGCCGTGGAACGGTTCGACACGAAGTCGAGCGCGGTCAGGGCGAAGCCGAGCGCGAACCAGGTCCAGGGCACGTCCCGGCCCCGTCCGAAGCCGATCAGGAAGAAGAAGACCGGCGCCGCGGCGCGCCCGAACACCCGCCACCATTCCTGCTCCGGCAGCAGGAACAGCCCGATGTGGTCGACGATGACGAAGGCCAGCCCCGCCGCCTTGAGCAGGTCGGTCGTGGTGACGGGGAGCCGGGCGAGATTCTGCCCGGCCCGCCCGGCCCCGGTCGACATGCGGCCTAGAAGAAGGCCTGCAGCCCGGTGATCGCCCGGCCCAGGATCAGGGCGTGGACGTCGTGGGTGCCCTCGTAGGTGTTGACCGTCTCGAGGTTCTGCGCGTGCCGCATCACGTGGTACTCGCCCATGATGCCGTTGCCGCCGTGCATGTCGCGGGCCACGCGGGCGATGTCGAGCGCCTTGCCGCAATTGTTGCGCTTCACGATGGAGATCATCTCCGGGCTCATCCGGCCCTCATCGAACAGCCGGCCGACCCGCAGCGAGGCCTGGAGGCCGAGCGCGATCTCGGTTTCCATGTCGGCGAGCTTTTTCTGGACCAGCTGCGTTTGAGCGAGGGGGCGGTTGAACTGCCGGCGATCCAGCACGTATTGGCGGGCCCTGTGAAAGCAATCCTCGGCGGCGCCCATGGCGCCCCAGGAGATGCCGTAGCGGGCCCGGTTAAGGCAACCGAAGGGGCCCTTGAGGCCGGACACGTTCGGCAGCAGCGCGTCCTCGCCAACCTCGACGTCGTCCATCACGATCTCGCCCGTGATCGAGGCACGCAGCGACAGCTTGCCGCCGATCTTCGGCGCCGACAGCCCCTTCATGCCCTTGTCCAGAACGAAGCCCCGGATGGCGTCGCCATGCGCGGCCGACTTCGCCCACACCACGAACACGTCGGCCAGCGGCGCGTTCGAGATCCAGGTCTTCGCGCCGTTCAGGCGGTAGCCGCCGGCCGTCTTCTCGGCTCGGGTCTTCATGCCGCCGGGATCGGACCCGGCATCCGGCTCCGTCAGGCCGAAACAGCCGACCCACTCGCCGGAGGCGAGCTTGGGCAGGTACTTCTTGCGCTGGCTCTCGTCGCCATAGGCGTAGATCGGGTACATCACGAGCGACGACTGCACGCTCATCATGGAGCGATAGCCGCTGTCGACGCGCTCCACCTCGCGGGCGACAAGGCCGTAGGCCACGTAGCCGGCGCCGGCTCCGCCATATTCCTCCGGCACCGTGACTCCCAGGAGGCCGAGCTCCCCCATCTCGTTGAAGATGGAGCGGTCGGTCTTTTCGTGCTGGTAGGCCTCGACGATCCGGGGAAGCAGCTTCTCCTGCGCATAGGCGCGGGCGCTGTCGCGGATCATGCGCTCGTCGTCGGTGAGCTGATCCTCGAGCAGGAACGGGTCGTCCCAGCGGAACGCGGAGGTGGCGGACGTCGCGGTGGGCTGGCTGTTCTGCAAGGCTTGGCTCATCGGTGCTCCCTGTCGCTGGAGGGCCGGGGTGGCGGACTCAGCGGTCGCGGCTGCTGCCCTGTCCTTATCACCCGACCCTCGCGACGGTCGACCGCACCCGCTGGTTTTGATTTTCAGGGCCGGCTGTGGTATTGAAGATACGCGCCGCCCGTTCACCGGACCGACCGGGCCGAATCTGGACGATCAGCCTGCACGCCTATTCACGCCGTCTCACGCCTCGTGGGGCGCGGTGACGTGTCTGCTGTTTCCAGGTGGAGCGATCCGGGCCTCGGCCCGGGTCCGGCGTATCAGCCCGGCAGCCCGACCGGGGGTCAATCCGCCCGCCTCGTCGCGGGCGCAAGACGGAAGGCTTGTCTCGCATGTCCACCGCGAAGAAGTCAGCTCATCGCCAAGGGTACAAGGTTGGCGAGTCTGTCGTCTACCCAGCCCACGGCGTCGGCCGGATCACCGCGATCGAAGAGCAGGAGATCGCCGGATTCAAGCTCGAGCTGTTCGTGGTGTCGTTCGACAAGGACAAGATGGTGCTGCGGGTGCCGACCGCGAAGGCCGCGACCGTGGGCATGCGCAAGCTGGCCGAGCCGGACGGCATGCAGAAGGCCCTCGAGGTGCTGACCGGGCGCGCCCGCATCAAGCGCACCATGTGGTCCCGCCGGGCGCAGGAATACGAGGCCAAGATCAATTCCGGCGATCTCATCGCGGTGGCCGAGGTGGTGCGCGACCTGCACCGGGCCGAGTCGCAGCCGGAGCAGTCCTACAGCGAGCGTCAGCTCTATGAGGCAGCGCTGGACCGCGTGGTGCGCGAGCTCGCCCATGTCAACAAGATCACCGACACCGAGGCCACCAAGCTGATCGAGGCGAACCTCGCCAAGTCGCCGAAGCGGACCCGGGCGGCCGAGGGCGATGCCGAGGCCGAGGCCGACCTGCAGGACGAAGCCGCCTGAGACGGCCGGCACCGGCCGCCCCAGCGGGCGGCCTCGGCGGCCCGTCCGGGCCGCACCCTGGAGCCCGGTCCGTCAGACCGGGCTTCGTCATGTCTGGGCCCTGCCGCTTCAGGGGCGGGCGGGGCCGGCCTGGCGCCATTCGAGCATCTCGGCGGCCGTGATCTCGAGGGTCGGGGCGCGGCGGATCTCGACCACGCCCCGCACCCGCACCAGGCGCCCGCGCAGCGCCTCAGGGCTGATCCCGTCGCGCTTCATCGCGGCCCAGAGCCGGCGCGGCACCGTTGCGGCAAAATCGCGCGAAAAGTCGCGGCCGAAATTGAGGTAGGTCCGGTCTCGCCGTTCGCCGACGCTCCTGATCCGGCCTTCGACCACGGCAAACCGCCCGTCCAGCGCCTTCAGGCCCTCCGGGTCGCCGGCCGCCACCGGAAAGCCGGCCGGGCCCCAGAGGCCGATGCGCCGGGCGCGCGCCTGCGCCTCCGCGGCCAGGAGGGCGGGGCGGCAGAGCCTGTCCCGCTCGCCCGCATCGACGGCCGCCCATCCTTCGGCGACCAGGAATTCGGCGATGTCCAGTGTCGCGCCTCTGCCCTCCACGAGGTCCAGCGCCGCCGGCACGCGGTTCCACCGGTCGGGCGGGCCGGCGCGCCGCACCGTGACCGCGAGCCCGCCGAGCGTGTCGAGCCAGGATCGCAACCGTCTCCCGGTTTCGCCCCGCTCCGGCTCCGCTAGCCGGAGGTCGGCGAGGCGGATCCGCGTCCCCGATCCGAGCAGGATCTCACCCCCGGCCTCGTGACGCAGGATCCGGTCGGACGAGGCCTCGCCGAAACAGTCCCGCCCAGACGGCGGGGCGGTGCGGTCCTGGGCCAGGAGGGGCCCGCCGACGAGCAGCGCAAGGGCGGTCAGGGCAGGCCAGCCGCACAGCCGCATCTCCGCCTTCCCGCCCCGGTTCCACGACCAGCCTAGCGTGCCGCCTCGGGTTCTGTCCTGGCCAATCCGCCCCAGGTCGGCCCGTGGTTGGGGCGGGCGAAGGCGCGACCGACGGTTGGTTGGCCCTCGCTTGCCATCGCGCCGGTTCTCGGCCATGCACCTCGCGTTGAGCGAGACAGCCTCGAAGCCGGTGCCGCCCGATCCAGGGTTCGATGCGCCCCCGACAGATGCGGAGCGGACAGGCCGAACCGTCCGGGCTCACCTTGCCCTGTTCACGGTGGCGCTGGTCCTCCCGGCGCTCCTGTTCACGGCCTTCATGCTCGGACAGTTCGCTGCCACCGAGCGCAAGCGGCTCGAAAGCGAAGCCAGCGACATCGCCCACACGGTCGCGGTCGCGGTGGATCGCGACCTGACCGGGCTCTTCGCCTCGCTGGACGTCCTGTCCACCTCCGCGCACCTGCAGAACGGCGATTTCGCCGGGTTCTACAACCAGGCCGCGGAGCTGCTTCGCCGGCAAGGCATCGTCACGCTGCTGACGGACACGACCGGGCAGCAGCTCGTCAATCTGCGCCTGCCCTGGGGCTCGCCCCTGCCCAAGACCCATGTGAACTGGGACGTGCCGGCGCTGACCCCAGGCCGGCCGGTGGTGACCGACCTCATTGTCGGCCAGGTGACCGGGATCCAGCAGTTCCTGGCCGTTGCCAGCGTCGATCGGAACGGCGCCCCGGCCTATTACCTGCTGTTCAGCGTCCCGGTGGAGCGCCTCCAGCGCATCATCCGGGAGGCCGAGATCCCGCCGAGCTACACCGTGTCCATCGTGGACCGGAAAGGGCTCATCATGGCCCGCTCCACCCGGGCCGAGGAGTTCGTCGGCCGGCCCGCCACGGACGACCTGCAGCGCAACACGGCCGGCCGGCAGGGGACCTGGTCCGGCAGCACCATCGACGGCACGCCGGTCTTCGGCGCCTATGCCCGCTCGAGCCTGTCCGATTTCCGCGTCGCGGCCGGCATCCGGTTCTCCGACCTGAAGACGCCGTTGTGGCGCTCCCTGGGTCTCTTCGGCCTGCTCTTTTCGGCTCTCGTCGCGCTGTCGCTGCTGCTGGCCCTGGTGGTCGGCAAGCGCATCACCGAGCCGATGCGGTCGCTGGCCGCGCAGGCCGCCCGTCTGGGTCGCGGCGCCCCGGTCACGCCGCTGAGCTCCGGCCTGGCGGAGGCGGACGCCGTCAGCCGCGAACTCGCGGCCGCGTCCGCGAGCCTGCGGGAGCGCGAGGCGGATCTGCGCGAGGCCAACAACGAGATCCAGCGCTTCGCCTATATCGTGAGCCACGACCTGCGCTCGCCGCTCGTCAACATCATGGGCTTCACGACGGAGCTCGAAACGCTGCGCCAGGACGTGTTCGAGCGCGTGCAGGAGCTGCGGGCGGCGGTCGGGGCGCCCGAGACGGCCAAGGACGGCGAGCTCGATCGCGACTTCACGGAGGCGATCGGCTTCATCAAGGCCTCCATCAGCAAGATGGACCGCCTGATCAACGCGATCCTCCGGCTCTCGCGCGAGGGGCGGCGCGACTTCCGGCCCGAGCGGGTGGACATGGAGGCACTGGTGGCCAGCATCCAGGCGAGCCTGGCGCACCAAGCCGACCGGGCCGGGGCCACCGTCACGGCCGGCCGCCTGCCGGCTCTCATCAGCGATCGGCTCGCGCTTGAGCAGATCTTCTCCAACCTTGTCGACAACGCACTGAAGTACCTCCGGGCCGGCGTGCCGGGCCGGATCGAGATCTCCGGGCGTGCGAACGGCGCGATGGTGGTTTATGAGGTGCGTGACAACGGCCGGGGCATCGACCCCAACGATGTCGGCCGGGTGTTCGACCTGTTCCGGCGCTCGGGCGTTCAGGACCGGCCCGGCGAAGGGATCGGCCTCGCTCATGTCCGCACGCTGGTGCGCCGTCTGGGCGGAACCATCGGCTTGACGTCGGTTCTGGGCCGGGGTTCGACATTCACGGTGTCTCTGCCGCGGCGCTGGATCGGCGAGAAGCAAGGGAAGGCAGCATGACGATGCCGGTCACCATCATCATGGTCGAGGACGACGACGGGCATGCCCGCCTCATCGAGAAGAACATCCGGCGGGCCGGCGTCACGAACGAGATCCTGGCCTTTCGCGATGGGACCAGCGCGGTCGACTTCTTCCTCGGCGAGGACCGCAGCGGCATCGTCAACGCCGGGCGGGCCATGCTGGTGCTGTTGGATCTCAATCTCCCGGACATGACGGGCATCAGTATTCTCAAGATCATCAAGGAAAACGAGCACCTGAAGCGCACCCCCGTGGTGGTGCTCACCACGACCGACGACCAGGGCGAGATCCAGCGCTGCTACGATCTCGGCTGCAACGTCTACATCACGAAGCCGGTCAATTATGAGGGGTTCTCCAACGCCATCCGGCAGCTCGGGCTCTTCTTCTCGGTGATCCAGGTTCCGGACGCGGCATGACCGAAACGCCGCTCCGGCTCCTCTATATCGACGACGATCCGGGCCTCGCGCGGCTGGTGCAGCGGGGCCTCGGCCGGCGCGGCTATGTGGTGGAGACGGCCGGCGACGGCCCGAGCGGGCTGGCGCGCCTGCGGGTGGAAACTTTCGACGTGGTCGCGCTCGACCATTACATGCCGGGCCAGGACGGCCTCGCCACCCTGGCCCAGATCCGGGCGCTGACCGACCCGCCGGCCGTCGTCTATGTCACGGGCACGCAGGAGAGCGCGGTGGCGGTCGCCGCCCTGAAGGCGGGCGCGTCGGATTATGTCGTCAAGACCGTCGAAGGCGAGTTCATCGCCCTGCTGGCCGCCGCGATCGAGCAGTCGCTCCAGGGCGTCCGGCTGCGCCGCGCCAAGGACGCGGCGGAGGCGGAGGTCCGGGCGGCCCGGGACCGGTTCGAGGCGCTCGCGGCCGAGCGGGCCGTGCTGATCCGGGAGGTGAACCACCGGGTCGGCAACTCGCTGCAGATCATTGCCGCGCTGCTGCACCTGCAATCCTCCGCCTCGACCAGCCAGGAGGTCAAAACCGCGCTCGCCGGGGCCAACCGGCGCGTCATGGCCGTGGCCCAGGTGCATCGCCGC
Source organism: Enterovirga sp. (assembly GCF_028290205.1). Taxonomy (GTDB): domain Bacteria; phylum Pseudomonadota; class Alphaproteobacteria; order Rhizobiales; family Beijerinckiaceae; genus Enterovirga. The sequence continues at coordinate 8,735 of NZ_JAQGKF010000002.1, read as the reverse complement.
CTGTACACCTCGGACGACGTGCAATCCGTGGCGCTGGACCAGTATCTCGACGCGCTCGTGTCGGACCTGCGCGGATCGAGCGAAGACGGCGTCGCGAACCAGCTTTCGCTCGAAGCCGAGCCGGTCGAGGTCGACCCCGACAAGGCCGTCGCGGTCGGCGTGGTGGTGACGGAACTCGTGCTGAACGCCGTCAAATACGCCTACCCGGACGGCAAGGGGCCGATCCGCGTCAAACTCGCGGCCGCCAATGGCACCCGCGTCATGCTCAGTGTCGAGGACGACGGCGTGGGCCGCGGCCCGGTCGAGCCCGACCGGGCGGGCGCGGGGCTCGGCCGCATGATCGTCAAGGCCATGGCGACCAAGCTCAGCGCCGATTGGGCTCAGGACGAGACCCATGCGGGCATGCGGGTGACGCTCAGCTTCGACCGCCGGCTCGCCCAGCCCAACGCCGCCTAGCCGCGGACCCCGCCTCAGGATCACCGATGACCGACAGCCTGCCCAACGCCCATGTGCGCGCCGAGGTGCTGGTCCAGGCGCTGCCGCACATGCAGCGCTACGACCAGCAGATCGTGGTGATCAAATATGGCGGCCACGCCATGGGCGACCGCGACGCGGCCGAGAACTTCGCCGAGGACATCGTCCTGCTCGAACAGAGCGGCGTGAAGCCCATCGTGGTTCACGGCGGCGGGCCGCAGATCGGCCGCATGCTGGACAAGCTCGGCATCCAGTCCGCCTTCGCGGGCGGCCTTCGCATCACCGACGAGGCGACGGTCGAGGTGGTCGAGATGGTGCTGGCCGGCTCCATCAACAAGCAGATCGTCGGCTGGATCGGAGCGGAGGGCGGCCGCGCCGTCGGCCTTTCCGGCAAGGACGGCATGATGGTGCGGGCCCGCAAGGCCGCCCGCACGGTGCTCGACCCAGCCTCGCAGACCGAGCGGGAGGTCGATCTCGGCCTTGTCGGCGAGCCGGACGCGGTGGACCGGTCGGTGCTCGACGCCGTGCTGAAGGCCGAGCTGATCCCGGTTCTGGCCCCCATCGCGGCCGGCGCCGACGGCCAGACCTACAACGTCAATGCGGACACCTTCGCGGGCGCCATCGCGGGCGCCATGGGGGCGAAGCGGCTCCTGCTGCTGACGGACGTTCCGGGTGTGCTCGACAAGAACAAGAACCTCCTGCCGGAGCTGACGGTGGAGCAGTGCCGCGAGCTGATCGCGGACGGCACCATCACGGCCGGCATGATCCCCAAGATCGAGACCTGCATCTATGCCATCGAGCGCGGGGTGGAGGCGGTGGTGATCCTGGACGGCAAGGTGCCGCATGCGGTGCTGCTGGAGCTGTTCACCGATTACGGCGCCGGCACGCTCATCCGGCGCTGACCGCAGCGGGCCGGAGCGGGCCGGGTCCCGCGCGGGGCGGCTTGACCGGGCCTGCCGGTCGGTCATGCTCCGGGGGGCAACGACGCCCAGCCGAGGTGCCCTCGTGCGACCCCTCCCGCCCCCCTCCCGTCTCGCCCTGGCGAGCCTCGTGTGCATGGCCTGGGCGGCTCCCGCCCAGGCTCAGGAGGTCGACCTCCTGGACTTCTTCTCGGGCCGCCTCACCGGGTCTGGGGAGTTCCGGGCCCTGGATGGAAACAACCGCACCATCCAGGCCACCTACCGGGGCGTGGTCAGCGGCGGCATTCTGACGCTGACGTCCAACCTCGTCTTCTCGGACGGCGAGAAGCAGACGGTGGCCTGGACCTTCACCCGCAACCCGGCCGGCGGCTACGTGGCGCGGCGGCGCGAGGTGGACGGCCCGGTGAACGTGGCCACGAGCGGCAACCGCTTCTCGATGTCCTACCAGGCAACGGTGAAGGCCAAGGACGGCCAGACCTACAAGCTCAGCTTCGACGAGACCTATACGCGCACAGGCCCCCGCACCTTGAGCAACTCCACTCAGGTCACCTATTTCCTGCTGCCGCTCGGGACCAGTTCCATGACCATCACCAAGGCCGCCAATTGAGCGGCTGCGCCCGATCCGCATCCCTGACCGACGCAGCTCCGCCCCACTCGTCGGTCCCGCCCGCCCGCCATTTCGACAGGGTCGACACCAGGGTGTTCGACCTCGCCAACACGCTCTACCCGCACGAGGCGCAGGTCTGGCCGCAGATCGACCTCCGGATCACGGTCTACATCATGGACCTGTTCGGGCTGGACGGCCTCTCGGCCCGCGCCCTGCAGAAGTTCTTCTACCATCAGCACGGCACCACCTTGCGGGCGCTGATGGACCAGTACGGGGTCGACCCGACCGACTACATGGATTTCTGCCACGACATCGACCATTCCGCGATCGAGCTGAACCCGCTGCTCGGGGCCGCCATCGAGCGCCTTCCGGGTCGCAAGCTGATCCTGACCAACGGCTCGGCCCGGCACGCCCAGTCCATCGCCATGAAGCTCGGCATCTTCGACCATTTCGAGGACGTGTTCGACATCGCGGCCGCCGATTACGTCCCGAAGCCGGACCGGCGCACCTATGAGCGTTTTCTCGACCGGCACGGGGTCGACCCCACCCGGGCTGCGCTGTTTGAGGACATCAGCGCCAACCTCCTGGTGCCGCACCAACTCGGCATGACCACCTGCCTCGTGGTCCCGAAGACGCCCGATCCCTTCCGCGACGCGATCGAGCAGGCGGTGATCGTGGCGCCCCACGTGGACCACGTCACGAGCGACCTCGCGGGCTTTCTGGAGCAGTGCCTCCGGGCGGCCAGTGAGGGGGCCGAACCGGCGCCGCGCGCCGCGACGCGCTGACGCCGGAGGCGGCTTCTGCTGGCGCCCCGCCCGCGAGCCGCTATGGTCGCGCCCCCATCGGCGGAGCACCTCATGTCTCTCACCGTCGCGGTCCAGATGGACCCGATCCAGCACATCCGCATCGCGGGCGACACCACCTTCGCGCTGCTGCTCGAAGCCGCCCGGCGCGGCCACCGCCTCCTCCATTACACGCCCGATCGCCTCTCCATGCGGGACGGCCGCGTCGTGGCGGCAGTCGAGACTCTGTCCGTGCAGGATGTCGAGGGCAGCCACGCGGCCCTCGGCGCGCCCGAGCGCATGGATCTGGCGGAATGCGACGTGATCCTGATGCGGCAGGACCCGCCCTTCGACATCGCCTACATCACGGCGACGCATCTGCTGGAGCGTCTGCACCCGAAGACGCTGGTGGTGAACGACCCGGCCTCGGTCCGCAACGCGCCCGAGAAGATCTTCGTCACCCACTTCCCGCAGCTCATGCCTCCCACCCTCATCACGCGGGACAAGAGCGAGATCGAGGCCTTTCGGCGCGAGTTCGGTGAGATCGTCATGAAGCCGCTGCACGGCCATGGCGGCGCGGCCGTGGTCCGTATCCTGCCGAAGGACCCGAATTTCGGCTCCCTGTTCGACCTCTTCTCCGTCACCTTCCGGGAGCCCTGGGTGGTGCAGCGCTACCTTCCGCGCATCACGGAGGGCGACAAGCGCATCATCCTGGTGGAAGGCGAGCCGCTGGGCGCCGTGAACCGGGTGCCGGCCGAAAACGACCTCCGATCGAACATGGTGCGGGGCGGGGCCGCCAACGCCACGGAACTGAGCGAGCGCGAGCGCGAGATCTGCGCGACCATCGGCCCGGAACTGAAGGCCCGTGGCCTGATCCTGGTCGGGATCGACGTGATCGACGGCACCCTGCCGGAGATCAACGTCACGTCGCCGACGGGGATCCGGGCGATCCGCAAGGTCGGCGGGCCGGACATCTCGGTCGTGGCCTGGGATGCGATCGAGGCCCGGCTCGGGCGCTGACGGGCCCGTCCCGGCAACCCGAGCCGGCCGGGTGCCGGCTCGGAGGCGTCCCGCTGAGGCGCGCCGGCCTCCCGGTTCAGCCGGTCAGGATCCGACCTGGGCGCTCAACCCGCCATCCACCGCCAGGCTGACGCCGGTGACGTAGCCCGCCTCGTCGGACGCAAGGAACAGCGCCGCATTGGCGACGTCCCAGGCGGTGCCCATGCGGCCGGTCGGGCAGGCCGCGTCGCGCGCCCGCACCATCGCGTCCGCATCGGCATACTGGCCGGAAATCTGCTGGAAGATCAGCGGCGTGTTCATCAGGCCGGGCATGATCGCGTTTACCCGGATGCCCTTGGCGGCATATTGCAGCGCGAGCCCGACCGTGAACTGGTTCACGGCGGCCTTGGCCGCGTAATAGCCGATATACGGGTAGCCGATGAACCGCACCGCGGCGATCGACGACACGTTGACGATCGCGCCGGAGCCCCGCTCCAGCATGTGCGGCAGAACGTGCTTGCAGGTCAGAAAGCAGCTCGTCAGGTTGAGATCGAGCGTCTTGCGCCAGGTCGCCTCGTCGAGCTCGATGGGGCCGCCCATCTGGGCATAGCCGACGTTGTTGTGCAGCACGTCGATGCGGCCGTGCCGTCCGATCACGTCCCGGACCACGGCCGCGATGGTGTCGGACCGGGTCACGTCGCAGGAGGCGGGTTCGGCCGCTCCGCCCTCGGCGGTGATCAGCCCAACCGTTTCGGCCGCCGCTGCCGGGTTGATGTCGATGCAGACCACCGTCGCACCCTGCCGGGCGAACGTGACCGCGGTGGCCTTGCCGTTGCCCCATCCGGGCCCCGCCGACCCCGCCCCGAACACCAGCACCACCTTGCCGGCGAGACGCGTCCCGCGTTGCGCTTCTTGCACCATCCTGCCCTCCCGCGCGGGTCTTTCGCCCGCGTTCCGCTTATAGTCGGCAGGCGCGCGAACAAGCGAGGGCGGCATGGCCGAGGTCTGGATCGAGGCGGCGCTGAACGGCCCCTGGGGGCGCGAGCGCCAACCCGGCATCCCGATCACGGTCGAGGAGATCGTGCAGGACGGGCTCGCGGCCGCGGCGGCCGGCGCGGCCATCGTCCACGTCCATGCCTATGATCCGGCGACCGGCCGGCAACGCGACGAGTGGGAGATCTACGCCCGCATCATCGAGGGCATCCGGGCGAGGTGCGACGCCATCGTGTACCCGACCGTCCCGCTGGCCGGCTCCGGTTATGCCGGGGCCGCCGTGCGGCGCTACGGCCATGTCGAGGAGCTCGCCCGCCGCGGCCTGATCGAATGGGCGGTGCTGGACCCGGGTTCCGTCACCTTCGCCCGGTTCGACGAGCTCCGCGACGGCGAGAGCGGGTTCACCTACCTGAACAGCATGGCCGATATCCGGGACGGGCTCGGCGTGCTGGCCCGCTACCGCGTGCGGCCCGGCTACGCCGTCTACGAGCCCGGCTTCACGCGGCTCGGCGCCGCCCTGGCGGAGCTCCATCCTGACCTGCCGCAGCCGATCTATCGCTTCATGTTCTCGGACGAGTTCGCCTGGGGCTTTCCGCCGCGGCCCGCCTTCCTCGAGGCGCATCTGGCGCTGTTGGCGGAGGCTGCGCCGGGCGCCTCCTGGATGGCGGCCGGGCTCGGCGTCGACATCCTGCCCTTGGCCGAGGCCGCCGTGGCGCGCGGCGGCCACCTGCGGGTCGGCCTCGAGGACGCGCCCTGGGGCTCGGCCAGAGGCAACGAGGCCTGGGTGGCGGAGGCGGCCCGACGAATCGTGGCGGCGGGCGGCGCGGTGGCAGGCCCGCAAGCTGTCAGGCGGAGCCTCGCCCCGGCCGGCTGAGGCGGCTCAGGCGACTTCGAAGATCGAGCGCAGGAGATGCAGCTGCTGGGTCGCCGGGCTTGGCGAGGGCTGCAGGGCCGCCTCGGAGGCGGTGGCCATCAGCCGGTCCAGATGCCGGATGCGGGCATGGAGGCGAAGCGACAGCGCGACGAGCTCGCGGATGCGCTCGGGCAGGGCGGCGAAGACGGCCTCAGGGGAGGCCTGCTCCTGGGCCGCGAGCTTGACCCGCTCCTTTTCCCGGAGGGCCTGGGCGGCCGTGATCTCGCCCTCCGCCACCGCCCGCTGCACCAGCAGCCATGAGGCGATCTGCATGAGCCGGGTGGTGAGCCGCATGCTCTCGCTCGCATAGGCGAGCGCGGCCGAGCGGTTCAGCTTGTCGGATTCCGTGCGGCCGTCGCCATCGAGATAGCAGGCCGTCTCCTCGACCAGCGACATGCCCTCGCGGAACAGTGTCTTGAAGGCTTCGGATTTGACGAAGCTGGCTCCGAACGGGAACGCGACGGCTCCCTCGCGCCCGCTGGCAGCGAAGTGCGGCGCACGTTCGACCTCTCTTAACATCCAGACTCCCCCGGTCCGCCGCGTCCCAATCGGGACCAGGCTCAGGCGAACGGCCCCAGGGAGCAATCTTAGCGCCGCTCAGGAAGCCTCGGGCCGTTAACTCCTGATCAAGGTTAACGTGCCAGCCCGGACAGGAAAAAGCCGCCCTCGCGGGCGGCTGAAGTGGTCAACAGGGAGGCATCAAACAGAGTGGCGGGCCACTCGACATCCAGAAACCTGGACGAGTTCCGTTATGACCCGGAAACCCTAACATACGGTAAAGGTCACTCCGACTCTGCCCCGAATGGACACAGGCCGTGTCAGGATGTGAAGAAGGCGCCGGCGGCTTCCCGGGAGGCCAGCTTGCGGCGCGACTCGGCTTTCAGCCGTTCGATCTCCTGCTCGAGCAGCCGCACACGCTCGCCGAGCTCGTCCACCGAGATGGCGTCGAGGTCCTGGCCGATCTCGTGGGCGAGCCTCCGTTTGGGCCTCGCGTCCGTCTCGTCGCGGTCCATGGGCACTCCCTCCGGGCGTTTGCGCGGCCGGGGCCGCTCGCCTATATAACCTGCTTTCCACGACGATCGGGAAGACGGCGCTCCGGAGGGTCCGTGCCGGAGCACAGGCAAGATGCGGCCCGTGCCCTGCCGTCGACCCTCAGGAGTTGAACGATGTCGCAGGCCCCGCTCATGCCGAAGGCGACTGCTGTCTGGCTGGTGGAGAACACCTCCCTGACCTTTGAGCAGATCGCCGAATTCTGCCACCTGCATCCGCTCGAGGTGAAGGGCATCGCCGACGGCGAAGTGGCCCAGGGAATCAAGGGCGCAGATCCGATCGGCACCGGTCAGCTTTCGCGTGAGGAGATCGACCGGGCGCAGGCGGACAATTCCTACCGGCTCAAGATGTCCGTCTCCAAGGTCAAGCTGCCGGAGATGAAGAGCGTCAAGCGCGGTGCCCGTTACACGCCGGTCTCGCGCCGCCACGACCGCCCCAACGCCATTCTGTGGCTCCTGCGCAACCACCCGGAGCTCAAGGACGCGCAGATCATGCGCCTCGTTGGCACCACGAAGGCGACCATCGCCCAGATCCGCGAACGTACGCACTGGAACTCGGCCAGCCTGCAGCCGATGGACCCGGTGACGCTCGGCCTCTGCTCGCAGATCGATCTCGATTTCGAAGTGCAGCGCGCCGCCAAGGACCGCCCGCAGGCCGACGCCGATCCCGGCCAGACCCTGCTGCCGGCCGAGCTCACCACGGCGCCGACGGCCCCGTCCGGGCCGACCTTCGCCGACATGGGCAAGCCGAAGCCCGCGCCCGAGGATCGGATCGATGTCGAATCCGTCTTCGGCAAGCTGAAGACCCTGAAACGCGCCGACGCCGAGGACTAGGGTCATGCAGCTCCGTCCGCTCGGCCGCTCCGCGCTGCGGGTCCCGCCGCTCTCGTTCGGGTGCAACGTCTTCGGCTGGACCGTGGACGAGCGGACCTCCTTCGAGCTGCTCGACCGCTGCCTCGACGAGGGCCTCACCTTCCTGGACACCGCGGACGTCTATTCGCGGTGGGCGCCCGGGCACCAGGGCGGCGAGTCGGAGGAGATCATCGGCCGCTGGATGAAGAGCCGCGGCTGCCGCGACCGCATTGTGCTGGCGACCAAGGTCGGCATGGACATGGGTGACGGCAAGGTCGGGCTGAAGCCGGCCTATATCCGGCAGGCGGTCGAGGCGTCGCTGCGCCGGCTCCAGACCGACTGCATTGACCTCTATCAGGCCCACAAGGACGACCCGGACACGCCTCAGCTCGACACGCTGCGGGCCTTCGCCGACCTGATCCGCGACGGCAAGGTGCGGGTGATCGGGGCGTCCAACTTTTCCGCGGAACGGCTGCAGGAGGCGACGGACCTCGCCAGCTCCTACGGCCTGCCCCGCTACGAGAGCCTGCAGCCGGAATACAACCTGTACGAGCGGGCGGGCTACGAGGGCGGTCTGGAACAGGTCTGCCGGGCCGAGACCATCGGCGTCATCACCTTCTTCTCGCTCGCCGCCGGGTTTCTGACCGGCAAGTACCGGTCTGAGGCGGATCTCGGGAAGAGCCCGCGCGGGGCTCGCTCCATCCCGAAATACCTGAACGAGCGCGGGATGCGGATTCTGGCGGCCCTGGACGGCGTGGCGGCCGGGCACGGTACGGAGCCGGCCGCGGTGGCGCTGGCCTGGCTGATGGCCAAGCCGACCGTGACCGCACCGATCGCCAGCGCCACCACGTCCGACCAGCTTACCACGCTGGTCGCGGCCACCCGGCTCAAGCTCTCGGCCGATGAGGTCACGGCGCTGGATCAGGCCAGCGCCTGATCGCACAGCCCGGCCGGTCTGGGACCGAGGCCGGGTGCGTGTGTCCGCGTGGGACGGGGCGCCTTAGCTGTCCATCTTCAGGGCGGCGATGAAGGCTTCCTGCGGGATATCGACCCGGCCGAACTGGCGCATGCGCTTCTTGCCCTCCTTCTGCTTGTCGAGGAGCTTGCGCTTGCGGGTGGCGTCGCCGCCGTAGCACTTGGCGGTCA
>NZ_JAQGKF010000209.1 GCF_028290205.1 Enterovirga sp. | reverse complement strand
TGGACCCGTCCAAGCGCGAGCCCGCCGGCGTCGCGGGCGATTTCTGAGCGGGCGCATGAGGTCGTCCCGTCCCGATGCTCCCCGGACACGGCCCGCCCGCCCGGGGGCTGGGGCCGGGATGCTGATGCCGAAGAGCCGTCATTCGGCAGGCCGCCCCGTCTGTAGGGACCGGGCCGGCCGCGCGCCGCTTACTGCCAAAGGATGCCGTCGATGAGTACCGTCCTGATTGGCGGCTTCTTTCTGTTCGTGATGATGGCCGTGCCGATCGCCTTTGCGATGGGGCTGTCCATCATCCTCGCCATCTGGTGGCAGGGCACGCTGCCGATGACGCTGATGGCGCAGCGCACGCTGGTCGGCGCCGACAGCTACGCGCTGCTGGCCATCCCGTTCTTCATCCTGGCCGGCAACCTGATGAATACCGGCGGGATCACCCACCGGATCATCGATCTGGCCATGGCCATGGTCGGACGGTTCCGGGGCGGACTCGCGCTGACCTCGGTCATGGCGGCCATGATCTTCTCCGGGCTGTCGGGCTCGGCCGCGGCGGATGCCTCGGCGCTCGGCAAGGTCCTGATCCCGGCCATGAAGCGCCAGGGCTATTCGCCGGGCTTCGCCGCGGCCCTGATGGCCTCGGCCTGCGTCAACGGCCCGATCATCCCACCCTCGATCCCGCTCGTCATCTACGGGCTGTCGGCCGGCAAGGGGGTGTCGATCATCGCCCTGTTCATCGGCGGCATCGTTCCGGGCGTGCTGCTCGGTCTCGCCCTGATGGTCGCCGCCTATTGGATCTCGGTCCGGCGCAACTACCCGACCACCCGGCGCGTGCCGCTGCGGGAATTGCCCGCCCTGGCGCTGCCGGCCATCCCGGCGCTGCTGATGCCGGTCATCATCCTGTTCGGGGTCGTGGGCGGCGTGGTCACGGTGACCGAGAGCGCGACCGTGGCGGTGCTGTATGCGCTGCTGGTCGGGTTCTTCGTGTACCGGCAGCTCAAGGTTTCCGATCTCTGGCCGATCCTGGTTCAGACCGCGCTCGACACCGCCCTCGTGATGTTCATCATCGCGCTGTCGGCCGGGTTCGGCTGGCTCCTGGCGGTCTCGGGCCTGACGCGGGCGCTGGCCGACGCCATTGCGGCGGTGTCCACGAACCCGCTCATCATCCTGATGCTGATCAACGTGCTGCTGCTCGTGATCGGCATCTTCATGGAGCCGCTGCCCGCGATGCTGATCCTGATCCCGGTGCTAGTGCCGGTGGTCTCCGCGGTCGGGATCGACCTCGTCCATTTCGGGCTGGTGATGGTGTTCAACCTCTGCCTCGGGCTGCTCACGCCACCGGTCGGTATCCTGCTCTACATCTGCGCCAATTTCGCGGGCATCAAGCTCGAGGAGGAGGTCAAGGAACTCGGCCCCTTCTTTGCCGCGGGCGTCGCGGTGCTGGTGATCATCACGGCCCTGCCGGAGACCGTGCTGTGGCTGCCCCGCCTCCTCTTGACGCCCTGAGGTTAACCGGCGTCGCGCGTCCCTCTCAGCATGGACCTTCGCATCATGGGCAAGCACGATACGCGCATCGGCAAGACCGACATCCGGGTCGCGACCTTCGCCGGACCCGGCGCACAGCCCGTCATCCAGACCGTGAATTGGCCGGAGGTGCCGAAAAAGGCCGCTCTGATCCAGGTCGGCGCCTGCGGCGTCTGCGGCACCGACCAGCATATTCTTAAGGGCCACTGGCCGAAGCCGCTGCCCTGGCCGTTCACGCTCGGGCACGAGATCGGCGGCGTCATCGTCGAGAAGGGGGCCGAATTCACCGAGGACTTCATGGGCAAGCCGCTCGATGTCGGCTCCAAGGTGATGATCCCGCCGCTCATGCCCTGCGGCCACTGCTACTATTGCGTCCACTACCCGGAAACGGCCAACAAGTGCCTGACGCCTGTCTATTACGGGCGCTATCTCGGATTCGACAAGGCGCCGCACCTCTGGGGCGGCTGGGCCGAATACGTCTATGTCGATCTCGACATGCTGCCGGGCACCAAGGTCTACAAGCTGCCCGACGACATGTCGCTGCGCCTCGGCGCTCTGTCGGAACCTCTCACCTCGTGCATCCGGGCCTTCAACCGGGCCAAGAAGGCCGGGGGCTTCAACTGGGGCGACACGGTCGTGATCCAGGGATCGGGCCCGATCGGCATCCTGGCGGTCGCGGCCGCGCAGGAGATGGGGGCAGGGCGCGTGATCTGCGTCGGCGCGCCCGAGGAGCCGAGGCTCAAGCTGGCCCGCAAGTTCGGCGCGGAGGCGACCGTGAACATCGAGGAAGTCACGACGCCGGCAGACCGCATTGCCCGCGTCCGCGACATCGTGGGCGGCTTCGGCGCCGATCTCGTGATGGACTGCTCGGGCCACCCGACCGCCGGGCCGGAGGGGATCGAGTTCCTGCGCGACGGCGGCACCTATGTGGAGATGGGCCAGTTCACCGATGCCGGGTCGATCCAGACCAACTGGCACCGGATCTGCACCAAGGACCTGAACGTGCTCGGCTCCTGGGCCTTCACGGGCAACGACCTGCCACTCGGCGTCGACATGCTCTACCGCTGCCGCGACAAGTATCCCTGGCTGGACATGCAGACGATCTACCCCTTCACGGAGGACGGCGTGGCCCGGGCCGTGGCGGACGCGATGGCCATGAGGACGGTGAAATCCACCATCGTGCCGTTTCCCGACCTCGTCGCCTGAGCGGGGCCGGACGCGGCCGGTTCCACCGCCGCGACGTCACCGCACCCTAGCTCTCCGCCGCAGGCGCTCCGCCCCGGTGGGGCGCGGCGCCGCATGGTGCTGTGCCCCGACCTTGGTCCATGGCGGGCGCATCGCGGCGAGGGCCGCCAGGATGGGCCCGGTGTAGGCCCATGTGTCCGAGCCCTCGCAACGGCAGCTCCCGCGTGGAGGAAGCCCGCCGGTCCATGATAGGAGCGGGCGCGACGGACCAGTGGAACAGCATGTTGACGACGGAGCGCGACGACCGACGGCTTGCGGGCCTGTGGACGAGGGGGACGAGGACCGGACGGGAGCAACCCGCGGCACGTGAGTGCCGGGTCGCAGCCGTTCCGGGCGGGTCCGCCCCCGCCGAGTGGGTTCGGGCGTCCGACGGGGCGGTTGGCGCGTGAGCTACGCCGTCAAGGAGATCTTTCTCACGCTGCAGGGCGAGGGCGCGCAGGCGGGACGGGCGGCCGTGTTCTGCCGCTTCTCGGGCTGCAACCTGTGGAGCGGCCGGGAGCTTGATCGCGGCTCGGCCGTATGCCGCTTCTGCGACACCGATTTCGTGGGCGTGGATGGCACGTTCGGCGGGCGCTACCCCGACGCCAAGGCTCTCGCCGACCGCATTGCGCTGACCTGGGGCGAGCGCGGCGGCCCGCGTTTCGTCGTTCTGACCGGGGGTGAGCCCCTGCTTCAGGTCGACGACGCCGTGGTCGAGGCCCTCCATGCCGCCGGGTTCGAGATCGCGGTCGAAACCAACGGGACGCTGGACGCCCCGGCCGGGCTCGACTGGGTCTGCGTCAGCCCCAAGGCCGGCTCGGTGCTCAGGATCACCTCGGGCCAGGAGCTCAAACTGGTGTTTCCGCAGCCCGGCGCCCCTCCGGAGAGCTTTGCGAATCTGGATTTCGAGCGGTTCTCCCTCTCGCCGATGGACGGCCCCGACGTCGCGGCGAATGCCCGGGCGGCGGTCGCCTATTGCATCGACCATCCGCAATGGCGGCTCAGCCTCCAGACCCACAAGCATCTCGGGATTCGGTGACCGGCGCCTCGAGCGCGGCCGGGCCCGCCCGCCCCGGTGCCGGCGCGGCCGCAGATGGCCGATCCACGACATCAAGGAACACAGCTAACCCATGAGGATCACGCAAGCATTCACGTTCGAGGCGGCGCATAGCCTGCCCAACGTTCCCGAGGGGCACCGGTGCAGGCGGATGCACGGCCATTCCTATCGGGTGGAGCTTCGGCTGGAGGGCGACGTCGATCCGAGAAGCGGGTTCGTGGTCGATTTCTTCGACGTCGAAGAGGCGTTCCGGCCGCTGCTCCACCGCCTCGATCACCATTGCCTGAACGAGGTGGAGGGGCTGGAGAACCCCACGGCCGAAAACATCGCGATCTGGATCTGGACCCGGACCAAACCGCTGCTCCCGCAGCTGGAAGCCGTTCTGGTCTTCGAAACCCCCTATTGCTGGGTCGAGCACCGCGGCGAGGCGGCCGCCCGGTAGCGGGCGCGCCTCGGCCGCCGCCCGGTGGGCGGTCAGCGATCGCCGGCGAGATGCCCTGCGGCCGCCACGACCTCCGCCTGGCGCATGTGGTGCAGCATGTGGCCGATCCCGGGCAGCCAGGCGAAGGAGGCGCTCGGGATCAGGCTCGCGGCCGCGCGACCATGCAGGTGGTTGTTCACGACGATGTCCGCGCTGCCGCACAGGAATCGCACCGGCACGCGGCAGGTCGGGTAGCCGAGGGCGCTGCGCGACAGGTCGGCAAAGAGCGAGGCGGCGTTCTCGCCCTCCCGCACCGTCTGGACGGACCGGCCGGCGAGATCGAACGAGAAGCCCCGCGCAAACGCGTCCGGCATGCTCTGCGGCAGGAACATCGCGCGCCACAGCGTGGGAAGCAGCAGGGGGTCGGCCGTGAGGTGAAGCGTTTGGGCCAGCACCTGGCCCGCAACCGGCACGGCGCGGGGCGCGAACAGGAGGTGTTCGAGGCGGAGCTCGGGAAAGCAGATCGGGGCGAGCGCGGCCACGCCCGCCACCTCCTCCGGGAAGCTCATGGCCCAGGCCAGCGCCACCGCCCCGCCGAACGAGTGGCCGACCAGCACGGGCCTGCGCAGCCCGAGCGCCACGGCGGCCGCGCGGAGAAGCTCGGCCTGCCGCCAGACCGACCCGTCAGTGGGCCGCGCCCGCTCGCTCAGGCCGTGGCCGGGCCGGTCGAAGGCGACCACGCGGAAGCGCTCGGCCAGGGCCGACATGGGCCCGAGCCGCATGTCGTCGGCATTGACGAGCGAGCCGTGGATGAGGACGAGGTCGGGGCCGGACCCGGCCTCCAGGTAGGCGACCGGAGAGCCCTCCGGGATGGACACCAGGCGTCGCTCGGCGCGGCTGTCAGCCGCCGTTTCGGACCCGGTCACGGTGTGTGGGGCTCCCCTGGGACGCGACGCCTAGCGGCCACATCCCCCTAGGAAGGCCCGAACGCCCCGGCCCGTTCCGTGTTCGTTTCGGGACCGAGCGCCCCGTCGGCGGGCGGCGGCCGGTCCCCGGCCAGGAAGCCGCGCAAGAGCCCGAGTTCCCGGCCCATGAAGTCGAGAAACGACCGCACACGCGGCTGCCGCCGCAGGTCCGGATGGGTGAGCAGCCAGAGGTCGTCCGCGAAATCGAGCCTCGGCTCGGACAGGCGCACCAGTCCGGGCCGCGCGTCGGCGATGAAGCAGGGCACGTAGCCGATGCCGGCGCCACTCTCCACGGCCTCGGCGAGGCCGAGCACGGTGTTGACCTTGTAGACGACGCGGTGCCGCTGCGCGGCGGTCGCCTTGGCGGCGCCCAGCGAACCGAGCGCCTCACCGAAGCCGACCCAGTCGGCCTCCGCCAACCCACGCGAGGTGCCATCCGATGCCGGCGGGCGGCCGTACAGAGCCCAGGCGATCGGCGCGACCCTGCGGCCGACCAGGGTCTCCGGCGGGCTGGTGCTGGCCCGGATGGCCACGTCCGCGTCGCGCTTCGAGAGGTTGAGGGCCTCGTTGGCGACGACGATGTCCAGCCGCACGTCGGGGCAGGCCTCGCGGAACCGCACCAGAAGCGGCGTCAGGAGATGCACCAGGAGCGTGTCGGTCGTGGTCACGCGCAACTCGCCGGACGGCGAGACTTCCTGGCCCGCCACCTTTCGGGTGAACGAGGTGATGTCGGCGTCGAGCCGGGCAGCGAGCGCAGCCATCTCCTCGCCCGCCGCCGTGGCCGCATAGCCGGCGCGGTGGCGCTCAAACAGCGTGGCACCGAGCGCTGCCTCGATCTGCCCCAGCCGCCGGAACACGGTCGAATGGTTCAGGCCGAGCAGACTCGCGGCCGCCGGCAGGGTGCGGGCCTCCGCGACCGCCTTGACCAGGCGGAAATCGTCCCAGGCGAGGTTCTTGTACGGCTCACGCATGCTCGGTCCCGCCGGCAGCTTTAGCGGCTCGACGGGCGGCTGCCGAGAGCAATCGGCCCGCGCAGGCGAGGGGTCGGCGATCTTGTGGCGCCGGTCACGGCAGGGTCGGCAAACTCGGCCTCATCTGGCGTCGGACTGTCTTGATCGGAATTGACTTCGCGCTTCAGCTCAGACGTACTCGCGGTTACTCTCCCGGGGTGACCAGAGCGGTGCCGCACTCGATGGCGTCTCATCCGACGTGACCGGCGATCCAGACCCCCCTCGCGATCCATCGCAGCACGGGCCGGACGACGAGAGCCTGACGCGCACGATCACAGCGATCCTCGCCTCCGACGTCGCCGGCTACACCCGGATGATCGCGGATGACGAGGAGGGGACGCTCCGGCGCTTCGCCGAATATTGCCGCATTTTCCGGGAGGCGGTGGCCCGCAACAAGGGGCGCGTCTTCAACACCGCCGGGGACGCCATCCTGGCCGAATTCCCGAGCGCGGTTCTGGCGCTCCGATGCGCGCTGGAGGTCCAGGAAACCCTGCGGGCGCGCAACGAGGATCTGCCGCCGCCGGAGCGGCTGCAGTTCCGGATGGGCGTCAACGTGGGGGACGTCGTCGACCGCGGCGGCGACCTGCTGGGGGACGGCGTCAACGTCGCGGCCCGTCTGGAGGGCTTGGCGGAACCGGGCGGCATCTGCATCACCGGCTCGGTCCACGATGCGGTCGGCAACAAGGTGACCGCGCGCTACCGTGATCTGGGCCGCCAGCGGCTGAAGAACATCGCCCAGCCCGTGCAGGTCTACCGCGTCCGGCCCGCCTCCGACGCCCGAACCGAACGGTCCGCCCGTCGGTCGCTGCTGGTGGGCTCCGTCCTCGCCTTGCTGCTCGGCGGCGGCGGCTTCGCCGGCTGGCTCTACCGCGACTCCCTGCGCGATGTGTGGCCCTTCAAGCCCCGCGTCGAAGCCGCCGGAGTGGCCGCCACCCAGCTCCGCACGGCCCTGTCGGTCAGCGTCGCCCGGCCGGAGCGGCGCTGCTTTCAGGACACCGTCCGGGTGACGGGCCGTTTCCTGCCGCGCCGAGAGGTGGAGGTCCGGCCCGATGGGGAAGGTCTGCGCGTGACCCGCGTGTTGGCCTCGCCCCTGGGGCAGGTCGCCAAGGGCGACGTCCTCGCCCAAGTGGTGCCCGCGGCCGATCGGGATGCGGCGGAGATCACCGTGCGGGCTCCGGTGGCGGGCGTGGTCGGCCGGAGCAACGCCCAGGTCGACATGCCGGCCAGCTTCTCGGGCCCGGCGCTCTTCACCCTGATCCCCGACGGCGAGATGGAATTCGTGGCGGATGTGCCCGCCGGAGGGCTCGAGAGGCTCGGGCCCGGCCAGTCCGTGTCGCTCACCGGACTGGGCCTGGCGCCGATCGGCGGCCGCATCCGGACCGTCTCGCGGCCGGTGGACGGAGCCAGCCAGCTCGGCCGCGCGACGGTGACGGTTGATCGCCACCCCGAATTGCGCTGGGGCCTTTTCGGACGGGGCATGGTCCAGGTCGGTGAAAGCTGCGGCCTCGCGGTGCCGCTCGCCTCGGTCATGTATGAGGGCGATCAGTCGGCCGTTTACGTCTCGGCCAACAACCTGGTCGAGCCGCGGCCGGTCGTCGTGGGCCTGTCGTCGGAAAGTGAGGTGGAGATCAGGTCGGGCCTCGGTGACGCTGACATGGTCATCCAGCGGGCCGGCCCGTTCCTGCGCGAGGGCGATCGGATCACCCCCATCACGGGCGAGCGGCGGACGGCCGCCGCGCCGCGCTGATCCGCCCGCCGCGCCGCCCGCCCGGGCCGCCCGGTCAGTTGGAGAA
>NZ_JAQGKF010000190.1 GCF_028290205.1 Enterovirga sp. | reverse complement strand
GCGGAGCGGGTTCGGGCGGCGCGGGAGCGACGGGCCGCGGCGCGGGTTCGGGGGGCCTCGGGACGGCCGGCTGCGGCAAGGTCGCCACCTTCGGCGTCTCCTCGAGCTCGCGGCGGCCCGACAGAATCCAGGGCACCTGAAGGCCGCCGCCACTGGCCGAGACGGCCGTCCTCGTTCGCTCCAGCGTCTCGGTCGAGAGCCGACCGTGCGCCGCCATCTGTTTCACGAGTTCGGTCGAAAACGGGCTTCTCGGCCCGCTCGGCGGCCGCAGCGACATGCCGGGCGCGGCGGACAGGATCACCGTGACGCCCGGCGGAAGCGAGCCGAGCGGGGCCAGGCCGGTCGAGTAGCTGCGGAACCGCCGCTCGTAGGGGTTCCGGTTTGCACCCTCGACGATGATGAAGGCCGCCGCGGCGCCGCGCCCGCTGATCGCACCGATCAGCTGGCTCAGATTCAGCCCGTCCCGCTGGATGTCCGTCTCCGACCAGATATTGGCGTCCGTCGGAATCAGGTAATTCTGGCGGCCGGCCTGGATCCCATAGCCGCTGAAGTAAAACGCCACGGTCGCGCCGGGCCGCACCTCGGCCAGAAGCCGCTCCGTGCGGGCCACCAGTTCCGCCTTGGACAGGTTCTCGCCGGAATCGACCGCAAAACCCTGGCGGCGGAGTTCGCCCGCCACCGCCGCCGCGTCCGCCAGCGTGCTGGCGAGGGGCGGGTCCGCCTGCGGGTAGGCCGCGTTTCCGACCACGAAGGCGACGCGGGCGCCCTGCGCATCCGCTTGGGCCGCGGCTTGCAGGTGCCAGGCCCCGAGCAGCCCGAGGGCCACGAGAATAACCCGCAAGGCGTGCATGCCTCACTACGACTCCCATGGACCCAGCACCTGTCCGACCCTAGCGAGTGCAAAAAGACGTGACAAGCAGATCGGGCTGATTCCGCTGGCCAGCATCTGCGGCCAAAGCGGCCGAGTTCTTCAATCCAGAGATGACACCGAGTAGCCAGCCCGTTCCAGCAGGGCGACGAGCCCCGATGTTCCGGGCAGGTGGGCGATGCCGACCGCCACCACGGCATTGCCCCGGTCCAGCAGCGGCTGGATGCGCTTCGCCATGCGGAGGGTTCTCTGGTCCAGCAGCCTGTCCAGGAATTCCCGCGGCGTGCGGGCTTCAGCCTCGCCCCGGACCGGGCCATCCTGCATCAGCACGACAATGCCGCCGGCATCGCGGTCGAGATAGCGAGCCACCTGCGATTGGACCGCGTCCGCCCCGTAGGGCGCCTGCCGCAGCACCGAGATGAGGAGGGCGCGTTCGGTCTCCGCGGCAAGTCCGTCGAAGATCGAGAACTGCTCGGCCAGGGTCTCGATGCCGATGATCTCGACGCCCCGGGAGCGCGCCAGCCGGGCCACCATGGCGTCCAGGTAGGTCGGACCGCCGGGGGCTTCGGCGGCGCAGCCCGGCCGGTCCAGCATCAAGGCCAGGGTCGCGGCGTTCCAGGTCCGGGCGCCGGCCTCGGGCACGCCGCGCTCGGCCGCCAGGCGCCTGAGCGCGGCGAAGTCGGGCCCGTCCAGCAGCATCTCCGCACGCCGGTCGGGAGCGGCCCGGATCACCTCCTGCAGTTCCGCCCGGCTTCGCGCATCGAGCCGACCCACGCCGAGAGACGAGACGTCGGTGGTCTCCAGCGCCAAGACGGAGGCTCGCGACACGTGCTCGGCCACGAGCTCCGGCAGTCGGGCGAGCCGCCGGTCGGCCACGTGCAGCGTGCCGAACAGGTAAGAGGGGCGCTCGCTCCCTCGCGACAGCTTCCAGAGCCGGCCTTCGCGAAACGGCAGGGCGGCGGCACGCCGCTCGAGGTCGGCCGGACCGGCCGCCTCCGCGCGACCGCTGGCCACGCAATCGGCCACGGCCGGGCGGATCGCCGCGACCAGGAGGCCAAAGGTCAGAACGGCGCCGAGCAGGGTGCAGGGACGTGGTGGCATCGCGGCCTCCGATGCCGGATCGACGATGGGCCCCCGAACAACATTCCGGCCGCGCCCTGGCGACCAGACGGGCAGGCCCCGTCGGGGCCCGCCCTCTCACATCGCGGGCGGGCGAGCCGCCCGGCCCCTTACCACTGGTAGCGGATGCCGCCCTTGCCGCCGACGCCGAACAGGTCCTTGCCGCCCCGGACCTCTGCCTGGGCGAAGGCCGACCAACCGTTGTTGAACTCGCCGATCAGGGTGAAGATGCCCTGGCCGCGCAGGAGGCCTTCCTGCCGGATGTTGACCGGCGACGTGCCGGACACCCCGAGCGAACCGGACGTGGCGCCGAAGGACCCGTTCTGCCCGAAATCGACGAAGCCGCCCTTCACCGACACGTCGCTGTAGGCGAGGCCGGTGATGACGGGGGTGAGCCTCATCCAGCCGTAATCCAGGTCCCAGCCGAAGCGCGAGCCGGCCTGCAGGCGGAACAGGTGACCGTCGGCGAGGCCGAGAAGGGCCGCACTCGAGGCGTAATCGACCCAGCGCGCCTGGAGGCCCGCGGTCGGCTCCATCCAGAACCCGCTCGCCAGCGGGATGCGGTAGTTGAAGTTCGCGACGATGCTGTGGTTGACGAGCGACGTCTTGCCCGTGCCGAAGATCAGCGCGTTCTGGGGCGGGTTGATCGTCGGCGGAACGCCGGGGCCGTTATAGGTGAAGGTGGCGCTGTAGGCCTGATTGTCGATGAAGCGCTCGCTCAGGTCCAGGAAATCGGCCTTGTAGAGGGCGTCGATCGAGAGCGGGCCGTCGAAATAGGTCGCGAAGCCGCCGACCGAGCCGCCGGAGGAGCGAGCCGTCAGCGTGCTGGAGCCGTTATTGGCCAGCGTCGGGTTCAGCGACAGGATCCGGGAGGACACGCGGACCTCGCTTTCCACATAACCGCCCAGGATGCCGACAATCAGCCCGTCATCGGCCGAGAGGTGGCCGCGGCTCGTGAAGTCGATCCCGCCGAGCGCCCCGAAGGAGGTGGAGCGGCTCTTGCTGAGGATCTGCAAGGGGTTGATGACCGCCGGCCCGCCCCCGGAGGCGCCGGTGGTCGGATCTGGCTGGAGATACAGGAGGGACGAGCCCGACCGCCCGCTGCGCTCCTCGTAGTCGCCGAAGCCC
Organism: Enterovirga sp.; assembly: GCF_028290205.1. Classification (GTDB taxonomy): domain Bacteria; phylum Pseudomonadota; class Alphaproteobacteria; order Rhizobiales; family Beijerinckiaceae; genus Enterovirga. The sequence goes on along the minus strand of NZ_JAQGKF010000190.1, from coordinate 3,283 downwards.
TGGGCGAAGGTGCCCATGCGCACGCCCTCATAGGCCTGCACGAAGGCCGGCACGACCACGGCCCGCGGGCCCTTTTCGTACACGCCCACATCGACCGGCTGCGCCACAGGACCGCGGCGGGAGGCCCGCATCGGCGCGCGCCGGGCCTCGCTGCGGGCCCGCACGGCGGCCGGCACACGCGTCCGGGCCGGAAGCTGCGGATCGGCCCGCGTCTCGGCCCGCGGAATCGGAAGGCAACGGCCCTGCCGGCGCACCGTCCCGATCGGACAGCTCTCCTGCTCGGCCTGACGCCGTTCCTGCACCATGCCGCTGGAGGCCCGGTTGGTGGTTTCCGTGCTGCCGGAAGCCAGATCGCTCAGGCTCTGGCTGCCCAGCGCGGCGCCCGAGAAGGCGCCCGTGCCGCTGTTGCCGTTGGTGCACCGCCCCGTGGCCAGGGCGAAGTTCGGGTTGTCGCCCGGGCCCGTGGCGACGCCGGGGGAGGCCGGACAGAACACCGACTGGGCCGCGGCGCCCCCGGCCCCGAGCGTGAGAAAGCCCGACATCGTTGCCGCGGCGGCCCACGCCGAGATCCGCACCCGCCTCAAACCGACCATTGCCCTGCCCCCAACTCGCCCGATTGCGGCCACCTTAACAGGCTTCCAGACACGGCATCGTTGTCGTGATGCAACACTGCCGAAGCAATCCGGAGTCATTCTGGGTCGGAGTTCTTGCCGGGCCAAAGTCGAGGACAGTGGTTGCGAGTTGCGACTTCGGGGAGCGTCCCCTAGCATGCGGGCCGGCCGGACAGCCTCGGAGAGGCGTCGGGGTGGAGCGCACGGGCCGGCCGCAACCAGTCGCCCGAGGCCCCTAGCCCAACGACGGGACGGCCTGGCGCAAAGGCGGGATGCCACGATGTGCGCTTTAGAGAGACGCCATTCCGGACCCGCCCGCAGGCGAAGCTGGGGTCGCGTGCTGTGCGCCCTCCTGGTCGCGGCCGCGCTCGGGCCGGTCGCGGCGCTCGCGGCCGACGACGACGCGGAGGTTTGCGGACGCGCCGCGGCCGAGCCCGACCTCGGCATCGCGGCCTGCACGCGGCTGATCGACCGGCCGCCCCCCGGGATGCCGCTCGCGGACCTGTATCTCAGGCGCGGCAGCGGCTGGTTCGTGAAGGGCGATTTCGCCGGCGCGATCCGGGATTACGACCAGGTCGTGCAGCGCGCCCCGAACTCGTTTCTTGGTTACCAGAACAGGGGCCTCGCCCGGCACCGCCTGCGCCAGTTCGACGAGGCGCTGAAGGACTTCAACCAGGCCCTTCGGCTGGCGAGCGCCAAGGCCCCCCTCTTCAACGCTCGCGGCGCGGTGCTGAACGACCAGGGCGAGTTCGACCAGGCGATCCTCGATTTCGACCGGGCCATCGCCATCGACGGCGGCTTTACCCGCGCCTTCATGAACCGGGGCTGGGCCTATCACCGCAAGCGCCTGCTGGACCGGGCGCTGGAGGATTACGGCCGGGTCATCGAGCTCTCGGGGAGCGATCCGCGCGGCTACATCAACCGGGCGGGCGTGCGGATCGACAAGGGCCAGTTCGAGGCCGCCATCGCCGATTGCGACGCGGCCCTGAAGATCGATCCCGGCTCGGGCGAGGCCCTGACCTGCCGGGGCGAGGCCTACCGCCTCACGGGCGATTACGACCGGGCCATCGCCGACCACAGCCAGGCCATCGAACGCGACGCCTACGGGTCCGCGGCCTACAACAATCGCGGCCTCGTGTTCCGGGACAAGGGCGACCTCGAGCGGGCGACGGCGGATTTCGGCGCCGCCATCCTGCGCGATTCGCGCGACGACCGCGCCTACGCCAATCGGGGCGAGATCTGGCGGCTGCGCGGCGATCTCAACCGGTCGCTCGCGGACCTGATGAAGGCGCTGAGCATCAATCCGGCGTCGCCGGTCGCGCTCACACTCCGGGGCGACACCTACCGGGAGCGGGGCGAGCTCGACCGCGCGCTTGCCGATTACAACGCCGCCCTGCGCAACGTGGGCGACTTCGTGGCCGCCTATGCGGGACGGGGCCTCGCCTACGAGGCGAAGGGCGACCTGACGCGCGCCATGGCAGACTACCAGAAGGCGCTCTCGCTGCCGTCCAACATCGACGCCGAAAAGGCCAAGCCGGCCCAGACGGTGGCGCGGGCCCGCAGCGACGCCGTGACCAAGATCGAGAAGGAGCGGGCGGAGACCGCCAAGCTCGAAAGCGCACGCCGTGAAGCCTCGCGGGCGCTCGAGGCGAAGAGGACGGCGGATCTGCGGGCCGAACAGGCCCGGGAAGCGGAACTCCGGGCCCCGAGCAAGACCGCGACCGCCGCCGAGATCGCGGCTGCGCGGGCCGCTTCCAAGGCCGAAGCGGAGCGGGCCATCGCGGCCGCCCGGCAGGAGAGCCAGAAAGCCTTCGAGGCCCAGGTCGCGGCCGTCCAGGCCGAGGCGGCGCAGCGCGAGGCGGCGCTGAAGGCCGAAAACGCCCGCATCCGGGCCACGCAGGTCGAATCCCCCGCCGCCAAGCGCGCCGCACCGCGCGATCCCGGCCGGCGGGTGGCGCTGGTGATCGGGAATTCCAACTATGCGAGCTTCGGCGCATTGCCGAACCCGGGCAGCGATGCCCGCGCCATGGCGGCGACCCTGAAGAGCGTTGGCTTTCAGAGCGTGAAGCTGGTCGAGAATGTGGGCCGCGACGCGCTGCTCGCAGCCCTCAAGGATTACGAGGACGAGGCCGAGAAGGCCGATTGGGCGGTGATCTACTATGCTGGCCACGGCATCCAGATCGGCGGCGAGAACTTCCTGATCCCGATCGACGCCAAGCTTCGGGCCGACCGCGACGTGCAGGACGAGGCCGTCTCGCTGGATCGGGTGCTGTCCACGGTGCAGCAGGCCCGCAAGCTGCGGGTGGTGATGCTGGACGCGTGCCGGGACAATCCGTTCGCGACCCAGATGCGCCGCACCCTCGCCTCGCGGGCCGTCACCCGCGGCCTCGCCATGATCAACGAGCCTCCGGGCGGCACCCTGGTCGCCTATGCGGCCAAGGCCGGCCAGACCGCGCTCGACGGCACGGGGAGCAACAGCCCGTTCGCCGAGGCGCTGATCAAGCGGATGGTGCAGCCGGATCTCGAGATCAACATGCTGTTCCGGCAGGTCCGCGACGACGTCATGCGCACCACGGACATGCGCCAGGAGCCCTTCGTGTATGGCTCGCTCCCGGGGGAGAACTTCTACTTCTCCAACTGACCGGGCGGCCCGGGCGGGCGGCCGCGCGCGG
>NZ_JAQGKF010000187.1 GCF_028290205.1 Enterovirga sp. | reverse complement strand
CCGGGCAGGTCCGGCCCGTCGCAGGCGGCGGGTCCGGACGGAGACGATCCCAGGCGGCCGGCGGCAGAACGCGCCGGCTGTCCCCCAGGCCGAGGTTGCCGCCCCGATGAGCCTTGCCGGTTTCAGGCTTGCCGCTCTCAGGCGCCACGCTGCCTCCATCCTGCTGGCCCTCGCGGTGCTGGCCCCCGCGGCCGATGCTGCGCGCGCGGAAAGCTGCCCGGCGCTCCGGGTCGAACGGCAGGTGCCGCGCGACCTCGACCTCTGCGCCTCGCTGGAATCCAAGGTGCGCCGCCCGGGCTGGCCGACGGAGCAGCAATATCGCGACAACCTCGCCGCCTATCTGGGCGGCTATTGCCACCGCAACCCGAGCAACGGCTGGGTCACGGACAAGCGCATCCGCGATGCCGGTCCGTTCGTTGGGCGCCGCGAATTCGGCCGCTGGTCCGGCCAGATGCTCGGCACCCATGCGCCCGTGATGATCTGGTACTCGCCCGAGATGTACCGCTGGATGCGGGAGAACCGGCCCGACCATTCAGACCTGCCCGAGGACGCCATTGCGGTGCCGGACGGCGCCATGATGGTGAAGGAGATGTTCCCCGCCCCCGGTGCCGTGTGCATGCAGGCCGACCCGGATTACCTGGAGCCGACCAGTGGCGCGGCGGTGATGGTGCGGGCCTCCGCGCAATCGCATGACGGCTGGTTCTGGGGCTGGTTCGGCTTCTCCAAACACGAGCCGGACTGGCCGGCCACGGCGGCCAACGGCTACCCCAATCTCGGCTTCGGCCAGTACTGCCTGAACTGCCACGGCTCGGCCAAAAGCAACGCGACCTTCGCGAGCCTCCGCAACGTCAAAGGCCACCCGGGCGAGCCGCTGGTCTTCCTCAGTCAGACGTTCTTTCTGAACAGCCCGGACGACAACCATCACCTGATGGTGGCCAAGGCGCCGCCGGAGATGTTTCGCAAGCCGGCCGCGCAGCCCGGCGACCAGCCGGCCGGCTACCAGCCGGATTTCCTGCGCGCCTTCGGGGGCGCCCGGCCCGTCCTGCCGGACGCGGCCTCGGTGAGCCGGCTCGCCTCCGAGACCTATGACAACGCCTGGGCCATGCCGGGCAGCCGGCTCGCCAGCCTGTTCCTGACCTCCGACCAGTGCATGGGCTGTCACGCGGCGGGCTCGACCGGCCTGCAATTCGACATGACCGCGCCCCGGCCCGGCCACGCGCTCGAAAACCTGTCGCCCTGGGCCACCTGGCGCTCCTCGCCCATGGGCCTCGCCGGCCGCGATCCGTTCTTCTTCAGCCAGGTCGAGAGCGAGATCACGCATTTCCACCCGGGCTCGGCCGCCGCCATCCAGGACATCTGCTTCGGCTGCCACGCGGTCGCCGGACAGCGCCAGCACGCGCTCGACCGGAAGGCCGAAAGCGGCGCATGCGGCACGTTCGAGCGCGGCCTCGTGGACGCGACGCCGCTCGACGCGGATGCGCAGCGCGATCGCGCCCGGATCGGCGCGCTCGCCCGGGACGGCGTCACCTGCCTCGCCTGCCACCGCATAGCCCTCGGGACTGACGCGGCCGCGCATGAAGAGGCACCGCAGAACAGCTGCGTGGCGGACCGCCAGGCGGCGCTCAATCCCGGGCTGACCGGCTTCGCCCGCACCTTCACGGGCGCCTTTCCCGTGGCCGGGCTCGACCAGGTCTTCGGCCCCTTCGAGGCGCCCAAGACCAAGCCGATGCGCAACGCCGTCGGACTCGTGCCCGAGCATCGGACGGCGATCCGGAGCTCGGAGATCTGCGGCAGCTGTCACACCGTGCACCTGCCGGTGCTGAAGAACGGCCGCGTCATCGCCCATGCCTATGAGCAGGCGACCTATGCCGAGTGGCTGTTCAGCGACTACCGATCTGGCGAGGGCGTGGCCGGCCCGCTCCCGTCCGGGCCGGGTGCGAACCCGCAATCCTGCCAGGCCTGCCACATGCAGGGGCGGGATGCCGAGGGGCGCCCGATCGTCAGCAAGATCGCCTCCATCCAGGAATACACCAACTTTCCGCAGGCCGAGAACGTGCTGCCGGCCCGCGACATCGACCTCGCACCGCGCTCCGGCTTCTCGCCGCACACCCTGGTCGGGCTGAACATCTGGCTGATCAAGATGGCCGAGCAGTTCTCGGCCGTGCTCGGCATCCGGACGGAGGACCCGATGCTGCCGCGCGGCGGCGACCCACCGCTGAAACGGACGGAGCGGGCGATCCTCGACCAGGCCCGGCACGCCACCGCGGACATCGCGGTCGGCCAGGTGAGCCGGGACGGCGGCCTGCTGCGGGCCAGAGTCTCGGTCCGCAACAAGGCCGGGCACAAATTCCCGTCCGGCGTGGGCTTTCGGCGGGCCTTTCTCGAATTCACCGTCCGGGATGCGGCCGGCCGGGTCCTGTGGGCCTCCGGCCGGACGGACGCGGCCGGGATCATCCGGGACGAGGCGGGCCAGCCCGTGGCGGGCGAGCTGTGGTGGGACCGGGAGTGCAAGGCCCGGCTGGCGCCGGAGCAGCGGCTGCACCAGAGCCACTTCCAGACCGTGCGGAAGCAGAGCCAGGTCCAGATCTACCAGGAGCTGGTGGCGGCGCCCGGCGATGAGGCCGAGCCGGTCTGCGGCGATCACGCGGCGGCGACGGGGCCGCTGACCACGAGCTTCCTGTCGGTCTGCCGCCGCGTGAAGGACAACCGCATCCTGCCGGACGGCTACCTGCCGATCGCGGCCCGGGCGGATCTCGCCCGCGCCATCGGGGCCGACGCCAAGCTCGCGGAGGAGACCGGGTCGGTCGGCGTGGACGGCGACCCGGATTACGTCTCGGGCGGCGGCGACACGATCGGCTACGAGATCCCGCTCGCCGACATGGCGGGCGAGCCGCAGAGCGTGGAGGCGACGCTCTACTACCAGGCGCAGCCACCCTTCTACCTGCAGGACCGCTTCTGCACCGGGCGCGGCCGCGACACCGACCGGCTCTTTCTGCTGGCCGGTCAGTTGCGCCAGGAGGGCACCGAATCCGAGAGCTGGAAGCTCAAGCTCGTCGGCAGCGGCCCCGTGCCGGTGCCCTAGAGAGCGGAGTTCGCCTCCGTCCGGCTAGGGCGAGATCCGGATCGGGCTCTCGATCAGCCGCGGCGCGGACGCGTCCTCCGGCCGGAGCGAGGCGTGGCCGGATACACGGGGCGCCTCCTCGGGCACCCAGCGCCGCCCGACGCGATCGATCGCCACCGGGAAGATCGTCAGATCCCCCTCGGGGCCGATGCGGAAGCGCAGGAAGTTCTTGAGGTCTGGGCAGCGCAGCGCGCTCGACGCCTCCTCCCGGTGACGCCCGAACACCAGGAGCGAGACGGTGAGATAGAGGGACAGGATGAAGGGGCCGAGCAGGTAGCCGCCGAGCGCGGTCCCGAGCGCCACGGCTGGATACCGCCAGAGCGGCTCCTCGAGCCACAGATGCGCGACATGGGCCGACGCCCGGGCAACCAGGGCCGCCGCGACCAGGTGGCAGACCCCGTGCAGGGAGCCGGCGATCCAGCGGTAGAGCCGGCTCTCCGTGTCGGTGAAGAACACGACGCCGGTCAGAAACGCGGTGACCAGAAACAGCGAGAACGGGTCCGTGAAGAGCCGCGTCACCATCCCTTCCCAGAGCCCGACCGTCTCGTCCGGCCGCCAGGTTGGCCGCACCAGCGCCTCGCCCAGGATCACGTAGGCGAGCGCCGTCGCGACCCCGAAGGGCGGGTTGCGGAGGTGGAAGGTGAGCGGCCCGAGGAGCGCGAGAGAGGCCGAGGTCCGCGCCGACGGGTAGGTCGTGCGGCTCTCAAAGGGGGTGCCCGACCCTTCCTCCGGGCAGGGCGCTCCGGGGCCGGGGGTGATTGCCAGCGGCCCGTCGTCCAGCCGGGCCGTGAGGTGGAGAAAGGCGCCGCCGCCGCCCGAAACGATGCGCTGGCGGCCATTGGCCGTCGCGTAGCGCCGGTAGCAGTGGAGATCGCCCGACAGCGACACCCGGATGCGGTCGCCGAACCGCTCCTCCAGCCGCTGCACGCTCCGATAGGCGTAAGGGTCGGGATTGAGCCGCTCGTAGAGCCAGTGCGGCTCGGCATGGCAGATCACGATGCGGTCTTCCGCCGGCATGGTCTCGGCGAGGTCGCGGAAAAACGCCTCCTGCTCCGTGTCGATGTCCGATCCGAGTTGCAGGTCCGTGCCGAGCAGCCACCAGCGGCCCGGCAGCCGCAGCGCGAAATAGCTGCGCCGCTGCGGCGCGCACCAGCCGGCGAAGCCCTGCCGCGAGCAGAACAGGCGCGTGAAGGAAACCAGCCCGTCATACCAATCGTGGTTGCCCGGAATGGCGAAGACGTCCGGCCGGTGGCTGAGGTTGAGGCCGCTCGGCCCGGAATCGTCCTTGGGCTCCCGCTCGTCCGGGGTGGGCGAGAACATGGTCCGGAACGGCAGCAGAAGCCGTTCCTCGTAATTCTGCAGGCTGGCAGTCGGGTAGATCGTGTCGCCGCCGAAGACCATCAGGCTGCCGCGCCGCGTCACGACGGGAGCGGTCGCCCCGTCGCCGAGCGGAAGGCTATCGCGCGACACGTAATAGGCGAGGGTCGCGGTGGCGTCCCATCCGTCGCCCGTATCGGCCAGGTAATCGAACCAGAACGGCGCCGGCTCGTCTGCGTAATCGTGCCAGGGCAGGCCGGCGCGTCCATCGGACGCCGTGCTCGCGCGCGCGCCCTCCGCGCCCTCGACCACCCTGGGGGTCGTGACCGCCTCGATGGCATGCGGCGGCGCGTGCTGGCCCAGCATGGTCGCAATGGCGACCTGCTTGCCGGTCCGGAGAAGCTGGAGCGGCGCGAACCAGCACACGCTCGACTTGGCGTTCGGTGGTCGGTGATCCTTCGGCATTGAACTCTCTGAAAGGCGCGAGCCCAGCACAACGCCTGAAGCTCGATCCGGCACCGCACCCGAACAGGGCGGTGCGGAAGCGGGCCGAGCTTGCGCCGCGGGGCCGGCCGACCCATTAGCCGGGCCTTCGCCGGCCGTCCTCGATCGATGCGCCGTCACTCGTCTCAGGATTGCAGCACAGCGATGGGCCCAAACCTCCAGGCTGCGCTTGATCCCCGCTCCATCGCGGTGATCGGCGCCTCCGAGAACCCCAACAAGATCGGCGGTCGGCCGCTGCTCTACCTGTCGCGCTTCGGCTTCCGGGGCGAGGTCATCCCGATCAACCCGACGCGCTCGGAGGTGCAGGGGCTGCGCGCCGTGCCGCGCCTGACCGATCTCGCGGCCGCGCCCGATCTCGCGGTCATCGCGGTGCCGGGCCAGGCCGCCGTCGAGGCGCTGGAGGCGTGCGGCGACATCGGCGTGAAGGTCGCCGTGATGATGAGTTCGGGCTTCGGCGAGACCGGATCCGAGGCCGGACAGGCGCAGGAACGCGCCATGGCGGCGCGCGCCCGCAGCAAGGGCCTGCGTCTCGTCGGCCCGAACACGCAGGGTCTCGCGAATTTCGGCACCGGGGCCATCGCGAGCTTCTCGTCGATGTTCCTGGAGGTCCCGCCCCTGGACGGTCCGGTCGGCATCGTCAGCCAGAGCGGCGCCATGAGCGTCGTGCCCTACGGGCTGCTGCGGGGCCGCGGCATCGGCGTCCGGCACGCCCATGCCACCGGCAACGACGCCGACGTCACGGCCGGCGAACTCGCCGCCGCCGTCGCGGAGGATCCCGCCCTGAAGCTCCTGCTGCTCTATTTCGAAAGCATCCCGGACCCGCACCACCTGGCCGAGGCCGCCGCCATTGCGCGGGCCCGCGGCCTGCCCGTGATCGCCCTCAAGGCCGGCCGCACCGCGGCCGGGCAGGCGGCGGCGGCCTCGCATACCGGTGCCCTCGCCAACGAGGATCGGGTGGTCGACGCGTTCTTCGAGCAGCACGGCATCTGGCGAGCCCAGGACACGACGGACCTCGTCAACGCGGCCGAGCTGTACCTGAAGGGCTGGCATCCTGGCGGGCGCCGGCTGGTCGCGATCTCGAATTCCGGCGCCACCTGCGTCATGGCGGCCGATGCCGCCACGGCGTCCGGCATGAGCATGGCGCCGCTCTCGGCCCAGACCCAGACGCGTCTCCGCGAGATCCTGCCGGGCTTCGCGGCCACCGCCAATCCGGTCGACATCACGGCCGCCCTGCTGACCGACAGCGGCCTGTTCGGCCGCATCCTGCCGGTGATCGCCCGGGACCCGTCGGCCGACGCCTTTTTCATCGGCATTCCGGTCGCCGGCCAGGCGTACGACATCGAGGCGTTTGCCCGCGACACGGCCGATTTCGCGGCGGAAACCGGCAAGCCGGTCGTGGTGGCGGCACCGCAGGCGGTGGTCGGCGACCCGTTCCGGCGCCGCGGGCTGCCGGTCTTCGAGGGCGAGGCGGCGGCGCTGCGGGCCCTGCACCAGTTCGTGGCGCATCACGAACTGATCGGCCGGGCGGAGGCGCGTCCTTCGCAGCCCGCCCCGGCGCCGGCGGCCGGGGGAGGCGGGCCGACCCGCCTCCTCAACGAGGCCGAGAGCCTCGCCGTGCTGGAGGCCGCGGGCGTGCCGGTGGTGCCGCACAGGCTGTGCCGAACGGCCGACGAGGCGGTGGCCGCCCTGCTGGCCCTTGGTGGGCGCGTCGCCGTGAAGGGCGCCTCGTCCGAGGTGTCGCACAAGTCGGAGCTCGGGCTGGTGCATCTCGGCCTGGGGAGTGCCGAGGAGGTCCGGACGGCGTTTGAGACCTGCCGGGCCGCCCTGGCCGGGCACGGATCGGGTTTCGACGGCGTGGTCGTGGCCCGGATGACGGGCGGCCGGCGCGAAATCCTGCTCGGCGCCCACCGCGACCCGTTTTTCGGCCCCGTGGTCGTGGTCGGCGACGGCGGCCGCTACGTCGAAGCGATGCCGGACCTGCGCCTGCTGCTGCCGCCCTTCGAGGCGGCCGCGGTCCGGGAGGCGGTCAGCCGGCTGCGCATCGCACCGGTGCTGGCCGGCACCCGGGGCGAGCCGCCGGTCGAACTGGCCGGGATCTGCCGGGCCGCCGTGGCCCTCGGCCGCCTGATGAGCGAGCCGGGGAGCCCGGTGGAGAGCGTGGACGTCAACCCGTTCCTGGTGGGCGGCGAGGCGGGGGACGGCCTGGCGCTGGACGCCGTGGTGATGTGCCGAGCCTGACCGGCAACCGCCCGGGTGCCCGGCGAGTCGGCGGCAGTTGTCGCCAGTCGTTGGCAGGGCGGCACCAGTTGTGGCCGGGCCGCCGGAGCTCCCTAGACAGGGCGGAGCCCTGCGGTCTAGGACCGGGGAGGTCGGGGTCCGGGGTTCCCCAGGAACCCGGCCCGCAGGAGCCGGCCGCGTCTCGGCCCGCCCGGCCCGGGCGCGGCTCTTCGGCCGCGCGCCTGCAGGATGTGCGATCAAGGCAGCACAGTCTGCCCGATCTGTGCTGTGGTCGACCTCGTTCGATCTTGGGAGGTGGCTGGTGAGGGATTTCGAGACGAGCGGCCGCTCCGTCGTGGTCGCCCGAAACGGCATGGCGGCGACGTCGCATCCGCTCTCCACGCTGGCCGCCGTGAACGTGCTCCAGGCCGGCGGCAACGCGCTCGACGCGGCCGTCACGGCCTGCGCCGTGCAATGCGTGGTGGAGCCGGGCTCGACCGGCATCGGCGGCGATTGCTTCGCGCTGCTGGCCCCCCGCGGGGGCACCGACGTGATCGCCTTCAACGGCTCCGGCCGCGCCCCGGCGGCCGCCACCACGAGCTGGTACGCCGACCGCGGCATCGGCCGGATCGAGCGCCAGACGCCGCATTCCGTGACTGTGCCGGGCGCTGTGGAGGGCTGGTCGCGCCTTCTCGCCGATCACGGCACCATCTCGCTCGCAGACGCTCTGCGGCCGGCCATCGGCTATGCGCGGGATGGCTATCCGGTCGCGCCCCGCGCCCATCGCGACTGGGCCGCGCAGGCGGCGCTGCTCAGCCGCGACGCCAACGCGGCCCGCATCTTCCTGACGGACGGCAAGCCGC
>NZ_JAQGKF010000180.1 GCF_028290205.1 Enterovirga sp. | reverse complement strand
CGTTCACGAGCAACGACTTCTCCTCGATCCTGCTGCAGGCGCAGTCCTCCAAGGCCAAGGTGATCTGGCTCGCCAATGCCGGCGGCGACACCGTCAATTCCATCAAGCAGGCGTCGGAATTCGGCATCACGCAGGGCGGCCAGAAGCTGGCCGGTCTGCTGATGTTCATCAACGACGTGAAGGCCCTGGGCCTCAAGACGGCACAGGGGCTGGTGCTGAGCGAGACGTTCTACTGGGACGTGGACGAGGGCACGCGGGCCTGGTCGAAGCGCTTTCTCGAGCGGGCGGGCCGGATGCCCAACATGACCAATGCGGGCGTGTATTCCAGCGTCATCCACTACCTGAAGGGCGTCGCGGCCGAGAAGGGCAAAGACCCGGCCAAGGTGATGGCCTGGATGAAGGCCAACCCGACCGACGATCCGCTCTTCGGCAAGGGGACGGTGCGCCAGGACGGGCGCAAGATCCACGATGCCTTCCTCTTGGAGGTGAAGAAGCCTGAGGAATCGAAGGCCGAATGGGACCTCTTTAAGGTTCTGGCCAGGGTGCCGGCCGACCAGGTGTGGCGCCCGCTCGCAGAGGGGAAGTGCCCGCTGGTCGGCAAGACCTGACCGGAGAGCCGGGTCGGCTGGGCGCCCGCCTGCGCCCGGCCCGGCCCACGGCACTGTCTTCGGCACGGCCGTCACCCGTGCCGAGGGCCGCAAGCTTCACGACGCCTGCCTCCGCGAGGTGAAAGCCCCGGGAGGCAGAGGCGGTCGGGATCTTCCCCGGGAGCCTGGCCAGGGTCCTGGGGAATGGCTTGCTGGCCGAGGGACGCGAGCCCTGATCGGGAGGCGCCGTCCTCGGCACCGCCCTGGCCGCTACGACGCGACGCCCCGGGCGAAAGCCCGGAGGCGTCATCCACTTGAGGCCGGCCCGCGGAGCAGCCATGCTCCGGTGTGCCGACCGCGCCACGTTCCATCGCCTGAGCCCCCGAAGGGCGGAGCGCTCGAGACCATGACCGCATGACCACGATCTTCGGTATTCCCTCCGCGGCCTTGTTCGGGCAGTTGCTGCTCGGGCTGATCAACGGCTCGTTTTACGCCATCCTGAGCCTCGGGCTGGCGGTGATCTTCGGGCTCCTCAACATCATCAATTTCGCGCACGGCGCCCAGTACATGATGGGCGCGTTCGTTTCCTGGATGCTGTTGAACTACCTCGGCGTCGGCTATTGGTGGTCGCTGCTTCTCGCGCCGCTCGTGGTCGGCGCCCTCGGGATCCTGATCGAGCGAACGCTGCTGGCGCGGCTGTACAATTTCGATCACCTCTACGGCCTGCTGCTGACCTTCGGCCTCGCCCTCATCATCCAGGGGCTGTTCCGCAACCAGTATGGGGTGTCCGGGCTGCCCTACGGCATCCCGACGCAACTCAGCGGCGGGCAGAATCTCGGCTTCATGTTCCTGCCGAACTACCGGGGCTGGGTCGTGGTGGCTTCGCTGGTCGTCTGCCTTGCGACCTGGTTCGTGATCGAGCAGACGAAGCTCGGCGCCTATCTCCGGGCCGCCACCGAGAACCCGACGCTGGTTCAGGCCTTCGGCATCAACGTGCCGTTGATGATCACCCTGACCTACGGCTTCGGCGTGGCGCTGGCGGCCTTCGCCGGCGTGCTGGCCGCGCCCATCTATTCGGTGAACCCGAACATGGGCGCCGACCTCATCATCGTGGTCTTTGCCGTGGTCGTGATCGGCGGCATGGGCTCGATCCTGGGCTCCATCATCACCGGGTTCGCGCTGGGCCTGGTGGAGGGGCTCACCAAGGTGTTCTACCCGGAGGCTTCGGCCACGGTGATTTTCGTCATCATGGTTCTGGTCCTGCTCGTGAAGCCGGCCGGCCTGTTCGGGAGGGCCGCGTGATGGCCAACGGGACAATTGCAGCCGGCGGCGGGCCGGTCCTCGACGAGGCCCCCATTGCGGCGGCGGCGCCTGAGAACCGCGGCTCCGCGGCGCTCCACCGCAGCATCTTCATCGGGCTCGCGGCCCTGCTCGCGGTGGCGCCCTTCGTGCTCTACCCGGTCTTCTTGATGAAGGTGCTGTGCTTCGCGCTGTTCGCGAGCGCCTTCAATCTCCTGCTCGGCTTCGGCGGGCTGATGAGCTTCGGCCACGCCGCCTATTTCGGCATGGCGAGCTACGTCACGGCCTATGTGGCCAAGCGCTGGGGGCTCACGCCCGAACTCGCCATCGTGTCCGGTGTGGTCACGGCGACCCTTCTCGGCGTGGTCTTCGGCGCGCTCGCGATCCGGCGGCAGGGCATCTATTTTGCCATGATCACGCTGGCGCTGGCCCAGATGGTGTTCTTCTTCTCCGTCCAGGCGCCCTTCACGGGCGGCGAGGACGGCATCCAGGCCGTGCCGCGCGGCCATCTGTTCGGCCTCATCAACCTGGCTGACGACAAGGCGCTCTATTACCTCGTCGCGGTGATCTTCCTGTTCGGCCTGTTCGTGATTTACCGCATCATCCACTCGCCGTTCGGGCAGGTTATGAAGGCGATCCGGGACAACGAGCCGCGCGCGATCTCGCTCGGCTACCGGGTCAACCAGTACAAGCTGCTCATCTTCACGCTCTCGACGGCGATCGCCGGCCTCGCCGGGGCCACCAAGGCCATCGTGTTTCAGCTCGCCTCGTTGACCGACGTGCACTGGACCATGTCCGGCGAGGTCGTGTTGATGACGCTGGTCGGCGGCCTCGGCACGGTGTTCGGCCCGATGGTCGGTGCCGCGGTCATTGTTGCCATGCAGAACTACCTGGCGACGCTGGGCGCCTGGGTGCTGGTGGTGCAGGGCGTGATCTTCGTGCTCTGCGTGCTGGCCTTCCGGGAGGGAATCGTCGGCCTGTTCGCACGGCTGTTGAAGCGGCCGCTCTAGTCTCGACGCGAGGCTCTCGCGGAGCCTGATTCGAGGTGCCGGTCGGGCACCTCGAAAGTGGCCCGGTGCTCGACGGAAGCCGAGGCCGGAACTGAGCCGGCCGTTGCGGACGGCCGCCGGCCTCGCGGCCTGCGCCGGACCGCTCCTCCCGGTTCATCCACCTGTCCCCAAAGGGATCGTCTTGCGGCTGCCCGTGCTCGCGGCGATCGGCAGGGCCTGACCGCTCGCGGCGCAGCCCCCTCCGGGTGCCGCGCTAGCGGAGGCGTCGGTGGTGCGGCGGGAGCGGCCCGCAGATCCGGCGCGCCCGAGCGACCGGCCAAGTCCGGGCAGCATGACGGCCGCGATCCTCCGGGCGCATCTTCGCCCGGGCGCGGCCCGTGATCGGTATCTGACGTCGGCGCGGCCTCGGCCGGGGGTGCCCCGATTACGAGCTGCCGCGGCGGAAGCCCGCGCTGCGGGCGCAACAGATCAAGCGGTTCAGCGCCGGGCTGAACCGCTTGGGGCGGATCCCGCCCTGCGCCTTCGCACTCCGCTCGGGCGAGCCCGAGCGAAAGGGCTCAGCCCTGCTTCACCGCGAACATGTTGCCGAAGCGGTTGTTGAAGCGCGACAGGCGCCCGCCGCGATCCAGCAGCTGCTGGTGGCCGCCGGTCCAGGCGGGGTGCGTGTTCGGGTCGATGTCGAGGTTCAGGGTGTCGCCGGCCTTGCCCATGGTCGAGCGGGTCGTGAACTCGCTGCCATTGGTCATCACCACCTTGATCACGTGGTAATCCGGGTGGACGGTCGCGCCCTTTTCGCGCTTCTCGACCTTGATGGCCTTTTGATTGTTCTCAGCCATGGGGGTGTCCTTCGCGAAACGGGCTGAGCCGGGCAGAGCGGCCCGGCGACGCGTCCGCCTTCATATCTCGAATGGCCGCGCTATAACGCAGCGTCCCGGAGGTGACAAGCAATCCGCTTGCGCGAAGAGACCGGAGACGATTCGCGCCGCCTGCGGCTGCGCCGCAGATGTGAGGTCATGCCGGCACTTTCCCCCGATCGGTCACGGGCATCGCTCCGTTCGCTGAAGCCCCTGGTCCCGTTCGGCCTTCGCTACAAGGGACGGATCGCGGCTGCGCTCTGCGCCCTGGTTGTCGCGTCGGCCGCCACTCTCGCCCTGCCGGTCTCGGCCCGCCGCGTCATCGACCACGGCTTCTCTGAGGGCAGCGGCCGCCTGATCGACGCCTATTTCGGCGTCCTGATCGGCGTGGTCGCGGCCATCGCGGTCGCCAGCGCCCTGCGGGCCTACCTCGTCGGCACGCTCGGGGAGCGGATCGTGGCGGACCTGCGGGCCGCGGTGTTCCGACGGCTCACCACCCTCGACCCGGCCTTTTTCGACGCCGCCCGCTCCGGCGAGCTGGTGTCCCGCCTGACGGCCGACACGACGCAGGTGAAGAGCGCCTTCGGCGTCTCGATCTCCATGGCGCTGCGCAACGTCGCGCTGTTTGTCGGCGCACTGGTCATGATGATCGTGACCAGCCCGAAACTCTCGGGGCTCGTGATTCTGGCCATTCCGCTGATCGTGCTGCCGCTCGTGTTCTCGGGCCGGGCGGTCCAGCGCCGGTCGCGGGCCTCGCAGGACCGGCTGGCCGACGCCTCGGCCTATGCGGCGGAAGCCGTGGGGGCGGTCCGCACGATGCAGGCCTTCGGCATGGAAGCCGCGACGGCGGCGCGGTTCGCCGCGGAGGCCGAAGCTGCCTACCGGGCTGCGCGCGATGCGGCGCGCGCCCGGGCCTTTCTGACCGGCGCCGTGATCTTTCTGGTCTCGGCGAGCGTGGTCGGCGTGCTCTGGTACGGCGCCCAGGACGTCCTGTCCGGCCACATGTCGGGCGGACGGCTGTCGCAATTCGTCCTCTACGCCGTGTTCGCGGCGAGCTCGCTCGGGCAGCTCTCGGAGGTCTATGGCGAGCTCTCGGCGGCGGCAGGTTCGGCCGAACGCCTCGGCGAGATCCTGGCCTCCGAACCGCTGGTCGCCCGGCCGGCCCTCCCCCAGACGCTGCCCGAGCCGCCGCTCGGCACGGTCGCGTTCGAGGCCGTCAGCTTCCGCTACCCGGCCCGCGACACCCCGTCGCTCCGCGGCATCTCCTTCTCGGTTGGAGCCGGCGAGAGGGTGGCGCTTGTCGGGCCCTCCGGTGCCGGCAAGAGCACGGTGTTCCAGCTGCTGCTGCGCTTCTTCGATCCGGAGACGGGCCGGGTGCTGGTGGACGGGGTGCCGATCCGCGAGCTCGACCCCGCCGCGCTGCGCAGCCGGATGGCGCTGGTGCCGCAGGAGCCGACGGTCTTCCGCGGCTCGGTGCTGGACAACATCCGGTACGGCCGGCCCGAGGCGTCGGAACCCGAGATCCGCCGGGCCGCCGAGGTGGCGGCCGCGCACGGCTTCATCTCCGCCCTCCCGCACGGCTACGCGACCGAGATCGGGGAGCGCGGCGTCACTCTGTCCGGCGGTCAGCGGCAGCGCATCGCGATCGCCCGGGCGGTGCTGAAGGATTCGCCGATCCTGCTTCTCGACGAGGCGACCTCGGCCCTCGACGCGGAGAGCGAGCAGGCGGTCCAAGCGGCGCTGGAGCGGCTCATGTCCGGACGGACCAGCCTCGTGGTCGCGCACCGGCTGGCGACCGTACGGTCGGCGGACCGCATCCTGGTGCTGGACGACGGGGCGATCGTGGAGGAGGGCACGCACGAGGCGCTGTCGCGCCGCGGCGGGCTCTATGCCCGCCTTGCCGCGCTGCAATTCGGCGAGGCCGTGGTGCCCTCGAGCGACGCCGCCGGGTGACTCGGGGCAGGGTGGGCCGGCCTCGGCGAGGCCGGCCGGGCCCGGGCGAGCCGGGCCGGGGTCCTCAGGCGGCCGGCTTGGTGACCGCGACACCCTTCTCGGCCAGGAGCTGCTGCAGCTCGCCAGCCTGGAACATCTCGCGCGTGATGTCGCAACCGCCGATGAACTCGCCCTTTACGTAGAGCTGGGGAATGGTCGGCCAGTTGGAATAGGCCTTGATCCCGTCCCGGATGGCGGCGTCGTCGAGCACGTTCACGCCCTTATAGGGCACCCCGACATAGTTCAGGATCTGCACGACCTGGCCGGAGAAGCCGCACATCGGGAATTGCGGCGTCCCCTTCATGAACAGGACGACGTCGTTCGACTTCACCTCGTTGTCGATCAGGGCATGAGCGTCAGTCATCGTGATCTCCGCGACGGGCGGCCGCAGCCGCCCAGAGTTCGCCGTATATGCGGACGGCCCCGGGCGCTTCACAAGCCGGGGCCATCCCGTTGCGCTAATCCTGAGGCGCGACCGTGGTGAGCGCAAGCGCGTGCAGCACCCCGCCCATGCGGCCACCGAGCGCGCCATAGACCATCTGGTGCTGCTGCACCCGGCTCTTGCCCCGGAACGCCGCCGACGTGACCGTTGCGGCGTAATGGTCGCCGTCTCCCGCCAGGTCGCGGATCTCGATCAAGGCGTCGGGCAGCGCCTCCTTGATCATGCGTTCGATCTCCGCCGCATCCATTGCCATCCGCCGAACTCCTTCAGGCCGCCTCGGGCTCAGGCTCACGCTCAGGCTCGGCCTCGGCCGGGCCGGCCATGTAATCGGGCAGCCAGCTCTCGTGGGCGCTGCTCAGGGTCGCGATGGGCAGCGGCTCTTCGCCCGGCAGCGTGATCTCGATGCCGCCCGTCATGCCCAGATACCAGTTCGGGATGCCGGCCTCGGTCGCCTCGCGCCGCAGATCGAACATGGATTCGCCCGGGCAGGTGAGCACGTAGCGGGCGCCGTCCTCGCCGAACAGGAAGGCATGCAGCGGCACGGTGGACGGCATGTCGCGGGCCTGGAGCGTGATCCCGATGCCGCCGGCCATGGCCATCTCGGCCAGCGCCACCGCGATGCCACCATCGGAGGCGTCATGGACGGTGTCGGTGCGGCCAGCCCGAATCAGACCCCTGACGAAGTCGCCGGCCCGGCGCTCCGCCGCGAGGTCGACCGGCGGAGGCGCGCCCTCCTCCCGGCCGCAGATCTCGCGCAGGTAGACGGACTGGCCGAGCCAGCCCGCCGTCGCGCCCAGCACGATCACGGCCTCACCCTCGCGCTTGAACGGGATCGAAGCCCGGACCGCCACGTCGTCCACAAGGCCGACGCCGCCGATGGTGGGGGTCGGCAGGATGCCGCGGCCGTTGGTCTCGTTGTAGAGCGACACGTTGCCGGACACGACCGGGAAGTCGAGGGCCCGGCAGGCCTCGCCGATCCCGGCGATGCAGCCGACGAGCTGGCCCATGTATTCGGGCCGCTCGGGATTGCCGAAATTCAGGTTGTCGGTGACCGCCAGCGGCAGGCCGCCGACCGCCGTGATGTTGCGGTAGGCCTCCGCGACGGCCTGTTTCCCGCCCTCGACCGGATCGGCCTCGCAGTAGCGGGGCGTCACGTCGACCGTGAGGGCAAGACCTTTCGGGCCGTCTCCCACTCGAACCAAAGCGGCGTCCCCGCCCGGCCCGCCCACGGTGTTGCCGCCGATCAGGTGGTCGTATTGCTCCCACACCCAGCGCTTGGAGCAGAGGTCGGGCGAGCCGACGAGGCGCAGCAGGGCATCGGCATTGCCGATCGGCGGCTCGACGCTCTCCGGCGCGATGGTCGGCTCGAAGGTGTTGGCGAGATGCGGCCGGTCGTACATCGGCGCGAGGTCGCCGAGCTCCTTGATCGGCAGGTCGGCCACCGTCTCGCCGCCATGCCGGACCACGAAGCGCAGCGTGTCGGTGGTCTTGCCGATCACCGCGAAATCGAGACCCCACTTGCGGAAGATGGCCGCGGCCTCCTCCTCCTTGGCGGGATCCAGAACCATGAGCATGCGCTCCTGGCTCTCCGACAGCATCATCTCGTAGGCGGTCATGCCGGCTTCGCGCGCCGGCACCTTCTCGATATGCAGCTCGACGCCAAGATCGCCATTGGCGCCCATCTCGACGGCCGAGCAGGTCAGGCCCGCGGCGCCCATGTCCTGGATCGCGATGACGGCTCCCGATGCCATCAGTTCGAGGCAG
>NZ_JAQGKF010000146.1 GCF_028290205.1 Enterovirga sp. | reverse complement strand
GCGGCGAGTTCGTCTTGCCGCGCCACGCCGCGGGGACTAAGGGTCGGCGTCCACCCTACCGGAGCCGTCCGATGGCCTTCCTGGCCGACACCCTCTCGCGCGTAAAGCCTTCCGCCACCATCGTGATGACGCAGAAGGCGCGCGACCTGAAGGCCAAAGGCCGGGACGTGATCTCGCTCTCCGTGGGCGAGCCGGATTTCGACACGCCCGACAACATCAAGAACGCCGCGGTCGAGGCGATTCGGCGCGGCGAGACGAAATACACGCCCGTCGCCGGCATCGTGCCGCTGCGCGAGGCCATCGCGCGCAAGTTCAAGCGCGAGAACGGCCTCGATTACCGGCCGGCCCAGACCATCGTCGGCACGGGCGGCAAGCAGGTGATCTACAACGCGCTGCTCGCCACGCTGAACCCCGGCGACGAGGTCATCGTGGTGGCGCCCTACTGGGTCTCCTATCCGGAGATGGTGGGGATGTGCGGCGGCACTGCCGTGACGGTCGAAGCCACGATGGAGCACGATTTCAAGCTCCAGCCCGAGGCGCTCGAGCGGGCCATCACGCCCAAGACCAAGTGGCTGATCCTGAACTCGCCGTCGAACCCCTCGGGCGCCGCCTATACGTGGGAGGAGATGCGCAAGCTCACCGACGTCCTGGTGCGCCACCCGCATGTCTGGATCCTCACGGACGACATGTACGAGCACCTGGTCTACGGCGACTTCACCTTCGTGACGCCCGCCCAGGTCGAGCCGGAGCTGTATGGCCGCACGCTGACCATGAACGGCGTGTCGAAGTCCTACGCCATGACCGGCTGGCGCATCGGCTACGCGGCCGGGCCCGAGGAGCTGATCAAGGCTATGGACTTCGTCCAGGGCCAGCAGACGTCGGGCGCCTGCTCGATCGCGCAATGGGCTGCCGTCGAGGCGCTGGACGGTTCGCAGGAGCACCTGCCGCGGTTCCGCAAGGCCTTTGAGGAGCGGCGCGACCTCGTCGTCTCGATGCTCAACCAGGCGTCCGGCCTGAAATGCCCGAAGCCGGAAGGCGCATTCTACGTCTACCCCTCCTGCGCCGGCCTCATCGGCAAGACGACGAAGTCGGGCAAGCGGATCGAGACGGACGAGGATTTCGTGACGGAACTCCTCGAGCAGGAGGGCGTCGCGGCCGTGCACGGCTCGGCGTTCGGCCTCGGCCCGAACCTGCGCATCTCGTATGCGACCTCGAACGAGCTGCTCGAAGAGGCCTGCCGGCGCATCCAGCGCTTCTGCGGCGAACTGCGCTGACGCTGCCCGTCTGAAGACGAGGCCGCGCCGACCGGGTCGGCGCGGCATTGAGGCCTAGAGCCAGGAATTCGCCCGGGACGAGATCCCCCCGTCGATCGTCAGGATGGTGCCGGTGGTGTAGCCGGACCGTTCGGAGGCGAGAAACGCCACCGCATCCGCGATCTCGCTCGGCTTGCCGGTCCGGCCGAAGGGCATGTTGCGGACGAGTTCGGGCCAGCGCTCCGCATCGCCCAGCGTCTGCTCGGCCCGCCGCCGGATGAAGCCGTCGAGCCGCTCCGTCAGCACCGCGCCCGGATTGATGCCGACCACCCGGATGCCGACTTCGGGGCTCGCCGCGCCGAGCGCCCGCGTCAGCGCCATCAGGGCGGCGCAGCCGGAGGTGCCGGCCAGGTAGTTGGCGCTCAGGTTCTCGCCGGCATGGCCGATGATGTTGATGATCACGCCCGGCGCGCGGCGGGCCTTCATGGCCCCGTACACCTTGCGGGTGAGGTTGATGTAGCCGAACACCTTGAGGTCCCAGGACTCGCGCCAGCGCTGGTCGTCGACCTCCTCGATGGAGCCGAGCGGGATGGCGCCGGCATTATTGACCAGGATGTCCGTCTCGCGCGCCTCCTGGTCCAACATCTCGATCGACTCGACCTTGGCCAGGTCCAGCACGCGGGTCCGCACCTCGACGCCGTGCCGGGCCGTGAGTTCGGCCGCGGCCTTGTCGAGCAGATCCTGCGACCGGGCCACCAGCCGCAGGGAACAGCCCTCCTCGGCGAGCCTCTCCGCGGCCGCGTAGCCGAGCCCCTTCGAGGCCCCCGTCACCAGGGCCGTCTTGCCGCGCAACATCAGATCCATGAACTCGTCCCTCGCCTTCGGTGTCGAACGGGCAACCGGGAGGCGGTGCTCCCGGGAAGGTCAGCGACCCTGGAAGCGGGGCCGGGTGCGGTCCAGAAAGGCCCGGACGCCGTGGCGGTAATCCTCGGTGTCGAAACACGCGAACCCTTCCCGGGTCTCGGCCTGGGACAGCGGCTCGGGCCGCTGCAGCCGGCGCACGAAGCTCTTGTGCCAACGCGCCGCCAGGGGCGCGCCGGACACCAGCCGCCGGACCGTGGCCGCGATCTCGGCCTCGAAGGCGTCCGGCGCCACGCTGCGGGTCACCAGCCCCTTGATCAGGGCCTCGTCGGCGCCGAGCATCCGGCCCTCCAGCAGCAGCTCGAGCGCCACGTTCGGCCCGACCGCCGCCAGGAGGGGCCTCAGCTCGGCATGGCAGAGGGTCGCCCCCATCTTGTTGATCGGGATGCCGAAGCGGCTCTCGGTGGTGCAGACCCGCAGGTCGCAGCAGGCCGCGAGTTCGAGGCCGCCCCCGGCGCAGACCCCCGTGATGGCCGCCAGTGTCGGGACGGGGAAGGCCTGCAGCGTGGCAAAGGCGCGGTGCACCGGCTCGGCAAAGGCGATCGCCTGGGCTGAATTGGACCGCCGTTCCGCGAAATCCCCGATATCGGCGCCGCTGGAAAACGCCTCGTCGCCGGCCCCGCGCAGCACCAGGCAGCGGAGATCACCATCGGCCGTGAGTTCGGCCAGCAGCTCGGCCAACCGCTGCCACATGAGCGCGTCGATGGCGTTCAGCTTGCCGGGATTTGAGATCTGGATGACCGCGCAGGCCTCGTCACGACTCAGCTCGACGCTGCCCGCCATGCCACCCTCACCTCCCTGAGCCGCGAACCTGCACGGCCGTCGGCGGCGGGACAGTACCGAAACCCGTCCGGCTTGCCATCCCGCCCGGAGACGCGATCCCGCTCACAGGGTCGCGGGTGTGTTCGTCCAGACCACTTCGGTGATGTCTGGGCCGGGGTTGCTGAAATCGTGCAGCTCGCGGGACGGAAAGAAGAAGCTGTCGCCCTCGGACAGGGAATAGGACGCGTCACCGACGGTCAGCAGCAATTCGCCCCGCACCACATAGCCGACCTCCTCCCCCTCGTGCTGCCGCTTGCCGCTCCCCGAGGCGCCCGGTTCGAGACGGATCAGGAACGCCTGGAGCTGCGAACTGCGGCCGAGGGGGATCATCACCTCGGCGACAACACCGCTCGTCTCCTGTCCGGGAAGGGCTGGGCGGCCGATGGTCGGCCGCGCGCCCGCCTGCATGACCACCAGGCTCTGCTCCGATTCCTGGCTCAGGAGATCGGCCACGGTCAGATCGAGCGCCCGAGCGAGATGATGCAGCGTGTGCAGCGACGGCGTGGTCTTGTCGTTCTCGATGCGGGAGATCAGGCTTTCGGAATAGCCGGACTTCTCGGCCAGATCGCGCAGCCGCATCCCCTTCAGGGTGCGGGCATGACGGATCGACAACCCGAGATGGAGATCCGTCTCGCGCAGCCGCGACTTTCTTCGTGCGGGCGCGCTCTCGGCGCGCGCCGGTGCTCTTGCCATGACCGTTCCTTCGACGCTGCCCGGGGAAGGCGAGCCTTGCAGCGGCGCCCGGGGCGAATGCGATTCGCCGGTGCCCCCGTGATCGCGAACTCAGCGTCCTCGCAAGCGATTTGCAATGAGGCGCAAGCGCGCCCCGATGACGGCCAGGAGCATGGAGGCGAGGTCCAGCCGGGCCGGCTGCGCCAAGGCCTCGCCAGCCGCGCCGCCCGGCTCCCCGGGCCGCAAGCGCGCCTGGAGGTTGGCCGAAAACGCGTCGGTGAGCCGGCGGACGAGGTCGTTCACGAGGCCGAGCCGTCCGAATTGCGCCAGCGTTCCCGTGAGGCTCGCCGTCACGTCGATGTCGACCCGGGTGCGCTCGCCCTCATCGACCAGCGCGTAGCGGATCTCGCCCGTGCTGCCGGACCCGCTGGTGCGGTCGCGGCCATGGCCCCGAATGGTGCCGGAATAGCGGGCCGGATCGCGCGCGATCTCCGCATTGCCTAGAAACGTCGCCGAGATCGGCCCCAAACGGACGCTCATCTGCCCCGACAGGCGGCCGTCCGGAGTGGCCTCGGTCAGCGAGGCGCCCGGCATGCAGGCGACCACGTCCTCGACGTTCTCGAAGAAGGCCCAGACCCGGTCGCGCCGCTCCGGCACCACGAAGGAGTGGCGCACCGCGACACTCGGCTTGGCGTCGCCTGACAGCTTGTCGCCTGGCAGGGCCGCGACGGAGCCCTGCGACGGCGCGGGCAGCGCCGCTTCGGCCGGCGCCGGCGCGGCCCCTGCCCCGACCCGCTCCCGCCCGAGACTGGCCCCCGCATGGCCCGAGCCTGCGGGGCCGAGCCGCGTGCGGGCGTTGACCGCCGGTTGGCCCGCGAGCTTGCGCTCGTCCAGCACCCGGCGGATGGCCCGCACGATGCCCGAATAGCCGGTGCAGCGGCACAGGTTGCCGCTGAGCTCCAGCCGGACCCGCGCATCGTCGGCCTCGGGCAGCCGGAGCACGATGTCGCGCGCCGTCGCGATCATGCCGGGCGTGCAGAAGCCGCATTGGAGCCCGTGTTCTTCCGAGAAGGCCTGCCGCAGCCGGCCCACCACCTCGTCACCGTCGAAGCCCTCGATGGTGGTCACATGCGCCTTGTCGCACAGCACCGCGTAGGTGATGCACGACCGCGCCGGGACGCCGTCGATGTTCACGGTGCAGGCACCGCAGACGCCATGCTCGCAGCCGAGATGGGTTCCGGTCAGCAGAAGGTCGTCGCGCAGGAAATCCGCCAACGCGGTGCGGGGCTCGACCTCGGCCCTGCAGACCGTGCCGTTGACCGTGAGCTCAATGCTGCGGGTAGTCATAGGCGCGCCTGAGCTCCGGCGCGTTCCAGCGCCACCAGGTGAATCTGCTGCTCAAAGGGATCCTGCATCCCGGCTTCACCGAGCAGGCGGAGGACCCAATCGGCCTGGACCGTCCCGTCTCCGGACAGGAGCCCGCGCGCGTCGGCGACCAGGATGGGCGGGGTTTCGGTGGCGCCGATCACGGCCCGGCAGCGGCCCGTTTCGGGGTCGTCCACCACGACCCCGATGGCATGCGCGAACTCGCCTGCCTTGCGGCACGATTTCGAGTAGCCCCAGCGGGCCCGCCCGGAGAGCTTGGGGATTCGCACCGCCTCCAGGATCTCGTCCGCCGCGAGGGCCGTCTCGAAGGCGCCGAGCACGAAGCTTTCGAGCGCCACGGTGCGGCGGCCCCGCCGGGAATAAAGGCGGGCCTCGGCGCCGAGCGCGGTCAGGATCGACAGCCAATCGGCCGCCGGATCGGCGTGGCACAGGCTGCCCCCGACGGTGCCGCGGTTGCGCACCGCCCGGTAGGCGATGCCCGACGCGAGCTGCCGGAGCATGCCGCCCCACGCGTCCGGCACGCGGCCGTCCTCGATATCGGCATGCGTGATGCAGGCGCCGATGACCACGGCGTCGCCGGCATCCTCGACGGTGCGGAGGGCCGGGATGGCTGTCACGTCGAGCAGCCGGCCGGGCCGGACGAGCCGGAGATTGAGCATCGGGCCGAGCGACTGCGCGCCGGACACGATCTTGGTCCCGACCCCGTCCTCGGCGAGCAGATCGGCGGCGTCCTCGAGCCGGTCCGGCCGAACGTAATCGAAGGCTGCGGGCTTCATGCGCGTTCGAACCCAGTGCTCAGCGTCGGCTGCGGGGCTCCGCTGGACCGCGCGGCGATGGCCTCCACCACCCGTCGCGGCGTGACGGGAAGGCTCGTGACCTCCACGCCGAAGGATCGGAGCGCATCGTTGACCGCGTTGGCGATGGCGGCCGGCGGGCCGATCGCACCGCCCTCCCCGATCCCCTTCACGCCGAACTCGGTGTAGGGCGACGGGGTCTCCATGTGCAGGATCTGCACATCCGGAACCTCGACGGAGCCGGGCAGAAGGTAATCGGCCAAGGTCGAGGCGAGCGGCTGGCCGGCCGCGTCGAACCGCATCTCCTCGTAGAGGGCGGTGCCGATCCCCTGGGCCACGCCGCCATAGATCTGGCCGTCCACGATCATGGGATTGACGAGGACGCCGCCGTCCTCAACCACCACGTAGCGGAGCAGCTCGATCTCGCCGGTGCGGGGCTCGACCGCCACCAGCGCGGCATGCGCCCCGTAGCTGAACGTGCCGCTGTCGCGCTCCGCCCGGTAGCCGGCCGTGACCTCGAGCCCGCCGCGGTCCACGTCCGCCGGCAGCTCGTGCGGCTGCAAGTACCAGGTCCGGGCGATGGCCTCGATGCTGACGCTGCCCGACGCGCTCCGCACATGCCCGCCCTCGAACCGCACCTGCGACGGGTCGGCCTGGAGCAGGCTCGCCCCGATCGTAGCGAGGCGCGGCACGAGCTGCCGGCCGGCGGTCGCGCCCGCACCGCCGGCCATCACCATGCTGCGCGAGGCGTAGGTGCCGGGCGAGTAGGGCGAGGTCTCCGTGTCGCCGTGGATCACCGAGACGCGGGCCGGGTCGATGCCCAGGATCTCGTTCGCCACCTGGGCCAGCGTCGTCTCGAGCCCCTGGCCGTGGCTCTGGATGCCGGCCCGGATCTCGAGCCCGCCATCCGGCAGGATGCGGGCGGTCGCCTGCTCGTAGCCGGGCAGGATGGGAATGCCCCAGGCGCCATAGACGGACATGCCGTGCGCGGCCTGCTCGTTGTAGATGCTGAGACCCAGGCCGATCAGCCGCCCGTCCGGCTCGCCGAGGCGCTGGCGCTCGCGCACGGCCGGAATGTCGATCGCGGCCACCAGCCGGCGCAGGCATTCCGGATAGTCGCCGCTGTCGAAATGCTTGTTGGTGATGTTGTCGAACGGCATCTGCTCGGGCCGGACGAGGTTTTCGAGCCTGATCTCGTAGGGCTCGCGTCCGACCTCGCGGGCGATCGCGTCCAGCATGAGCTCCATGGCGAAGCAGACGCCGGTGCGGGCCACGCCCCGATAGGGCAGGATCGGCGGCTTGTTGCTGGCGACCGACCAGGTGCGGCAGCGATAGCGCGGGAAGTCATAGGGTCCGGGCAGGATGCTGGCGATCTGGGCCGCCTCGATGCCGCCCGTGAACGGGAAGGCCGAATAGGCGCCGGCATCGACGCTCGCCTCCGCCTCGAGGGCGAGCAGCTTGCCTCGGGCGTCGGCATAGGCGGTGACGATGTAATGGTGCTCGCGGCAATTCGCGTTGGCGGTGAGCTGCTCGCGCCGGTCCTCGATCCAGCGCAGCGGCTGCCCAAGGGCGCGCGCCCCCCAGGCGACGCACAATTCCTCAGGCGACAGCACGCCCTTGTGGCCGAAGCCGCCGCCGACATCCGGGGCCGCAACCCGGACCTGCCTCTGCTCGAGCCCGAGAAAGTCGCAGAAGCCGTTGCGGATGATGTGCGGCATCTGCGTCGAGGTCTCGACAATGAGCTGTTCGCGCCGGGTGTCCCAATGCGCCAGGACGCCCTTGCCCTCCATGGGCGACATGCATTGCCGCGAGGTCCTGAACTCGCGGGTGATCTTCACGGCCGCATCGAGCCCCGTGAAACTCTCGCCGCCGACGACCAGGCTCTCGAGATAGACGTTGTCGGGCCAGTCCGCGTGCAGCCGCGGCGCGTCGGGCCTGCGCCCCAGCAGCATGTCGCTGACCGCGGGCTCCTCGGCGAAATCGACCTCGATCCGGGCCGCGGCGTCCTCCGCTTCCGCCCGGCTGCGCCCCGTGCACATGGCAATGGGCTCGCCGACGTATCGGACCTTGTCGGTCGCGAGCGCGGGCTGCTCGGACGGCCTGAACCCGGGCAGGCCGGACACGGCCCGGATGGGCTTCACGCCCACCAGGTCCTTGGCCGTGAACACCGTTCCCCTCAGGTCGGGCGGGATCCTGATCTCCAGGATGCGGCCATGGGCGACCGGGCTGCGGGCAAACGCTACTTCGCGCATGCCGGGCAGCTTGAGATCGCCCACAAAACGGCCTCGGCCGCGCAGAAAGCGGTCGTCCTCCTTGCGGAGAAGCCGTGCGCCGACGCCCTGCCCCGGGGTCGCGTCGCCCTGGGCCGCGCTGCGCGTCATCGGAGCCGCGGCCCGAAACATGCGTCGCCGGGCGACCTCGGGAGACGGAGGCGGGGTCTCAAGCCAAGCATCATGAACCGGTCCCATGTTGACGCCGGTGCAACTTCTTGCATGGTGCGAGAACGCGGTTCCACTGTCAACCGGGCACGTTGACCTCGCAATCAACATAAGGTGCGAGAAAAAGCGTCACGGCCGCGTTTGACAAGCGTGGCGGTACTTGCATACGCTTCATGCCGTTGCTGCTTCTGCAAGCGATACTCGCACCGGCAACGGGCGGCCTGCCGTGGCCGACAGCAGAAAGGGTTCGCTCGATGATTATTCGCACCAGCGTTGCAGCGTTGCTGATGAGCGGGGCCGCCAGCCTGCTTGCGTTACCGGCGCTCGCTCAGGGCACGATCAAGATCGGCGTCAACCAGCCCCTCACCGGCCCAGTCGCGGCCTCGGGCCAGTACGTCACGAACGGGGCCCGCATCGCGGCGGACCAGATCAACGCGGCCGGCGGCATCCTCGGCAGCAAGATCGAGCTCGTCATCGAGGACAACAAGAGCAACCCGACCGAGGCCGCGGCCGCGGCCGAGAAGCTGATCGTGCGGGACAAGGTCCCCGTGATGCTCGGCGCCTGGAGCTCCACCTTCACGCTCGCCGTGATGCCCAAGCTGATGGAATACGAAGTGCCGATGGTGGTCGAGACGTCGTCGTCCGGCAAGATCACCGAATCCGGCAATCCCTGGATCTTCCGGATCGCGCCGACCACCTCGATGGAGACCAAGGACTTCGCGAAGAAAATCGACAAGTTCGCCATCAAGAGAGCCAACTTCCTGGTCGTCAACAACGATTTCGGCATCGACGCGGCGACCAAGTTCAGCGAGCTCGTGAAGAGCCATGGCGGCACGGTCGGCGTTGTTGAGCGGATGGACCCGACGGCGCAGGACGTCAGCGCACAGCTCGCCAAGATCAAGGCGAGTGACGCCGACACCCTGTTCATCACCACGAGCGTCGAGCAGCTCACCCTGGTTCTCCGCCAGGCGCAGGCGCTGCGGCTCACGCAGCGCATCATCACGACCGGCGGATCGCAGGCGCCCGATCAGCTGATCGAACATGCCGGGCCGGCCGCCGAGGGCAGCTACCATCTGGTCTTCTTCACGCCCTGGTTCCCCGAGAACGCGCCGAATGCCGACGTCGCGGTCGGGCTCGTGAACGAGTGGAAGAAGCGCGGCTACCAGTTCGCCGGCCTGACCGAAGGTTTCCGGGGCTATGACGGCATCCTGACGATCGCAGCCGCCATCAAGGAAGCCGGCAAGGCCGAGCCGAAGGCCATCCAGCAAGCGTTCTGGAAGGTGAAGGTGAAGGGCGCGAACGGCGACATCGCCTTCGAGAAATCCGGTCCGGCCGGCAAGGAAAGCGGCCAGAACGTCCCCAACGTCTACGTGATCCAGATCAAGGACGGGAAGGTCACCCTCCCGGCCTTCTGACCCGGGACCGTCCCTTGCCGCCCCGCTCGGGGCGGCAAGCCCCGCACGGCAGCTTTCGTCAGTTTGGCTCGTCTCGAGGCGCGGCGTCCCAGTGGATCAGCTTTCCCAGCATCTCACCAATGCCCTTGTTCTCGGCGGCACCTACGCGCTGCTGGGAATCGGGCTCACGCTGATCTTCGGGATCATGCGGGTGGTCAACTTCACCCACGGCGAACTCTACACGTTCGGCGCCTACATGACCTTCTTCGCCGTGTCGGTCGCGGGGGC
Source organism: Enterovirga sp. (assembly GCF_028290205.1). Lineage (GTDB taxonomy): Bacteria > Pseudomonadota > Alphaproteobacteria > Rhizobiales > Beijerinckiaceae > Enterovirga. The sequence continues at coordinate 38,083 of NZ_JAQGKF010000146.1, read as the reverse complement.
GAACTTCTTCCTGGCGCTCGCCCTCGCCACGCTGGTCGGCGTGCTGCTCGGGGCGGCCATCGAGGTGGTGCTGCTGCGGCCGCTGCGGTCCTCCGACATCGACACCACGATGATCGTGATGATCGGCGCCTGGATCGCCATGCAGAACGGCGAGCAGCTGATCTGGGGCGGGGTCGCCAAATCTATCCCGACGCCGTTTCCGACCGCGCCTCTGGTGGTCGGCCCGGTTTCGGTCGACTGGCTGCGCATCTTCGTCTTCACGGCCGCGATCCTGCTGATCATCGGCGCGCACAGCCTGATCCACCACACCCGGTTCGGCCGCGCCATGCGGGCCACCTTCGCCGACCGTGACACGGCGGCGCTGATGGGCATCAACATCGGGCTCGTGCACACGGCGACCTTCGCGCTCGGCTCCGGCCTGGCCGCGGCCGCCGGGGCACTGCTCGGCCCGGTTTTCGTGGTGACGGCCACCATGGGCAACCTCATCGCCCTGAAGGCCTTCGCCATCGTCATCCTGGGCGGGCTGGGCAACTTCACCGGAGCGGCGATCGGGGGCTTCATCCTGGCCTTCGTCGAAGAGCTCGGCGCCGGCTACATCTCGTCCGGCTATCGCGACGCGATGGGCTTTCTCCTGATCATCCTGGTCTTGATGTTCAGGCCCACCGGCCTGTTTCGCCGCGCGGAGCGGATCAGCTGATGCGCGCGCTCGCTCCCCTCGCCGGCCTCGCGGCGCTCCTGGCCGTGCCGCTCGTGGTCACGGACCAGTATGCGCTGCACATCCTGATCACGACCGGAATCTTCATCATCGCGGCGATGAGCCTGAACCTGCTGCTCGGCTATACTGGGCAGCTCAGCCTCGGGCATATCGGCTTCTTCGGCATTGGCGCCTATGTGAGCGCGCTCTGCTCGCTCGGTTTCCAGCTCGAGTTCACGGACCGCTTGGTGCTGACCGTGGCGCCGAAGCCGGTCTGGCTCTCCTTCGTGATCGCGGTCGCAACCGCGGCCCTGTTCGGCTTCCTGATCGGCAAGCTGTCCTTCAAGGTGCGGGGTGCCTATTTCGTCATCGTGACGCTCAGCTTCGCCGAGGTGGCGCGGCTGGTGGCCCTGAACTGGGTCTCGCTGACCCAGGGCCCGATGGCGCTGAACAACATTCCGCCCTTCACGCTCGGCCTTTCGGACGCCTGGCAGCTCACGTTCTACCGCAAGCTGCCGAACTACTTCCTGATGATCGCCATCGGGGCCGGCGCCTACCTGCTGATCGCCCGCCTGGTCCGGTCGCGGCTCGGCCGGGCCATGGTGGCGCTGAAGGAGAACGAGTCGCTCGCCACCTCCGTCGGGATCGACGTCACCCGCTACCTCGTTCTCGCCGCGGTGGTTTCGGCCGGGATCGCCGGCGCGGCCGGCAGCTTCTATGCCCATTACGTCCGCATCATCGATCCCGACATCTTCCTGTTCATCTACACGGTAACCATGGTCATCATGATTGTGACAGGCGGCAAGGGAACGCTGCTTGGGCCGATCGTGGGCGGAATTCTGTTCGGCTTCATCCCGCCCGTGCTCCGGGAGGTGGCCGGCCCCGAACTGCAATGGATCATCTACGGGCTCATCATGATCGTGGTCGTGTTCTTCCTTCCCGAGGGGATCGTCCCGGCGGTCACCAGGGCCTGGGCGGCACGGCGCGGACGCGCGGCGACCGCGTCGGCCCGCAGCCCGGCAGGCAGCTGATGTCCGATCCGGCCGCCACCGAACTCCTCAAGCTCGACGGGATCGGCATCCGCTTCGGCGGCCTCGTGGCGATCGCCGACCTGAGCTTCTCCGTCGGCAGCGGTGAGGTCGTCAGCCTCATCGGACCGAACGGCGCCGGCAAGACCACAGCCTTCAACATCATCACCGGCTTCTGTGCGCCGAGCCACGGCTCGATCAGCTTCCGGGGTCAGCCGCTGAACGGGCTGAAGCCGCACGAAATTGCCGGCCGCGGGGTCGTCCGCACCTTCCAGAAGACCAGCCTGTTCGACACCCTCACCGTGCTGGAAAACGTGCTCACCGGGCTGCACCGCCTCGGTCGGAGCGGGGCGCTTCAGGTCCTGCTCGGGCTCCCGAGCGTCGGGGCCGAGCAGCGCCGCCTCTGCGAGCGCGCGGCCGAGATCCTCGATTTCGTGGGCCTCGGCGGCCGCCAGGATCAGCTCGCCAACGCCCTTCCCTACGGCGAGCAGAGGCTCCTCGGCGTGGCGATCGCGCTGGCGGCCGACCCGGCGCTGCTTCTCTTGGACGAGCCGGTCTCGGGCATGAACGCCACCGAAACCACGAGCTTCATGGCGATCCTCGCCAAAATCCGGGCGCGCGGGATCACGACGCTTCTCGTCGAACACGACATGCGCATGGTCATGGAGGTGTCCGACCGCGTGGTCGTGCTCAACCAGGGCCGCATCATCGCGAGCGGGGTTCCGTCTGAGATCCAGCGTCACCCCGAGGTGATCCAGGCCTATCTCGGTCAAGGGAGGCGGCGTGCTCGACATTGACGGCCTGTGGTGCCGCTACGGCAAGGTCAACGCCCTCAAGGGCGTCTCGCTCCACGTCGCCGCGGGCGAGCTGGTCACGCTGATCGGCGCCAATGGCGCCGGCAAGACGACCGCGCTGCGGGCCCTGTCCGGGATCGTGCCGGTCGCCGCCGGCCGCATCCGCTTCGAAGACGAGGACATCACCGGCGCCTCGCCGCGCTCCATCCTGGCCCGCGGCATCGCGCATTGCCCGGAGGGCCGCCGCGTGTTCGCGCATATGAGCGTGCAGGAGAACCTCGGCATCGGGGCCTATCTCCGCCGCGACAGCGCCGCTATCGCGGACGACATCGACCGCATTTTCACCCGCTTCCCCATCCTCAAGGAGCGGCGGCAGCAGGCGGCCGGGACCCTGTCGGGCGGCGAGCAGCAGATGCTGGCCATCGGCCGGGCCCTGATGTCCCGGCCCAAGCTGATCCTGTTCGACGAGCCCTCGCTCGGCCTCGCCCCCACCATCGTCGACCGCACCTTCGACCTGATCCAGGACATCCAGCAGGAGGGGGTGACCGTGCTCATGGTCGAGCAGAACGCCTTCGCGGCGCTGGAGATGTGTGATCGCGCCTACCTGCTCGAATCCGGCGAGATGAAGCGCCACGGCACGGGCGAGGAACTCCTGGCCGATCCAGCCGTCAAGGAAGCCTATCTGGGCGGCTAGCTCCGGCCGCGCCAGCCGCGGAGGCGTGGCCCATGACCTGCGACCGCTCCGACCCGCCCGCCCCAGACGGCTGGACCGCGGTCGCCACCCTGGCCGATCTGACCGAGGGCGCCCTTGCACCGGTCGAGGTGGCGGGACACCGCCTCATGCTGGCCCTGACCGGGGCGAGGGTCAGCGTGTGCCAGCGCCTGTGCCCGCACGAATACGCCGATCTCAGCCGTGGCCGGCTGGACGGCGGGCGCGTGTTCTGCCCGCGCCACCGCGCCTCGTTCAACCTCGTTGATGGGGCCTCGGGCGGTGGCTGGGACCTGCCAAGCCTCCGCGTCTACCCGACCGAGATCCGAGGGGGGCAGGTCTGGGTCGAGCAGGCGGCCGTCGAGGCCGATCCCCCGCTCCGGATCGTGCGGATCGCGCCGCGGGTGTGAGGCGGCACCGTCCGGGGACGGGCCGCCTCGTGCCGCTCAGGCCGCGATGGCCTCGGGCAGGATCGGCGACACGGCTTCGTGCCGCCGCCCCGCCCGGAGGCAGAATTCCGGCTGCAACAGGGTTTCGGCTACCACCTCGGTGCCATCGTTATCGCGCAGCAAAAAGCGCCCGTGGTTCTGGCGCAGAACGCTGATGTCGGCCTCGCGGCCCGGCATGAGGGCGCCGATTTCGTCGGACAGGCCCAGCATATCGGCAGCATGCGAGGTGACCATGGGGACCACCTGCTCGAGGGTGAGGCCGAGCGCCATCATCGAGCTCATCGCCTGGACGAGGCTGAAACGGGCCTGCCCGGCAAAGGGATGGTTCTCGTCGTCACAATGCTCGGCCGGCGTGCCGGGGGGCGCCGGCACGTGGGTGTTGTAGCCGTGCACGTCGGCCCCGAGCGTGGTCGGCATGACCCCGGCGGCAAGCGCCTTGCGGGCGAGCCGGTACGAGAAGTGGCTGCCGTGGCCGACATCCACCCTGAGGCCACGGTCGAGCGCGGCCCGAATGACCGGGTGGACCTCGCCCTCCTGGTTCACGAAGCCGCCCGGGTGGCGGGTGAACGGGTGCGCCAGCACATCTCCCGGGCGCAGCAGCGGGATGACCCGCTCCAGGATGGTGTCGACATCCTCGCCGTTGGTGCCGCTCTCCGGCAGGCCCCAGAGCTGGCCGAAATGCACGTAGACCGGCAGGTCCGTCTCGCGCCCGATCTCGGCCGCGAGTTCGATCACCCGGATGCCCCAGCGGGCGAAGCCGCCGATCTCGGCATGAGCCTTGATGCCGCGCACCAGGTCCCGGTTGGCCATGGCCGCGGCCACGGTGGCCTTCACGTCGACCCCGTCCGGGCTGTACAGATCCGGATAGTAATGCCCTTCGAGGCCGCCCACGAGATAGGTGGACATGAAGGCATAGACCCGGCTCTCGGCCGGCTCGGCAATGAAGTGCCGGAAGCCCGGGAAGGTCATGCAGGACGGGCCGCCCTGATCCACGACGGTGGTCACGCCGGATTCCACGCCGACCATGTCGGCCGGCAGGCCGAACCGGCCGGTGACGTAGCGGTAGACATGCGCATGCGTGTCGATGAGCCCGGGAAGCACCAGCCGGTCCCTCACATCCACCACCGTCTTGGCGCTGGACGGGATGATGTCGGGCTGGATCGCCGCGATCTGCCCACCCCTGATGGCGACATCCGCGATGGCGTCGAAGTTGGAGGCGGGGCAGATGACGCGGCCGCCGCGGAGCAACGTGTCGTATTGCTGGTCAGGAACCATGACGAGGCCTCCGGCCCGACAGTCGCGAGGTCGCAGCCTGGCAGCGCGGTCGGGTAAAAGAAGTTTTACGCCCCCCCGCCGAGACCGTCAACGAGCCCGAATCGGCGTCAGCGGTGTCAGGCCCTGAGGTAGCGAAGGAGAACCTCTGTAACGTGCGCCCGCCGCTCGGCCAGCCATGTCGGGTCGGACAGATCACGCTGGAGCATGGACGAGAGCGTGTGCCGGTTGGCGACATGCAGGTAGCAGAGCGAATGAAGGGTGATGAAGAACTGGACGGCATCGATCCCGCCCCGAAACACCCCCGCCCGCGCTCCCCGGGCCAGAAGACTTTCGATGCTGACGATCAGCGGCGCGGCCGTCTCGGGAACCAGGCTGGAGCGCTGCACATGCCTGCCGCCCACCAGGTTCTCGCTGATCAGGAGCCCGACGAATTCGGGGTGGCCGCTGAAGTAGTCGAAGGTGAACTCCGCCAAGCGCGTGACGCCCGCCTCGGGGGCGAGTTCATCCAGCCGCAACTTGGCTTCGGCCTCCCGAACGTGGCTGTAGGCAGCCTCGAGACTGGCGAGGTAGAGCTGCTCTTTGTTGCCGAAGTAGTGGTAGAGCATGCGCAGATTGGCATCCGCAGCCGCCGCGATCCGTTCGATACGCGCCCCGCCGAAACCGTTCTGCGAGAATTCTTGGACAGCTGCGGCGAGGATGCGGTCTTTGGTGGGCTTCAAGGCAGGATCCCGATCGGCGGCCCTACATGGAGCAACGCGCCCCATCCGGCAAAGGCGGGCAGGCCGGCCCCGTGCTGGCCTCTGCTGCGCGGGCGTGTTGACGGCCCCCGTTCCGGCCCGTAGGTCCACGTCTCCCCCGACCTTCGCGCACCGCCTGCCGGGATCGCAGGCCGGGCAGCGACCCGCGCCGCGGCAGAGCGCGTGCGGTTACCCGGAGGGTGTTTCCGTATGGCGAGCCCGTTCTTCACCGCATTGCCTGGCCGGGTGGTGCAGGCCGCCGACGCGACGATCTTCGTCACCGAGGCCGGACAGGGTCGCCCGATCCTGTTCCTGCACGGTCTCGGCTGGAGCCATGCCCTTTGGCAGCGTGAGATCGGCCACTTCTCTGGCAGCTATCGCGTGCTGGCCGGAGACATGCGCGGGCACGGCCGCTCGGCCAAGCCGCCCGGGCCGTACACGATGGAGGCGCTGGCCGCCGATTGGGTTCAGGCCCTCGACGCCTGCGGCGTCGATGAGCTCGCGGTGGTCGGGCTGTCGCAGGGCGGCATGGTCGCCATGCTGATCGCGGCGCAGCAGCCCGAACGCGTGAAGGCGCTGGCGCTGCTCGGAACGGCCTGCCGCTTCTCGGACGAGGCCTGGGCCGGGATGGAGGAGCGCGGCCGCGTGGCCCGCGCCGCCGGACCTCGGGCCGCCGCCGAAACCGCCGCCCGCTCGGTCTTCTCGGCCGAGTTCGCGCGCAATCATCCGGCCTTTGTGGAGGAATTCATCGCCGACCGTCTCGCCGCCGACGCGGCCGGGCTCGGCGCGGCCATGGGGGCTCTCAAGGGCTTCGACGTCCGCGACCGGCTCGGCGCCGTCACCTGCCCGACGCTGATCCTGCACGGCACGGAGGACCGCGTGATCGGGGCGCAGAACGCAAGCGAGATCGCCGAGCAGATCGCCGGGTCGGAACTGCACCTCGTGGAGGGCGCCGGCCACATCCTGCCGGTGGAGCGTCCCGAGGCGGTGGAGCGCCATCTGACCGCGTTCCTCGGAGCCCGCTACCCCGCCTGAGGCCGCCCTCCGGGCGTGCGGCCCGGCTGCCGCTTGCACGGCCGGCCGGGCAGTGGAACGATGCGGGATGCGCGCGACAGACGCGCGAGAGGGAGTGCCTGATGTCCGCGCCAGTCTCGCCGCGCCCCGGCGAGGGTGCCCCGCCGAAGCCTTGGCTCGCGGCCTATCCCGAGGGCGTGCCGGCGATGATCGACCCCGACAGCGCCGGGACGCTCGTCGACATCTTCGACGCGACGGTGCGCCGCTGGCCGGAGCGCCCGGCCCTCGAGAGCTTCGGCACGCGCATCACCTACGAGGCCCTGGCCCGGCATGCCGGCGCCGTCGCGGCCTGGCTGCAATCGGCCGGCATCGGCAAGGGCGACCGCGTCGCCATTATGCTGCCGAACGTGATGGCCTATCCGGCGATCCTCTTCGGCGCGTTGATCGCCGGTGCGACGGTGGTGAACGTCAACCCGCTCTACACCCCGCGCGAACTCGCCCTGCAGCTGAAGGATTCCGGCGCCCGCATCGTGTTCGTGCTGGAGAACTTCGCCCACACGGTCGAGGCCGTGACCGGCGAGGTCAGCCTCGACCGCGTGGTGGTGGTGACGCCCGGCGACCTGCTCGGGCTCAAGGGCGCGATCGTCAACCTCGTGTCGCGCTACGTGAAGAAGGCGGTGCCAGCCTACAATCTGCCGGGCTCGGTCCGCTTCAGGGAGGCCCTCGCCGCCGTGAAGGCGACCCCGCCCCGCCCCGCCGGCGTGACGCTCGATGACATCGCGTTCCTGCAATACACCGGCGGCACGACCGGGATCAGCAAGGGCGCCACGCTGACCCACCGCAACGTGGCGGCCAATGTCATCCAGTGCGACACCTGGATGAAGCCGACGCTCGGCGACGCGCAGCACGTCATGGTCACGGCGCTGCCCCTGTACCACATCTTCGCCCTCACGGCCTGCTGCATGGTCATGGTCCGCAAGGGCGGCTGCCAGCTCCTGATCGCCAATCCGCGCGACCTGCCGGGCTTCGTGAAGACGCTGAAGAGCCGGCCCTTCACCTGCCTGTCGGGCGTGAACACGCTGTACAGCGCGCTGAGCCGGGCGCCCGGCATCACCGAGGTGGATTTCTCGAAGCTGGTGCTCTGCGTGTCCGGCGGCATGGCGACCCAGGGCGCCGTGGCCGACCGCTGGAAGGCCCTCACTGGACGGCCCATCGTCGAGGGTTACGGGCTGTCCGAGACGTCGCCGGTGATCACCGTGAACCGGCTCGACATCGACAGCTTCACGGGCACCATCGGCTATCCGATGCCGTCCACGGAGGTCTCGGTCCGAGATCCCGAAACCGGCACCGAGGTGCAGGCCGGCAGCCCGGGCGAACTCTGCGTGCGGGGGCCCCAGGTCATGCGGGGCTACTGGAACCGGCCGGACGAGACCGCCAAGGCGATGACGCCGGACGGCTATTTCCGCACCGGAGACGTCGCGCTGCTGCTGCCCGACGGTTCGCTCAAGATCATCGACCGGATGAAGGACATGATCCTGGTCTCCGGCTTCAACGTCTACCCGAACGAGGTCGAGGAGGTCGTGGCCTCCTGCCCGGGGGTGGCCGAAGTGGCCGTGATCGGGCTGCCGAACGACGCCACGGGCGAGCAGGTCACGGCCTATGTGGTGCGGGCGGAGCCGGGCCTGACCGAGGCCGAGATCCGGACCTGGTGCCGCGAGCGGCTGACCTCCTACAAGGTGCCGCGCCACATCGAGTTCCGGGACAGCCTGCCCAAGACGAATGTCGGCAAGGTGCTTCGGCGCGCCCTGAAGGAGGAGGCGGCCAGCCTCTCCCCAAGGGCCGCCGCATAAAGCGCCCCGCCGCCGCCTAGCCGCGAGCGGCTGTTCACGGCATCGTGCCCGCGCGCGGCACCGTGGCGCGATGCGATCGGCAGCCCGCAAGCCTATGGTCGGACAGGCTGGCCGGTCGGCCCCGGCTCGGCCAGACAGGAGGTCCCATGCTGATCAAGGCGAGACGCGGGTGGGAGATCCCCGAAGGCGAGGCGACACCGGAACAGGTGTTTCTCGACCGCCGCCGCTTCGTGGCCGCCCTGGGGCTCGGGGCGGGCATCGCGGGCACCGGCCTCGCGGGCGGGACGGCGGCGCAGGCGCAGGGCCGCGACCCGACGGCCGACCTCTATCCGGCCAAGCGCAACGAGGCCTTCCGGCTCGACCGCGAGGTCACGCCCGAGAAGGTCTCGGCCGAATACAACAACTACTACGAATTCTCGACCTCGAAGGCCGTGACGCCCGCCTCGGACGCGCTCAAGACGCGGCCCTGGACGGTGAAGATCGGCGGCCTGGTCGAGGCCCCGATGGAGGTCGGCTTCGACGACCTGATCCGCCGCATGCCGCTCGAGGAGCGGCTGTACCGGATGCGCTGCGTCGAGGCGTGGTCCATGGCCGTGCCCTGGACCGGGTTTCCGCTGCGGGCGCTGGTCGACATGGCAAAGCCGACCTCGGCCGCGAAATACGTCGTCATGCAGACCTTCCACGACAAGGCGGTCGCGCCGGGCCAGAAGCAGTTCTGGTATCCGTGGCCCTATACCGAGGGCCTGACCATCGACGAGGCGAGGAACGACCTCGCCCTCCTGGTCACGGGCGTCTACGGCAAGCCGTTGCCGAACCAGTTCGGCGCCCCGCTGCGGCTCGCGGTGCCGTGGAAATCCGGCTTCAAGTCCGTGAAGGCGATCAACCCCAACACCATCACGGCCGAGCGGCCGAAGACCTTCTGGGAGGAACTGCAGGCGTCGGAATACGGCTTCTGGGCCAATGTGAACCCGGCCGTTCCGCACCCGCGCTGGAGCCAGGCTGAGGAGCGCATTCTCGGCACGGGCGACCGTCGCCCGACGCTGCTCTTCAACGGCTATGGCGAGCAGGTCGCCGAATTGTACAAAGACCTACAGAAGGAACGCCTCTGGGCGTGAGGGGGCCGGCGCGCCCTCGAGGTTCGCCTGAAAAAACGGCCAGGCCTCGAAGAGACCCGGCCGGAAGTTGAAGGCTCGACAGGTGCGAGCCTCCAGAGGGGAACAGCTGAACAGACGATCCGTCTGCACCTTCAGCTTCGGCCAATGTTGACCTGCAGGTCCGACCCGGCAATCCGTGCGAGTTCGGGTTTGCCATGCCGCCGGTGCATGGCTTCTCAATAGGCCCAGCGCTGCGCCTTGCCGACCAGGAAGTCGCGGAAGGCTTGGACGCGGGCCACGTTCCGCATTTCCTCCGCGTAGACCAGATAGCTTTCCAGCGCCGGCATCTCGACGTCGCGCAGGATCTGGACGAGCCGGGTATTCCCGTCGACGGCATAATCCGGCAGCACGGCGATCCCGGCCCCAGTCTCCACGGCGGAGCGGAGCGCCGGGATGTTGTTGACGACCATGTGGTAGGGCCGCGGCGACCCCGCCTCCCGCCCGGCCTTGGCCAGCCAATGCACCGACAGCAGGTAGGAGGGCTGGTCGCCGCCGAAGGAAAGCAGCCGGTGCCCCTCGAGCTCGTCGAGCGTCTTCGGCTCGCCGAAGCGCTTGAGGTAGTCGGTCGAGGCGTAGACGTGGAAATGCACCGCGAACAGGCGGCGCTGGATCAGGTCAGGCTGCGACGGCCGCCGCAGCCGCAAGGCCACGTCCGCCTCCCGCATGGCGAGATCGAGCTCCTCGTTGGTCAGGATCATCTCGACCCGAACATCCGGGAAGGTGTCCAGGAACTCGGCGATGCGCTGGGTCAGCCAGAGCGAGCCGATCCCCACCGTGGTGGTCACCTTGAGCACGCCCGAGGGGCGTTCGCTCGTCTCCTCCAGCCGGGCGCGGGTGTTTTCCAGCCGAAGCCGCATGTCGCGGGCGGCCCGGTGCAGCAAGTCGCCCTGCTCGGTCAGGATGAGGCCGCGGGCGTGCCGGTGAAACAGCGGCGCCTTCAGCTCACGCTCCAGCGCCGACACCTGCCGGCTCACGGCCGACTGGCTGAGGCCGAGATCGTCGCCGGCGCGCGTGAAGCTGCCGGCTTCGGCGACCGTGTAGAAGATGCGGATCTTGTCCCAGTCCACGGCGGCGCCCCCCTGCCCGTCGGCGCGCTATTCCGCAGCCTCGCGCATCAGGTTCTCGGCCTCCAGGTAGCGCTCGGCCTCGAGCGCCGCCATGCAGCCCATCCCGGCCGCGGTCACGGCTTGGCGGAACACGTCGTCGCTGACGTCGCCGGCCGCAAACACGCCCGGCACGTTGGTCGCCGTGGAACCAGGCACGGTCTGCAGGTATCCGCCGGGCTTCATGTCGAGCTGGCCGGCGAAGATCTCGGTCGCAGGCTTGTGTCCGATGGCGATGAACACCCCGTCGGCCTTGATCTCGTCAATGCGGCCGCTCTTGACGTTGCGGAGGCGGACATGGGTGACGCTCGGCGCCGCGCCCGTGCTGCCGCAAATCTCGTCCACCGCGCAATCCCACAGCACCGACACGTTGGGGTGCCGGAACAGGCGCTCCTGGAGGATGCGCTCGGCCCGGAAACTGTTCCGGCGATGCACCACGGTGACCTTCGAGGCGATGTTGGCGAGGTAGAGGGCCTCCTCGACGGCCGTGTTGCCGCCGCCCACCACGACCACCTCCTTGTTGCGGAAGAAGAAGCCGTCGCAGGTCGCGCAGGCGGAGACACCGAAGCCCTGGAACGTGCTTTCGGACGGCAGCCCGAGCCACTTGGCCTGGGCGCCCGTGGCGACCACGAGCGTGTCGCAGGAATAGACGTCCCCGGAATCGCCGGTGAGCAGAAACGGCCGCCGCCCCAGTTCGACCTTCACGATCGTGTCGGACACCATGCGGGTGCCGACATGTTCGGCCTGCATCCGCATCTGCTCCATCAGCCACGGGCCCTGGATCACGTCCGCGAAGCCCGGGTAGTTTTCGACGTCGGTGGTGATGGTGAGCTGCCCGCCGGGCTGGATGCCGGAGATCAGCACCGGCTCCAGCATGGCGCGGGCAGCGTAGATCGCGGCCGTGTAGCCGGCCGGTCCGGATCCGATGATGCAAAGCTTCACGTGAGAGGGGGCCATTCATGCTCCGGCCGGCCAATCCGGAGCATTGCCTCGCGGAGCTCCATCTCCCGCGCGACGGCCATCGCGATCTCGGGCGTCGTATCTAGCGGTTCGTAGCGGAAGGCTTCAAGTCGTCCTCTGAAAGGCCGCACAGCCCCGTGCCGGCGCAGCCCCTCGAGATAGCTCGAGACCTTGGGGTGCCCGCCGGAGGGCTCGAACACGAGAACCGGCGCGCCGGTCGCGGCCGCTTCCCCGACCATGTTGGTGGAATCCGCCGTCACCACCACGGCCTCGGCCAGGGCGAGGAGGGCCACATACGGATTGTCGCCGGTGCCGTCCCAGAGGAAGTGCCCGCCCCGGCCGGCCAATTCGGCCAGGGCCAGGCGCAGCCCCGGCGGGGTCCGGCGCGAGGCGGTGATCATGAGGGCCGCGCCCTCCTGGACGAGGCTGTCCAACCCTGCGCGGAGGCGGCCGACATCCTCCGGCGTGAAACGGTGATGGCGGCTGTCGCCGCCGACCAGCACCGCAACACGCGGTCGCCCGAGCCCCGCCAGCCGCGGGTCGGGCACGGCCCGGGCGGCCACTAGGCGGGCCGCGGACAGGCGATGCGGGGCCGTAAGCGTCACGATGACGTTGCGGCCGCGCAGCCGGTCGTGCTCCGGCACCCAGATCAGGTCGGCGCTGGCCGGGCCGGTGCGGGGGTCCTTGAGGATGACCGTGAAGGTCCGGCCGCGGGACGCGCGCCGGATCGCCCGCACATACGGGATGGCGCGCCGGCCGGAGGCGATGACCAGGTCCGGCAGGGGCGGCGCGAGGGGGCTTCCCGGCCGGTCCGACCGCTCGCCCGGATCGGGCGGGCCCCAGGGCATCAGCAGCGCGAAGGGCGCGCGCGGCGCGACCCGCCGTGTCTCGATCCGGCAGCCCAGCGCCTCCGCCACGCCGAGGCAGGGAGCTTCGTCCCCGGCCTTGCCGTCCGTCAGGACCCAGGCCGTGCGCGCCGGGCCGATCAGCCGAACATCCGGGCGGCCCCGGCCAAGGTGGCTCCTGCGGTCGCCGGGTCGGGAGCGAACTGTCCGGACATTGCGGTTCCGTCTGCGCCTAAGCGCCCACCCCGGCCCGGGCCGCGAGCGCATGGTCCAGGCGCTCGTCCGGGGGCGCGATCTCGGTGACAAGGTCCTTCAGATGCGCCTTGTTGGGCAGCGGCTCGAGCTTCATCTCGCGCGGCTCAAGCCGGGCCGTGCAGGCGTATTCGACCTTGCCGTCGACCAGGATCATGCATTCCTTGCAGGTATTGGCGTTGATGCAGGAATGCCGAACGCTGAGGCTCGGATCGAGCTGGGCCCGCACATAGCGCAGCCCGTCCAGCACGGACGCGCCCGGCGTGTAGGGGATCTCATACAGGCTGGTGGAGGGCGGCTCGCCGGGTCTCCCCCGGCGGACGATCAGGCGGGCGGTCGCGCTCATCAGGCCACCTGCGAGAGTTCGGCGCCCTGGACGGGGGCTCGCCCGAGCACGAGTTCGTTTCCGGCGAGTTCCAGCGTCTGGTGCAGGGCCCAGTTCGACGCCATCAGCGGGTGGTCGTCGCGCTGGTGGGCGCCGCGGCTCTCCTGCCGGGCGAGCGCCGACCGGGCCACGGTCTTCGCCACCAGCAGCATGGACCGGAGGTCGAACCAGTCGAGCCGGGCCTGGTTGTAGGGCCCGGGCTGGCCGGGCGGCATGTCGCCGATCTCGGCTTCGAGTTCGGCGATCGCGGCCAGGGCTCGTTCGAGCCCGGCCGCCGTCCTGAACGGCCCCACATCGTCGGCCATCACGGCCTGGAGCCGCGTCATGGCGCCGGCGAGTTCCGCCTCGCCGCCGGCCCGTGCTGCCCGCACGAGGTCGAACGCCCCTGCGGGCGCTGGGGCGGGTGTCGCGGCCGATGCCCCCAGCGCACGGCGTCCGGCCTCGCGACCGGCCTCCCGCCCGAATACCAACGCCTCCGTAATGGCGTTGCCGGACAGGCGGTTCGCGCCGTTGGCGCCCGCAACCACCTCGCCGGCCGCAAACAGGTTTCGCACCCGGGTCTCCAGCCGGTTGTCCACCCGGACCCCGCCCATGTGGTAATGCGCGATGGGCGCGACCTCGACAGGCATCTGGCCCAGGTCGATGCCGTTCTTGGCCAACCGGTCGATCACGGGCCCGAAGGCCTCGCGCAGCGTCGCCTCGTCGAGATGCTGGAAGCTCAAGTAGGCGCCGCCGGCCGGGGAGCCCCGCCCGGCTTTGACCTCGCTCAGGATGGCGTGGGTCGCCCGGTCGCGGGTGACGTTGTACTGGCCGGCTTCCTGGTTGCCGTAATCGTTCATGAAGTCGCGGCCCTCGGCGTTGAGCAGACGGCCGCCGAGCTTGTAGCGGAACGGGTCCCACATGATCGGGTCCATGCCGACGAGGCGCGGCGCCAGGTGGCCGATCGGGAAGAACTGGACGAATTCCATGTCCATCAGCTCGGCGCCGGCCCGCAAGGCCAGCGCGTAGCCGTCGCCGCCCATGTTGGCCGAGGCGGAGTTGCGTCGGTAAAGTCGGGTCAGGCCGCCCGTCGCCAGCACCACAGCTCCCGCCTGGAGCTGAACCGGCCGGCCATCCGCGACCGAGACCGCGACCGCGCCGGTCACGGCCCCGTCCACGACCGTGAGGTCGACGATGCAGAGGTCGCCGATCCGGGTCACGCCGTCCTGCCGGATGACGCGGCCGCGCAGCGTTTTCGCGACCGCCGGCCCGGTGGACAGGAAGTCCACATACACGCAGCGGGGCCGATCGTGCCCAGGGGCATGCGCCTGGCGGATGGTGCCGTCCGGCTTGCGGGCCCAGCCGACCTTCCACCCGTCCAGCCGGCGGATTTCGCGGGCGCCGTGCTCGCAGACGAGTTGCGCCAGATGGGCGTCGCAGAGGCCGCGACCGGCCTGGATCGTGTCCGCGAAGTGGTGCTCCCAGTGGTCCGGCACCTCCTCGCCCAGCGCGACCGCAACCGTCATCTGGGCCATGATGGTGGCGCCGCTCCGGCCGACCAGGCTGCGGTCGGCCAGGATCACCCGGGCGCCCGCCTCCGCGGCCGCGAGGGCGGCCGTCATGCCGGCCGCTCCCGCACCGATCACCAGCACGTCCGTCTCGAGCCGCGCCGCCTTGTCCGCCCGATCGCCCATGCGAAGACCTTGCCTGTTCGGCCCCGGCATCTGCCGGCCGTCCGGGTCAACTTACGACGGCTCGCCGCCGAATGCATCGTCCCGCCGCGATGCTTGCTGCCCTGGGCTGATGGCCTCGAGCCTCTCCAGCAGGGCGCGGGGCACGTCGACGCCCTCCCGCACCGTCCGCTCCCGGGCCCGGTAGCGCCGGTCGGACGGCAGGCGCGTGCCCTCCTGCTCCAGAATGCGCCGAAACAGGCGCTCGCCGTGTTCGAGCTGGGCCGTGCGGTCGCCGCCCGCCGTGCAGCGCGCCGGGTCGATGGCGATCACGAACTCGCCGCCGCAGGGCGCGCCGGTGCCGGCCTTGTCGCGCGCGCCGGCCTCGAAGCTGAGCACATCGCCGACCAGCGGACCGGCCAAGAGCTCGATCATCAGGGCGATGGACGAGCCCTTGACGCCGCCGAAGGGCAATTGTGCGCCGGCCAGGGCCGTGCCGGCATCGGTGGTCGGCTCGCCGTCAGGCCCGATGGCCCAGCCTGCGGGCAGCGTCTGCCCCTCCTGCAGCCGGATCTGGATCTCGCCCCGGGCACTGGCGCTGGACGCCTGGTCGAACACGAGGGGCGGATGGCCGGCCGGGCGCGGCCAGCCGAAAGCCATCGGGTTGGTGCCGAAGAGCGGTTTGGTGCCGCCGGCCGGGGCCACATAGGGGGCAGACGACACGAAGGCGAGCGCCACGAGGCCCCGCTCGGCCAGCCGCTCGACCTCCGGCCAAAGCGCCGCGACGTTGTGGGCGTTGACCACGGCCAGGGCCGCGATGCCGTTTTGCCGGGCCCGCTCGGCCAGGGGCGCGTGGCCGAGTTCCAACGCCAGCGGAGCGAAGCCGAAGCCGGCATCGACCTGGATCACCGCCGGGGCGAGGTCGCGCAGCACGGGTTCGGCATCCGGCGAGGCCTGCCCGGCCCTCAGCGCGCCGATGTAGAACGGGATGCGGAACAGCCCGTGGTGCCGGCACTCGTCGCGCTCGGCCGCCGTGACGGTGCGGGCGATGGCCTCGGCGTGGGCCAGATTGAACCCGTGCGCGACGAGCAGCGCGCGCGCGGTCGCCTGGACCTCGGCCAAGCTCAATCTCACGGCCTCGCCCATGGCTCCCCTCACCTGTCTGCCCGGCGGGCCGGGACGGGCCTCTGCTGGCCGGCCAGCAACACGGTCCTCGGCCGGACCGAGGCACCGGGCGCACGAACCCGAAGTCGAGACGCCCGTTACCCGGACACCAAGCCCATGCCCTCCCAGGCTTGAACCTCGGGCCCGGCTCGCCTTGCGCGGCCGGGCCGCCCTTTCCTGAGCAGGCTATTGAACCGAGGCGCCCTCGCGGGCCCGGACGGCGTGCATCAGGGCCTCTTCGGCGGCGTCGCCGATCTCCACCAGCATCCCGATCGGAATCGGAATGTCGACGCGCTGGCCGTCGATGGTCTCGAAGCGCAGCACGGCCAGGCTCTCGCCCAGGGCGATCTCCTTCAGGTCCGTGCAGATCGGCAGTTGGAAGGGCCCGTCGCCCTCGAGGGGGATCTCGATCGGGTCGGGCGCTTTCGGTCGTACTGTGTCGGCGTCGTCGGGCATGGAGCACCCTGCGAGAGGTCTGAGAAGCCCTCAGCCTAACCTGTCGGAGCCGCTTTCGCGAGCCGGGGGTCAGCCAGCAGGCGGTCCACCCAGGCCGGCACGGAGGCGCTGGCAGGCCCGTACAGGTGCTCGTCGAACAGTCCCGCATTGTCCGACGGGTCGAGATTGATCTCGCAGGTCCGGATGCCGGACGCCCTCGCCTCGGCCACGAAACCGGCCGCCGGATAGACCGACCCGGAGGTCCCGATCGCGACAAACAGGTCGGCCCCGGCGAGCGCGGCGAAGATCTGGTCCATCCCGAACGGCATCTCGCCGAACCAGACCACATGGGGCCGCAGGCCGCCCCTCTGGCCGCAGGCCGGACAGGCGTCCCGGGTCCCGAGATCGCCGGTCCAGGCCGTGACCTCGGCGCACCGCATGCAGCGGGCCTTCAGGAGTTCGCCGTGCATGTGCAGCACGCGCCGCGACCCCGCCCGCTCGTGCAGGTCGTCGATGTTCTGGGTGACGAGAACGAGTTCGCCGCCGCGGCGCTCGAGCTCGGTTTCGAGCCTGGCCAGCGCGGCGTGGGCGGCGTTCGGCTCGGCCGCAAGCAGGTTCTGCCGGCGGGCATTGTAGAAGGCCTGCACCGTCTCGGGGTCGCGCGCGAACGCCTCGGGCGTCGCGAGCTTCATGGGGTCGAAGCGGGACCAGATGCCGGTGCCGTCCGGATCGCGGAAGGTGCCGAGACCGCTTTCGGCGGAGATCCCGGCACCGGAGAGAACGAAGATGCGCATCCGGCGTGAACGCGGTGGCAGGCCGGGCGTTCGGCCGAGATCCGGCCCGCCGCTCAGATGCGGTCGCTCGCCGGCCCGGTGCGTCGGCCGACCACCGTATAGGTCAGGCGCGGCGAGCCCCTGAACGGGTGCAAGTGGTAGGCGACGCGCAGGTCCTCGAAGCCGAGAACGCGCAACATCTCGCACACCGTCTCGGGCGGAATGATCCACCAGGTGTCGAAGCGCTCCTTCCGGGTGCTGCGCGGCACAAAGAACATGGGGGCGCCGAGATAGCGCCCGACATGGCGCAGCCAGCGATAGCGGCCCGGCAGGAGGTCGGTCACGACCACCGTCTCCCGGGTCAGCCGCAGCCCGCTATGCAGGGCCCTGAATGGATCGCGCAGATGCAGCAGGATGGCCCCGAAGATGGCCACGTCCACTGGCCCGACCGCATCCGGGATGGCGTAGACGGTGCCGCGCGCCAGACGAGCGCGGCTGCCGTTCAGGCGGTGGCTCAGCCAATAGGCTCGGTTGATGCTGTCGAGATGCTCCCGCATCATGCCGTCCACGGAGCCGAGATCGACGCCCGAATGGGGCACCGCGTCCCAGCGGTCGGTTGGCGACAGGTCGTAGGACACCACCTCGCCGCCGCGCCGCTCCGCCTCGAAGCTCAGGAAGCCGCTGGCCGAGCCGATATCCAGCACGCGCTTTCCCGCAAACGGCACATTCCCCAGATAGTCGCCGACCGTGGCCCGCAGGTCCCAATCCCCCGGCACGCTGCCGATCCCGGGCAGGTCGGTCGCATGGTAGAAGTGGCACCCCTCCGGTCCCTCCACGTGGCGCGGGGTGTCGTAGAGGGCGCTGGCGGAACGTTCGGCGTCGCTGCTCATGAATCTCGCTTCCTGCGACCGGGTCCGGTCCTGCTCGGGCCCGGGACGGTCGGCTTGGCCTTCCGGCGGCGCCCTTTATGCACTATGCGGCGGGGCGATTGCAGCCGGTCCAGCCGGCGACCCCAAGCTCGGGCCGGCAGGCCCCGGAAGGACAAGAGATGGCGAAGATCAAGGTGGCGAACCCGGTCGTCGAGCTGGACGGCGACGAGATGACCCGGATCATCTGGCAGGTCATCAAGGACAAGCTGATCCACCCGTATCTCGACATCGACCTGGAGTATTACGACCTCGGCGTCGAGCATCGCGACGCCACCAACGACAAGGTGACGGTGGATGCGGCCGAGGCGATCAAGCGCCACGGCGTCGGCGTGAAATGCGCCACCATCACGCCGGACGAGCAGCGGGTCGAGGAGTTCAAGCTCAAGGAGATGTGGAAGTCGCCGAACGGCACCATCCGCAACATCCTGGGCGGCGTCATCTTCCGCGAGCCGATCATCTGCAAGAACGTGCCCCGCCTCGTGCCGGGCTGGACGCAGCCGATCGTGGTCGGCCGCCACGCCTATGGCGACCAGTACCGGGCGACCGATTTCAAGGTGCCCGGCAAGGGCCGCCTCTCGATCAAGTTCGAGGGCGAGGACGGCCAGGTGATCGAGAAGGAGGTGTTCAAGTTCCCGGGCGCCGGCGTCGCCATGGCGATGTACAACCTCGACGACTCGATCCGCGACTTTGCCCGCGCCTCGCTGAATTACGGCCTGGCCCGCAAGTTCCCGGTCTACCTGTCGACCAAGAACACCATCCTCAAGGTCTATGACGGCCGCTTCAAGGACATCTTCCAGGAGGTGTACGAGGCCGAATTCAAGTCCAAGTTCGCCTCGCTTGGCATCACCTACGAGCACCGCCTGATCGACGACATGGTGGCCTCGGCCCTCAAGTGGTCCGGCGGCTATGTCTGGGCTTGCAAGAACTACGACGGCGACGTTCAGTCCGACACCGTGGCGCAGGGCTTCGGCTCCCTCGGGCTGATGACGTCCGTGCTCCTGACCCCGGACGGCCAGACCGTCGAGGCCGAGGCGGCGCACGGCACCGTGACCCGGCACTACCGCGAGCACCAGAAGGGCAAGGAGACGTCGACCAACTCCATCGCCTCGATCTTCGCCTGGACGCGGGGTCTCTCGCACCGCGCCAAGCTCGACGGCAACGCGCAGCTCGCCAAGTTCGCCACCACCCTCGAGACGGTCTGCGTCGACACGGTCGAGGCCGGCTACATGACCAAGGACTTGGCGCTGCTGGTCGGCGCCGACCAGAAGTGGCTCTCCACCACCGGCTTCCTGGACAAGGTGGACGAGAACCTGAAGGCGGCCATGAAGGTCTGAGCCCCGCGATGGCGGCCGAGGTCCTTTCCGTCTCGGCCGCCCGAGGCCACCGCTTCTCGAAGCCGAGGCAGCTCTCGGTCCGGCTCGTGGCCGGGTTGGGCATCCTCGGAGACGCCCATGCGGGCGAGACGGTGAAGCACCGCTCGCGCGTCGCCCGCGACCCGACCCAGCCCAATCTGCGGCAGGTGCACCTGATCGCGGCCGAGCTCTTCGCCGAACTGGCCGGGCAGGGCTACCCGATCGGGCCGGGCGACCTTGGCGAGAACATCACCACGCAGGGGATCGACCTGCTCGGCTTGCCGACCGGAGCCCGGCTGCGGCTCGGCCGGGAGGCCGTGGTCGAGGTGACGGGGCTTCGCAATCCCTGCATCCAGATCGATCAGTTCAGGCCCGGCCTGATGCAGGCCGTGCTGGGCCGGGCTCCGGACGGCAGCCTGATCCGCAAGACCGGCGTGATGAGCATCGTGATCGCCGGCGGCGACGTCGCCCCGGGCGACGCGATCACGATCGAGCTTCCGGCCGGCGCGCCGCGCCCGCTCGAGGTGGTTTGACGCGCCGCCGCGTCAGCTCGGCTTGATGCCGAGATCCCGCACCAGCCGCTCGTATTTGGCCGAATCCGCGCGCGCGAGCTCGCCCAGTTGTTCGGGGGTGCCGCCGATCGGCTCCACGATGCCCTTCGCGAACGCGTCCCGGAGCCTCGGATCATCGAGCGAGCGGGCGAAGGCGGCGTTCATGGTCTTGATGAGCTCGGGCGGCGTGCCGGGCGGGGCGAACGCCGCGTACCAAACGTCCAGCACAAGGCCCTTGTAGCCGGCATCCTCGAAAGTCGGGATATCCGGCAGCGTCGGCGCGCGTCGGCTGCCCGATTGGGCGATGATCTTGATGCTGCCCGAGAGGTGGTGCGGAATCAGCGCCGTCGGCCCGAGCAGCGCCGACTTGACGTGCCCGGCCACCAGGTCGTTCACGGCCTGGCCCGCCCCCCGGTAAGGGACGTGCTCCAGCCGGATGCCGGTCTCCTTGGCGAGCCAGCCCCCGAGGACGTGCTGATTGGAGCCGACCCCGCTGGATGCAAAGCCGACGCCGGGATTCGCCTTGGCATGGGCGACGTATTCCTGGAGGGAGCCGACGCCGAGCGAGGGATGCACTCCGAGCACGAGTGGCTGATGGCCGATGTCGATCACCGGCAGCAGCACCTTGGTGTAGTCGTGCGGGAGCTTGAGAATGTGCGGGGCGCTGGCGGCGTTGTCGTTGGCGATCAGGATCGTGTAGCCGTCCGGGTCGCTCCGCAGCGCTGAATCCATGCCGATCGTGCCGCCCGCGCCGGTGCGGTTCTCGACGATCACCTGCTGGCCGAGCTGGCGCGTCATCACCTCCCCGCATTGCCGCGCCACGAAATCGATCGCGCCGCCCGGCGCAAGCGGAACCACCAGGCGCACCGGCCGCTCGGGCCACTTCCCCTGAGCCCCGGCCGGCAGGGCCAAGGGGAGCCCTGTGCCGGCGAGCAGCGCCGAAGCTCCGGCGCGCCAGATGAACGAGCGTCTGCCCACGGGGCGCATTGGTCTACCTCCCTCGACTTGCCGTCTTCTTGGGAGGATCTTGGCACAGCCGGGGAAGCTTGACGATCCGTGCGCGTCTGCGACCAAGGGCGGGCAGCGAGGTGCGGCCGAGCACGCCGCGGGGGCACGAATCTGCCCAGGTTGGCGGGAGAGGAGGTCTCTCCCATGTTGCTGCTCAGGTTCCTCTTCGGCCTCGCCCCGCGGGGCGCGACCGTGTCCGAGCTGGCCCGCCAGCGGGTCGCTCGGCGAATTCAGATCGAAGCGCTGCTGCGCGACATCGCCGAACGGGACGGGTCCCGCCCGACCGCCTGACCAGGTGGCCTCAAGCCGCCCGGAGCGCCGCCCCGACGGCTTCGAGCGCGGCTTCCGCCTTGGCGCCGTCGGGCCCGCCGGCCTGGGCCATGTCCGGCCGTCCGCCGCCGCCCTTGCCGCCGAGCGCCGCCGCGCCAGCCCGGACGAGGTCGACCGCGTTGTTGGCCGCGACCTGATCGGCCGTGACCCCGACGATGAGGCTCGCCCGCTCCTCCTTGTCGACGGTGACGAAGGCGACCACGCCCGAGCCGACGCGCTTCTTCGCCTCGTCGACCAGCGGCTTGAGATCCCGGGCCGGCACGTCGCGCAGAACGCGAGCCAGGTAGTTCACGCCCGAGACGGTGCGGATCTCGTCCCCGCCCGCCGTGCCGGGGCCCGCCATGGCGAGCTTGCGGCGCGCGTCCGCGAGGTCACGCTCCAGGCGCCGACGCTCCTCGATCAGCCCGGACAGCCGCTCGCCGACCTCGGCCACCGGCGCCTTGAGCAGTCCGGCGACGTCCCGGAGGGCGCGGCTCTCACCGGCGAGATGGCGGCGCGCGCTCTCCCCGGTCAACGCCTCGAGCCGGCGGACACCCGCCGCCACCGCGCTCTCGGACAGAATGGCCACAACGCCGATATCCCCGGTGCGGGCCACATGGGTGCCGCCGCAGAGTTCGACGGAGAACACCCGGCCCTCCGCCTCCCGATCCGTGCCCATGGACACGACCCTGACTTCGTCCCCGTATTTCTCGCCAAACAGCGCCCGTGCGCCGGACGCGACGGCATCGTCGACCGCCATCAGCCGCGTGGTCACGGGCTCGTTCTGGAGCACGAGGCGGTTGGCGATGTCCTCGACGGCGGCGATCTCGGCGGGGCTCATCGGCTTCGGGTGGCTGAAATCGAAGCGGAGCCGGTCGGGTGCGACCAGAGACCCCTTCTGCGCCACGTGGTCGCCGAGCACGCGCCGCAGCGCCTCGTGCAGAAGGTGGGTCGCGGAATGGTGGCCCCGAATGCCGGCCCGGCGCTCGGTCGCGACGACGAGTTCGAGCGCCGCCCCAACCGCGACGCGGCCCTCCTCCACCGTGACATGGTGGACGAACACGTCGCCAAGCTTCTTCTCGGTGTCGGTGACGCGGGCCCGCAGCCCCGGCCCGATCAGCAGCCCGGTGTCGCCGACCTGCCCGCCCGACTCGCCGTAGAACGGGGTCTGGTTGAGGACCACGAGCCCGCTCTCGCCGGCCCCGAGCCCCTCGACCTCCTGCCCGCCCCTGACCAGGGCCGTGACGACGCCCTCCGCCCGCTCCGTGTCGTAGCCCAGGAATTCGGTCGCGCCGACCCGCTCGCGCAGGCCGTACCAGACCGCGTCCGTCGCGGCCTCGCCGGAGCCGGCCCAGGCCGCCCGGGCGCGCTCGCGCTGCTTTTCCATGGCCTGCCGGAAACCGTCGGTGTCCACGGTGACGCCGCGCGCCTTCAACGCGTCCTGCGTCAGATCGAGCGGAAAGCCATAGGTGTCGTAGAGGGTGAAGGCGGTCTCGCCGGCGAGGGACTGCCCGCGCGCGAGCCCGGCGCTCTCCTCCTCGAGAATGGCCAGCCCGCGCTCCAGCGTGCGCCGAAACCGCGTCTCCTCGAGGCGCAGGGTTTCCACGATCAGCGCCTCGGCCCGCACGAGCTCCGGATAGGCCTGGCCCATTTCCCGCACCAGCGCCGGAACGAGCCGCCACATGATCGGCTCGCGGGCGCCGAGCAGCTCGCCATGCCGCATGGCTCGCCGCATGATCCGCCGCAGAACGTAGCCGCGGCCCTCGTTGGACGGGAGCACCCCGTCCGCCACCAGGAACGACGAGGCGCGCAGGTGATCCGCGATGACGCGGTAGGAGGCCCGGGTGGCGGCATCGGGACCGCGGCCGATCGCATGCGAGACCGCGTCGATCAGGGTGCGAAAGAGGTCCGTGTCGTAATTCGAATGGACGCCCTGGAGGATCGCGGACATGCGCTCCAGGCCCATGCCGGTGTCGATCGAGGGGCGCGGCAGCGCGACGCGCGTGCCGGGCTCGATCTGCTCGTACTGCATGAAGACGAGGTTCCAGAACTCGAGGAAGCGATCGCCGTCCTCGTCCGGGGAGCCGGGCGGTCCGCCCTGCAAGGCAGGGCCCTGGTCGATGAAGATCTCCGAACAGGGTCCGCACGGACCCGTGTCGCCCATCTGCCAGAAATTGTCGGAGGTGCCGATGCGGATGATGCGGTCGTCGGAGAAGCCGGCGATGCGGCGCCACAGGGAGGCCGCCTCGTCGTCGTCGGCGTAGACCGTGACCAGGAGCCGGTCCTTGCTCAGCCCGAACTCGCGGGTGATCAGGTTCCAGGCGAGCTCGATCGCCTGCTCCTTGAAATAGTCTCCGAAGGAGAAATTTCCCAGCATCTCGAAGAAGGTGTGATGCCGGGCCGTGTAGCCGACATTATCGAGATCGTTGTGCTTGCCACCGGCCCGCACGCATTTCTGGGAGGTGGTAGCCCGGGAATAGGGTCGTTTCTCGACGCCGGTGAAGACGTTCTTGAACTGCACCATCCCGGCATTGGTGAACATCAATGTCGGGTCGTTGCGCGGGACCAGCGGCGAGGACGCCACCGCCTCGTGGCCGTGCTTCGCGAAATAATCGAGAAAGGCCGACCTGATCTCGTTGACGCCACTCATCGGTGGATGGACCCGTGCAGACGCGGCCGCCGGCCCCCGGCGGCTCCCGGCCCGCTTCTAGGGGCGGGTCAGGGGGATGTCGAGGGAACCGTCCCGGCCGGCTCCGGGAGCCCCGACGGGGAGGCGCCGTTGCGGCCTGGCCGAGGGCGGCGAGCGCCTCCGGAAAAGGCCGCGCGCTACGGCGCGCCCTCGTCGAGGTCGTCGTCGGTCGGGGTGGCGGTGTCGAGGATGCGGTCGGCCAGGAGCCCGGCATTTTGCCGGATGGCCGCTTCGATGCGATTGGCCATGCTCGGGTTGTCCCGCAGCAGCGCCTTCGCGTTCTCGCGCCCCTGCCCCAGCCGCTGGCTGTCGAAGGAGAACCAGGCCCCGGATTTCTCGACGATCCCGGCCTTGACGCCGAGATCGACCAGCTCGCCGACCTTGGAGATGCCTTCCCCGAACATGATGTCGAATTCCACCTGCTTGAAAGGCGGCGCCACCTTGTTCTTGACGACCTTGACCCGGACCGAGTTGCCGATCGCCTCGTCCCGGTCCTTCAGGGTCGAGATGCGCCGAATGTCGAGCCGGACGGAGGCGTAAAACTTCAGCGCGTTGCCGCCCGTCGTGGTCTCGGGCGAGCCGTACATGACGCCGATCTTCATCCGGATCTGGTTGATGAAGATCACCATGGATTTCGACTTCGAAATCGAGGCGGTGAGCTTGCGCAGGGCCTGGCTCATCAGGCGGGCCTGGGATCCCGGCTGCACGTCGCCCATCTCGCCCTCGATCTCGGCGCGCGGCGTCAGCGCCGCCACCGAATCGACCACGAGGACGTCGATCGCGCCCGACCGCACCAGCGTGTCGCAGATCTCGAGCGCCTGCTCACCCGTATCGGGCTGTGAGATCAGGAGGTCGTCGAGCTTCACGCCGAGCTTGCGGGCATAAACCGGGTCGAGCGCGTGCTCGGCATCCACGAAGGCGCAGACGCCGCCCTTCTTCTGCGCCTCTGCCACCGTGTGCAGGGCGAGCGTGGTCTTGCCCGAGCTTTCCGGCCCGTAGATCTCGATCACCCGTCCGCGCGGCAGGCCGCCGACCCCAAGAGCGATGTCCAGCCCGAGCGATCCGGTGGAGATCGATTCCACCTCGGCGATCTTGTCGTTCTTGCCGAGCCGCATGATCGAGCCCTTGCCGAACGCACGCTCGATCTGTGACAGCGCCGCATCCAGCGCCTTGGTCTTGTCCATGGATGGGCTTTCAATCAGACGCAGGGCGGAGGACATGCGCGCGGGTCCTTATGGCAGCGGGTGGAGTCGAACTCAACGAGCCGAACCGCGCCAATGTACACGTTTTGTTCTCATGCGCAACAGGTTTGCACGCCGAGCCGGCAGGGTTGGCGGGGCCAAAGATCCGGCGGTCCGGGCTCGTGAGCGGGGGGCGTGGTCTCCGGGCCAAACGAGGCTCTCCGACCGGCGCCTGGCTCCTGATCGCGGAGGTGGACCGCGCCGTCGCCGAGCCGGTCGTCACGCCTCGGCGCCTCGCCCGCCTCAAGCTCGCCAGGCCGGACGAAGTCCGGCCGGCTCGCCCTCGGATGGCCCATGGCTCTCCGGAGCGGCCTCGAAGGCGACCGTCTTCACCACGGCGAACACGGCGTCTCCGACCTGGAGGCCGAGCCCGTCGCGCGACTTGCGGGTGATGCGGGCCACCAGCGCGGCGCCGCCGCAGCGAAGGCGGATGTCGGTGGCGGCCCCGCCCTCCCGTCCGTCCGGCATGATCTCCGCCACGCGGGCTTCGAGAACATTGAGGGCGCTGAGGCCCTCCGGGCGCCGCAGGCTCAGCATGACGTCCCGCGCCAGCACCTGGATTCGCACGGTGGCCCCCTCCGGCAGAGCCACCCGCGGAAGGTGCAGGGGGCCGGCTGGGGTCGCCACCGTGGTGAGCCCGTAGCCCGCGTCATGGCCGACGATTCGGCCCGGCAGCACCGCCCCCGCGTCGCGCGACAGCCCGAGCGGCGCCACGTCGAGGCGGCCCAGCATCTCGGCGGCCTCGCCGGCCGCCACCAGCCGGCCGCCTTCGAGCACCACCAGCGTGTCGGCGAGCCGGGCCACCTCCGGCACGGAATGGGAGACGTAGACGATCGGAATGCCGGCCTCGTCGCGCAGCCGCTCGATGAAGGGCAGGATCTCGGCCTTTCGGGTCTCGTCCAGAGAGGCGAGCGGCTCGTCCATCAGCAGCAGGCGCGGCTTGGCCAGAAGCGCCCGTCCGATCGCGACACGCTGCCGCTCCCCGCCGGACAGGCCGCCGGGCCGGCGACCGAGCAGCGGTGCGAGGCCGAGAAGCGCCACCACGGCTTCGGTCGCAAGCCCGCCTTCGTGCCGGGGCGCGAACCAGCGCCCGAAGGCGAGGTTCTGCCGAACCGAGAGGTGTGGAAACAGCCGCGCCTCCTGGAACACGTAGCCGATGCGGCGCCGGTGCGGCGGCACGAAGATGCCGCGTTCCGTGTCGAGCAGGGTCGCGTTGCCGAGCACGACCCGCCCGCTCCGCGGCCGCAGGAGGCCGCCGATCACATTCACCAGCGTCGTCTTGCCCGATCCCGAGCGGCCGAACAGGGCGGTGACGCCGGCCGGGGCGCTGAAGGAGGCGGAGAGGTGGAAATCGCCCTGCGCATGCTCGACCGCAACGGAGAGGGCGCCGGTCACGCCGCAAGCCGCCGCGCCGCCGCGCGGGCCATCAGTTCCGACGCGACCAGGGCCGCCATGGACACGGCGACCGACACAAGCGTCAGCCGCATGGCGCCCGCCTCCCCGCCCGGGATCTGGGTGAAGGTATAGATGGCCGTCGGCAGGGTCTGGGTCTCGCCCGGGATGTTCGACACGAAGGTGATCGTGGCGCCGAACTCGCCCATGGCCTTTGCGAAGCACAGGATCGAGCCGGCGATCACGCCCGGCAGGATCAGGGGCAGCGTCACCACAAGCGCGACCCAAGCCCGGTTGGCGCCGAGCGTGCCGGCCGCCTCCTCCAGCTTGCCGTCCACGGCCTCGAGCGACAGCCGGATCGCCCGCACCAGCAGCGGGAAACCCATCACGGCGCCGGCCAGCGCCGCGCCTGTCCAGCGAAACGACAGCACGATCCCGAAATGGTCATGCAGGAACGCGCCGATCGGGCCGCGCCGGCCGAAGCCGAGCAGAAGCAGGTATCCGGTCACGACGGGCGGCAGGATCAGCGGCAGGTGCACCAGCGTGTCGAGCGCCGACTTGCCCCAAAAGCGGCCCCGCGCGAGCAGGTAGGCGACGGCAAGGCCGAGCGGCAGGCTGGCCAGCGTCGCGACGCTGGCCACGAGCAGGCTCAGCCGCAGCGCCGTCCACTCCTCCGGACGGAGCCAGTCCAGCATGTCAGGAGCGGGGTGCCGGCCGGCCGGTCGCCGTGAAGCCGTGGCGCGCGAAGGCGGCCGTCGCGGCCGGGCCGCCGAGATGGGCCAAAAACGCGGCCGCGTCGGAATGGGTGGAGCCCGCCGCCAGGGCGGCCGGGTAGACGATAGCCGGATGGCTGCCGGCCGGGAAGGTCGCGACGACCCGGACGTTGGGATCCGCCCGCGCGTCCGTGGCATAGACAATGCCGAGCGGCGCCTCGCCACGGGACACCAGCAGCAGCGCCGCCCGGACGCTCTCGGCCTGGGCGATCCTGCCCTTCACCGCGTCCCAGGCGCCGAGCTTCTCGAGCGCGGCCTTGCCGTATTTGCCGGCCGGCACGGCCTCGACATGGCCCATCGCCAGCCGGCCCGACCCGAGGGCTGCCGCGAGGTTCAGGCCTGGCCCCATGGCGAGCGTCACGGCCGAATCCTTCGGCGCGATGACGACGATGGCATTGCCCAGCAGGCTGACGCGGGTGCCGGGTCGGATCAGCGCCTTGCCCTCGAGGTAATCCATCCAGTCGAGATCGGCGGTGAAGACGAGATCGGCGGGCGCCCCCGCCTCGATCTGCTTCGCCAGCGTGTTGGACGCCGCATAGGAGATCCTGGGCGCGGGCCGACCGGATGTCGCCCACTCGGCGGCGATCTCGTCGAGTGCGGTTTTCAGGCTCGCGGCAGCGAACACGACCGGACCGGCGGGTGAGGCCGCGAGGCTGGCTGTTCCGGGCAGGAACCCGAGCAGCAGGAGGGCGAAGAGACCGGCCCGTCGAGTCGCCCGCATGGAGAGAAGCCCCGCCGATGTCGTCCGCGAGATACGACGCCGGCCCAGCCGCGTCCACCTGCGGCCGAGTCAGCTCTCCTCGATCATGCCCCGGATCCGGGACATCAGCGCGTCGACCTTGAAGGGCTTGGTTATCATCGCCATGCCGGGATCGAGGAAGCCGGAGGCGGCGGCCGCCGTCTCGGCATAGCCGGTGATGAACAGTACCTTGAGGCCCGGGCGCGTCACCCGGGCGTGATCGGCGAGCTGGCGCCCGTTCAGCCCGGGGAGGCCGACGTCGGTGACCAGGAGGTCGATCCTCTCCGCCCCTTGCAGGACGCGCAGCCCCGAGGGCCCGTCCGTCGCCTGCAGGGCGCGATAGCCCAGGTCGTGCAGCGCCTCGACCACCAGCTCCCGCACCACGCTTTCATCCTCGACGACCAGCACCGTGTCGCCGTCACCGCGCCGCATCTCGGCGGAAGCGTCCCGGCCCGTCTCCTCGACCAGATGCCCCGTGCAGCGGGGCAAATACAGGCTGATGGAGGTGCCCTGGCCGACCTGGCTCTCGATCTGGGCGTGCCCCTCGGATTGCCGGGCGAACCCATAGATCATGGACAGGCCGAGCCCGGTTCCCTGGCCGAGCGGCTTGGTGGTGAAGAACGGGTCGAAGGCCCGCGCGATCACCTCGGCCGGCATGCCGATGCCGGAATCGGCCACCTGGACGCAGACGTAATCCCGGGAGGCGGCACCCGGCGGCAGGTCGGAGCCGGTTTCGGGCGGCCGGCCGTTCCAGGTCCGGATCACGAGCGCCCCCCCGTCCGGCATGGCATCCCGGGCGTTGATGGCCAGGTTGAGAAGCGCGTTCTCGAGCTGGTGCGGATCACACAAGGTCAACCAGAGGTCGTCTGCGGGCTCGATCCTGAGGTCGATCGCCTCGCTGATGGTCCGGCGCAGGAGGTCGGACATGCCGTGGATCAGCGCGTTCACGTCGGTGGGCCGGGGGTCGAGCGGCTGCCGGCGGGCAAAGGCGAGCAGCCGATGCGTCAGCGCCGCGGCCCGGTTGGCCGAGGCCATGGCCATGTCGATGTAGCGGTCGAGATTCTCGGTCCTGCCTTTGCGGAGACGGCTCTGCAGCAGGTCGAGAGGGCCCATGATCCCGGTCAGGAGATTGTTGAAATCATGGGCGATGCCGCCGGTCAGCTCGCCGACGGCCTCCATCTTCTGGATCTGGCGGAGGTCGGCCTCCATGCGGGCGCGCTCTTCGGCCTCCTTGCGCAGGCGCTCGTTCGCGTCGGCAAGTTCGGCGGTTCGTGCGGCGACCTGGCGCTCGAGCGTGGCGCCGGCGTCCCGGAGCTGCGCCGCCTGGGTCTCGAGCTCGGCATGGAGCGCCACGACGCCGCGATTCGTCTCGGCCAGTTCGCCGTTCAGCCGCCGTGCCTCCTCCTCGCGCTCCGCCAGTTCGGCGAGGCTGCGAAGCAGTTCCCGGTTCTGCTCGCGCAGCACGACGCCGGGCTCGTCGCCGCGGCTTCGGGTGACCCGTTCGGCCACCGTCGCGACCTTCGGGCCGGTCAGCGCCGGACTGCCGGCCGGAATGCGCTTGGCCAGGGTCACGGCGGTGCCGCGGCCGAGCTCCGAGCGCAGGTCGAACCTGTCCATGAGCCGGCGGGCGCCCGCGATGCCGGCCCCGAGCCCGGTGGCGGAGCGGTACTGCCCGTCCACGATGGCCTGGATGTCGGCGATGCCGGGGCCCTGGTCGGACACCCGCAGGACGAGTTCCTGACCGGCCCCTCCCTCGTCGATGCCGAATTCCACCTTGCCGCCGCCGGCATAGCCGTAGGCGTTGCGGGCGATCTCCGAGAGAGCTGTCGCGATTCGGGTCTGGTCCTGGACGCCGAAGCCCAGCTCCTCGGCGATCCGGCGGGCCCGCTGGCGGACCGCCACGACGTCGTCCTCCACAGTGACCGGCATGGTGACCATCGGCCACTTCATGCAGCGGCTCCTCGGACCACCAGCACCGTCGCGTCATCACGCCCGCGCGTGAAATCGCGGTAGATCACCCCCGCGACGAGGCTCGGGTGAGCGCCGGTCAGGCCCGGATAGCGATCCAGCGCCCAGCTGGTCCCGATCCCGTCCGAGCACATGACCAAGTGGTCCCCGGGCGCAAACGGATACTCGAAGTCCTGGATGCGGCGGACCACGTGGCCGGCCGTGCCGGCCAGGGACACGGTGCGCCTGATCTCCCCCTGGGCCAGCACGGCTCCCGCCACGTTGCCGACCCCGGAAAACACCAGCACGCCGCGTTCAGGCTCGTAGCGGGCAACCGAAACGGCCCCACCGCGCGTGTGGCGCAGGCCGGCATGGATCGCGCTCAAGATGCCGGCCGGCCGGGGCTCCCGGCAAGCCTGGAACAGCCGAACGGCCTCCTGCGAGGCCTGCGCCGCCTGAGGCCCGTGGCCGAGCCCGTCGGCCACCATCACCGTCCAGCCGTCGCCGTCGCCGTCGCGCCGGGTCGCATACGCGTCGCCGCAGACGGTCTCGCCCCGCAAGGGCACGGCGACCGCCCCGAAGCGCGGCGGCGGGCTCATTCCCTTGATCGGGGACGCCTGGACACGGGCCAGCACGGCGAGCCCCTTGCCCGGCCAGGACGCGATGTCGAAGGCGGAGGACTGGCGCTTGACGGATCCGAGGCCCGTGCCGGCGCTGCCGCCCGTGGAATGCCCGTCCCGCAGCGCCGCCTCCACACTGGCGAGGCCGGCCCCCTTGTCGAGTGCCAGGAGTTCCACACCGGCCCCGGTCTCGTCCTCGAAGGCGTCGAGCAGGATCTCGCCGCCCGCGCCATATTTGACGATGTTGGTGGCGAGTTCGGTCGCCACGATGGCGACCCGGCCGCGGGCCGTCTCGTCGAAGCCGAGCCGCTGCGCCACGGCCGTGGCCCGGCGACGAGCCTCCGCCACCTGGCTCGCTTCTGTCACCGGGACGGAGATCATCGTCATTTCCAGCGCGCGATGGTCACGCGCGTTCCGACACCGACCGTCGATTCGATATGGAACTCGTTCGACAGGCGCTTGGCCCCGCCAAGGCCAAGGCCGAGTCCGCCGCCCGTGGTGAAATGGTCCGCCAACGCCTTGGCGAGGTCCGGAATGCCCGGGCCCTGGTCCTCGAAGGTCAACCGGACACCCCGGCGGGCGCCCTCATGGACGACCTCGACCCGAGCCTCGCCGCCGCCGCCGTAATCCAGCGTGTTGCGGGCGAGCTCGCTCGCCGCCGTGACGATCTTGGTCTGATCGACAAGGCTGAGTCCGATCTCGATCGCGCGGGTCCGCACCGTCTGGCGCACCCGCACGACGTCCTCTCCGGACCGGATGGGGAGACGGTCAGTCTTCGCGACGGGCACGCGCGCTCCGGGCCTCGTCTTTGCTTTCGTCCAACCTGGACCGGATCAGGGCCATGCCACGCTCGATATTCAGGGCCGTCTTGATGCCGGTGAGTTCGAGGCCAAGTTCGACCAGCGTGATCGCCACCGCGGGCCGCATTCCGACCACGACGGTGTCGGCGTCCAGCACCCGCGACACCGCCGCGATGTTGTCCAGCATGCGGCCGATGAACGAATCCACGATCTCGAGGGCCGAGATGTCGATCAGAACGCCGCGGGCGCCCGTGGACGCGATCTTGGCCGTGAGGTCCTCCTCGAGGGCCAGAGCCAGCCGGTCGTGCATGTCGACCTGGATGGTGACGATCAGCGCGCCACCGAGCTTGAGGATCGGGATCCGGTCCATCGGGTCAGGTTCGATCTTCGCCGGTCGGGGCGGGCGCCTTGGCCCGCACCACCGCCCGGCCGGTGCGCCGGAGCGCGAGCGCGAAAGCGTCCGCGAGCGTGGCCTTCGAGACCACGTTCAGCTCGACCCCGAGATGGACCATGGTTTGGGCGATCTGCGGCCGGATGCCGGACACGATGCAATCGGCTCCCATCAGGCGGGCTGCGGCGATCGTCTTCAGCAAGTGCTGCGCCACCAGGGTGTCGACCGTCGGCACGCCCGTGATGTCGATGATGGCGATCTCCGCCTCCTCGTCGACGATGGCCTGCAGCAGGTTCTCCATGACAACGCTGGTCCTGGAGCTGTCGAGGGTGCCGATCAGTGGCAGCGCCAGGATGCCGTCCCAGAGCTGAACCACGGGGGTCGACAGCTCGGCGATCTCCTGCCCCTGACGGCCGATCACCTCCTCGCGGCTCGCCAGGAACACCTCCATGGTGTGGAGGGACAGCTGGTCGAGCAGCCGGCTGATGGGCCACGCCCGGGCCGCAAGCGAGGGATCGCCCGTCCCATTCAGGGCTTCGACGATCGGGTCCTTGGCGGCCAGGATGAAATGGGCGGTCTCTGCCGGTGTGAAGCCCTGCAGGGCGCGGGAGCGCGAGATGTCCCCCAGCATGTCCCGCAGCGGCGCGAACGCCTCGCTCTTCGCGTCGGAGGCACCGGATCCGAGGGCATCCCGCAGGTGCTGCAGCATGGCCTGCGCCTGCGTCCTCAGCTCCGCGTCCCGAATGCGCCCGGTCTGGGGTGAGTCGCCGGCGTTCAGGCTCTCGAGCCAGCTCCTCAGGATGCGGGGCTCCTCCTTCGCCAGCACGCTCAGGAGGGCATCGCTGGAGTCTGTCACCATGTGGCTATTCCTGCAAACTCGACCATGCCTCCCGAGCCAGACCCCTGCCAGGGCGCGGTCGATAGGCAACCGGGAGGTGACCCGCTTACCTGCACCGGGGCCCGGAGCAAAGCGGAGCCTGAGCGCCGCCCCTCCAGGGGCCGCACTTGGCCCGTCCCGTTCGCTGCCGCATACTCGCCTGCAGCCGCCGCCAGCAGCCAATCGCGACCTCGCTCGGGACCGGCGGCGCGTCCGGCCTGCGGCTGAGATCATCAGGGAGTCGCCCGTGCGTCCGCTTCAAGACATCCGCATCCTGACCCTGGAGAGCTTCGGCGCCGCTCCCTACGGGACCATGATGCTGGCCGATCTCGGTGCGGAGGTGATCAAGATCGAGAACCCCGGCTCCGGCGGGGACGCCTCGCGGGCCGTCGGGCCGCACATGCTGGGGCCCGGCGACAGCCAGTATTTCCAGTCCTTCAACACCAACAAGCGCAGCGTCGCGCTCGACCTGTCGCTGCCGGAAGGACGGCGCGACTTCGAGGCCCTGGTCCGGACGGCGGACGCGGTCGCGAACAACCTCCGGGGCGACCTGCCCGAGAAGCTGAAGCTCGATTACGCCAGCCTGTCACCGATCAACCCGGCGATCGTCTGCCTCCACATCTCCGCCTATGGCCGTGACAATTCCCGCCGGGCCTGGCCGGGCTACGACTTTCTCGCCCAGGCCGAGACCGGGCTCATGAGCATGACGGGCGAGCCGGACGGCCCGCCCTGCCGGCTCGGCGCGTCCATGATCGACTACATGACCGGCATCACCGGGATGGTCGGGCTCCTGAGCTGCCTGCTGCAGGCCAAGGCGACCGGCCGCGGCTGCGATGTCGACACCAACCTATTCGACGTGGCCGCGCACCAGCATGCCTATGCGGCGACCTGGCACCTGAACACCGGCGAGGTGCCGACCCGGCTGCCGCGGGGCGCACACGCCTCGCTGTCGCCCGTGCAGTCGATCCGCACGGCGGACGGCTGGATCTACCTGATGTGCATGAAGGACAAGTTTTGGGAGGTGCTGGTCGACCGCATCGGCCGCCCGGAGCTCAAGGCCGATCCGCGCCTGTGCAGTCAGGCCGCCCGGCGCGCCAATCGCGACCTCATGACCCGCGAACTCGACGCCGCAATGTCGGCCCGGACCACGGATGCCTGGCTCGAGATCTTCGCCGGCGCCATCCCGGCGGCCCCGATCTACGCCGTCGACGAGGCCTTCCAAAACCCCTTCATGGCCGAGACCGGCATGGTCACGGCCGTCGACCATCCGGCTGCCGGTTCGCTCAAGGTCCTGTCCACCCCGCTCAGGGTGAATGGCGAGCGGCCGGCCAAGGCCGCCTGCCCGCCCCTCGGCGCGGACAACGCCCGCTACCTCGACGCCCCGTCCCGCGACGCGGCAGGCTGACGGCTTTGCGCCCGCAACGGTGAGCGAGCGAGCGGAGCGCCGCAGCCGTCTCGCGAGCGCAGCGAAGCAACCCCGAGCGGCGCAGGCCGACCCCTGGGTTGCTTCGCCCACCCGCCATGACGGCGAGGCGGGCGGCCGCCCCTAGCTGAAGTAATCCTGCAGCGGCCGCACTTCGAGTTCGCCCGAGCGGTAGGCCCGGATGCCTTCCGCGGCCGCCACGGCGCCGGCGAGCGTCGTGTAATACGGCACCTTCGAGAGCAGCGCGGCGCGGCGGAGCGAGCGCGAATCCGACAGCGCCCCCGCCCCTTCGGTGGTGTTGAGGACGAGCTGGATGTCGCCGTTCTTGATCGCGTCGACGACGTGCGGGCGGCCCTCCAGCACCTTGTTGATGCGGGCGGCCTCGACGCCGTGCTCGGCCAGGAAGCGCTGGGTGCCGCGGGTCGCGACGATCCGGAACCCCTCGCCGCTGAGCATCCGGATGGCGGGCAGGATGCGGTCCTTGTCCCCGTCCCGCACGGAGACAAAGACGGTGCCGCCGCGCGGGACGTCGGTGCCGCCGCCGAGCTGCGACTTGGCGAAGGCCGTGCCGAAATCCCGATCGAGCCCGATCACCTCGCCCGTGGAGCGCATCTCCGGCCCGAGCAGGACGTCCACGCCCGGGAAGCGGGCGAAGGGGAACACCGCCTCCTTCACGCCGATATGCTTCAGCTCCTTCTTGACCAGGCCGAACGAGGCCAGGCTCTCGCCGGCCATGATCCGGGCCGCGATCTTGGCGATCGGCTCGCCGATGACCTTGGCCACGAAGGGCACCGTCCGGGAGGCGCGCGGGTTCACCTCCAACACGTAGATGGCCCCGTCCTTGATCGCGTACTGGACGTTCATCAGGCCGCCGACCTCGAGCGCGAGGGCGAGGTCCCGGGTCTGCCGCTCGAGTTCGGCCACGAGTTCGGGCGACAGGGAGCGCGGCGGCAGCGAGCAGGCCGAATCGCCGGAATGGATGCCGGCCTCCTCGATATGCTCCATGATCCCGGCCACGAACACGTCGCGGCGGTCGCACAGCGCGTCCACGTCCACCTCGATCGCGTCCGACAGGTAGCGGTCAAACAGCAGTGGGTTCTGCCCCAGCACCGTGTTGATCTGCCCGGTCTTGTCGTTCGGGTAGCGGGACTTGACGTCGCTGGGGATGAGCGAGGGCAACGTGCCCAGGAGGTAGTCGGCAAGCCCCTCCTCGTCGCGGATAATCGCCATGGCCCGCCCGCCCAGCACGTAGGACGGCCTGACCACGAAGGGCAGGCCGAGCTGGGCGGCGACGAGCCGGGCCTGCTCCACCGAATAGGCGATGCCGTTCATCGGCTGCTTCAGGCCGAGCCGGTCCAGCAGGCGCTTGAACCGGTCCCGGTCCTCCGCGAGGTCGATGGCGTCCGGGGTCGTGCCGAGGATCGGCACGCCCTCGCGCTCCAGGGCTTCGGCGAGCTTCAGCGGCGTCTGGCCGCCGAACTGGACGATGACCCCGTGCAGGGTCCCGGCCCGCCGCTCGGCCCGGATGACCTCGAGGACATCCTCCTCGGTCAAAGGCTCGAAATAGAGCCGGTCCGACGTGTCGTAATCCGTCGACACGGTCTCCGGGTTGCAGTTGACCATGATGGTCTCGAACCCGGCATCGCGCAGGGCGAAACAGGCGTGGCAGCAGCAATAGTCGAATTCGATGCCCTGGCCGATGCGGTTCGGCCCACCGCCCAGGATCATCACCTTCTTGCGGTCGCTCGGAACGGCCTCGTCGGCGAGTTCGCCGGCGAAAGGCGGCGCGTAGGTCGAGTACATGTAGGGCGTGGGCGAGGCGAACTCGGCCGCGCAGGTGTCGATGCGCTTGAACACGGGCCTGACGTCGAGCCGGTCACGCAGCGCCCGCACCTCCTGCTTGGTGGTGCCGGCCAGCACGGCGAGCCGCGCGTCGGAGAAGCCCGCCGCCTTGAGCTGCCGAAGCGCGCCCGGCGTCTGCGGCAGGCCGTGCGCCTTCACGCGCCGCTCCAGATCGACGATGCCCTGGAGCTGGTCGATGAACCAGCGGTCGATGCGGCAGCTCTCGT
Organism: Enterovirga sp.; assembly: GCF_028290205.1. Lineage (GTDB taxonomy): Bacteria > Pseudomonadota > Alphaproteobacteria > Rhizobiales > Beijerinckiaceae > Enterovirga. The sequence continues at coordinate 1,703 of NZ_JAQGKF010000146.1, read as the reverse complement.
AGATCTCCTCGTGGCTCCAGCCCATGCGCAGCGCCTGGGCGACCTGGAGCAGCCGGTCCGGGGTGGCCGTGCCGAGCGCGGCCTTGACGGCGTTGCGGTCGTCGCCGCGGCCGAGCCCCTCGATCTCGATCTCGTCGAGCCCGTCGAGCCCCGTCTCGAGGGAGCGCAGCGCCTTTTGCAGGGATTCCGGAAAGGTGCGGCCGATGGCCATGGCCTCGCCGACCGACTTCATGGCGGTGGTCAGCGTCGGCTCGGCGCCCGGGAACTTCTCGAAGGCGAAGCGCGGGATCTTGGTGACCACGTAGTCGATGGTCGGCTCGAACGAGGCCGGCGTCGCCCCGCCCGTGATGTCGTTTTCGATTTCGTCCAGCGTGTAGCCGACCGCCAGCCGGGCCGCGACCTTGGCGATCGGGAACCCGGTCGCCTTGGAGGCGAGCGCGGACGAGCGCGACACGCGCGGGTTCATCTCGATCACGATCATGCGGCCGTTCTCGGGATTCACCGCGAACTGCACGTTCGAGCCGCCCGTCTCGACGCCGATCTCGCGGAGCACCGCGATCGAGGCGTCGCGCATGATCTGGTATTCCTTGTCGGTCAGCGTCAGCGCCGGCGCCACCGTGATCGAATCACCGGTATGCACCCCCATCGGGTCCACGTTCTCGATGGAGCAGACGATGATGCAATTGTCCGCCCGGTCGCGGACCACTTCCATCTCGTATTCCTTCCAGCCGAGCACGCTCTCCTCGATGAGGACCTCGTTGGTCGGCGAGGCGTCGAGCCCGCGCTCCACGATGTCCAGGAACTCGGCCCGGTTGTAGGCGATGCCGCCGCCAGTCCCGCCCATGGTGAAGGAGGGCCGGATGATGGCCGGCAGCCCGACCTCGGCCAGGGCCTTGAGGGCCTCGCCGAGCGCGTATTCCTGGTAGCGCTTGCGGCGCGTGTTCTCGCCCCGGTTCCACTCCGCCTCGAAGGCGGCCACCGCCTCGGGGCTCCCGGCCGCCTCGCGCTCCGCGAGATGGCGCGCCCGGTCGGCGGTCTTCAGCGCCGAGGCGTTGGCGAGGCGCGATTTTGGCGTGTCGAGCCCGATCTTGGTCATCGCCTCGCGGAAGAGCTGCCGGTCTTCCGCCTTGTCGATTGCCTCCGCATCGGCGCCGATCATCTCGACCTCGAAGCGCTCGAGCACGCCCATCTTCTTCAAGGACAGGGCGGTGTTGAGCGCCGTCTGACCGCCCATGGTGGGCAGGAGGGCGAAGCCCTTGGTGCGGTCACCACGCTCCTTCTCGATGATCTTGGCGACAATCTCGGGCGTGATCGGCTCGACATAGGTGGCGTCAGCGAGGTCCGGGTCGGTCATGATCGTGGCAGGGTTCGAATTGACCAGCACGATGCGGTAGCCCTCGGCCCGGAGCGCCTTGCAGGCCTGGGTGCCGGAATAGTCGAACTCGCAGGCCTGCCCGATCACGATCGGCCCGGCGCCGATGATCAGGATGGTGGAGATGTCGGTGCGTTTGGGCATGGGACCTCGCGCCCCCGGGACAGGGCGACTCGTGAGCTGCGCGCAACCGCGCCCCCGCGCGCTGCGGCGGTCGGTCAGGCAAGGGTCGGGCTAGGCGGGCCGTGTAGCAGGGGCGGGACGCGGGGGGAAGCGCGGCGGGGCGCCCTGCACCGCCAAGCCGCAGCCGGAACCGGGCGGGACGGCGGCT
>NZ_JAQGKF010000123.1 GCF_028290205.1 Enterovirga sp. | reverse complement strand
GTGCCCCCCGAGGGTCGGGCCGCCCGCGTGGACGGGCGGGCCGGCCGGGCCACGGCGGGAGCCCGCCGCGGTGTCTCGGCGCTCTGCGGCCGCGCAGCGCGACCTTCAGGGTTGACCACGATTTCGGGCAGAGCGGTCTGAGCTCGAGCCCCCTCGGCAAAGCTCAAAGCGGGCACGCAAACGGCAAATGCCCACGCGAATCGGCGTGGAGAATCCATCAACAACCTCCTTGCGGCTCCCCGCCGCAGGTTCGATCGCGTCCGGCCGGTCTCCTGGCTCGCGGCTCTCCGTTCGGCCCGTCTTCCCAGCCCGAAGGCCAGTGACATGGTGGGTTCGAACTCGCCGCTCACAGTTGCGGGGGCAGCCGAGGCTTCGGGGGACACCCAAACCTCGTTCCCGTTTCACCCGAATGGGCACCGGACGCAGTGAGGCGACAGAGCACGGCGGCCCGAGCGGCTCAAGTGCTGTTTTGCGGCGGTCCCCACGAGAGCGCCCTTGCGGCCCAGCCCGCATACGGGCTTGCCCGGCCCGGGCTCCGGGGCGATCGGGCCCGCGCCGGTGCGGCGCCGCTAGAGGGCTGCAGGCTTCCGGGTGATGCCCTCCAGGGCCTCCAAGGCCGGCAGCACCATGGTTTCACGCAGCACGGCCGGCAGGCCGAAGACGACGTGCCTCGCGTTGTGAATCAGGGCCGGTGCCGCCTCATACAGAAACAGGTCGGTGGCGCGTCGGTCCATGGTGGCCAGCCGGTGGATCTCCTGGGTGGCCAGCTCGAACCTGATCTCGGCGTCGAAGGCGGCGTCGTAATCCTCGTTGATCAGGCCGTCGAAGGTCTTGAACCCGAGCTGCCGCAGCGTTCGCAGCGTTCCCGGCAGGCCGATGGTTATGAACGGATGGAGGCCGATCAGCGGCTTCAGGCTCTTTTCCGTGATGCGGCGGAGGCCCCGAGCCGTGAAGTCGCTCTCGGTGACCACGCTGAACGCCGTCCGGCGGTGCGCCTCGAAGTCGAAATCGAGGATCAGGCTTCCGCCGCTCGGATCGTGCGGCCGGTCGCCGCCCGGCAGGGTGAGCGGGCCCATGGCCGTCAAAGCGTCCCAGTGGCGCTTGAGCCGGCTCCACTGGAAGAAATACGCAAGTTCCTCCCGCTGCGCTTCGACCGTGGCCGGCGACAGCTTCCGGCCCACGCCGCCGAAGGACACCTCGCCGCGGGACAGGATGTCCCGGTCGATGAGGTCCAGCATCAGGAGGATCCTGTGCGTGCGGGCGGCGAAGTTCATGGCGAGAAACTGCTTGTTGCCCGCTGCGCGGTCGCCGATTCGCGCCCCCAGCTGCCGCTCGATATGCTGCTCGAGCGAGTCCGGATCGGGAAACATCGGGCCGATCAGCTGGGTGTCCTTGCGCCGCAGTCCGGCCAGCATCTCGGTCACCGATACGACCCAGGAGTGGTAGTAGACGCTCAGCGGCCGGTGCAGGCCCGCGCCATGGCGGGCGGCCCAGCCGTCCATCCAGCGGCCGTAATCCATGTTGTGGTTGATGATGACCAGAGCGTCGGGAGGGAAGTTGAGCTCCCGCGCGATGGTCGCGATCTGCGTGACGGCGTTTTCGGCGAGCGGCGGTCCTTCGCAGGAATCGTCGAGGACGATGACGCCACGCCCATCCTGGACGGCCGCGACGACCGGGTCCTTCAGGGTCTTGAGGATGCCCGGGACGTTGAGCATCGTGTCGAAGACGAGCGGATACAGGAACTTCCGCTCGCCGCCGCATTCGAAGCGCTCTGCCAGCGATTCCGGCAGCGTTGTGCATTCGAGCAGGCTGTAAATATTCGGTCGACGCGGATTGCCCTCGTCAGAGACCAGTTCGACATAGTCGGACAAGGTCTGTCCAGCCCGCATCACTAGCTCCTCAGCTCCATTGGAATTGCGCGTTACGCGGCTGACGAGCATTCACAAAACCGCGCCCCTGGCAGGACGAAATCAGCCGCCAGGGCACGCTAGTTTTATCCTGATCTCGTCCTGCCGATCAATTGCCCGATGTAATCGGTCCTTGCGGTTGAAGGCCCGACTTGGGAGTGCAACCTGTCCGACTTCGCGCCGCTTTGGCGCTTCCCGGCGTGCGGGTCGCCCCCGAGAGGACGGGCCGCTCGGCCTCGGCTGCGGGGGTCAGTGGTCCGGCGGGATCTCGCCTTTGAAATCCAAGGTCGGAGCGCTCGGCGCCACCAGCCCGAGCTGGATGAATTTGCGTCTCCAGGCCTCCGGCTGCCCGAGGCCGTCGCCGGTGTGGCCGGGGATATGCGCGAAGCTGACGCCCGGCACCGTGGTGAGCGACTCGTAATCGTCCGAGGCCACGACGAGGATCTTGGCCTGCACCTGAGGGTAGGCGTCCTGAATCGCGCGACTCAGGCGCTCCACCTCCTCAAGGGTGATGTCACGGCGGATAAAGAGGACGCGGCCCGGGCGCGAGAAGTTCGACCGCCAGCGCCCCAACAGGTAGGCCGTCCTGGCCTCGTACTCGGAAAACGACGTCAGGAAGTCATCGCGGATCAGTCCGTCGGAACCGCGAGGAAAGGAATGGCGGTATTCGATCTTGGTGCGATTATTGATCACCGAGCCTTTGTCTTCGGTGATAACGAAGTCCTGTTTGTTATCAAAACCAGAGAAATCCGTCTCGATAGCCGTAATCAGGCTTTCTGCCGGTGTAATTAGCCAGTCGAAATAGTCTGCCTCACTCTTCCCGGTGTGGCTGCGGATTTGGTAGGCGGGCTCGCAGGCCGACCCGAGCGAAACAATTCGATCATAAACCATGCTCTGTATCCAGCACTAATCTGGGATTGACCTGATCGGACCTGGAGCCCGTCGGCTCCGTCGCCCAGCGTTTCGCGCAGCCGGGTCGTCCTACGAGCGGATCCATGACGGCCGAGCCGTATCCGTCAACCTGGCATCGGGCCGCGGGAGGGGCCCGGGCCCTCGGCAAGAAAATAAAAGCAACTGCAAGGTGTGGCGTGAAGTAGAGGCCTCGACCGCGCGGAAAACTGCAAGGAAAAGTATATCCTTTTTTGCACGCCCAGATATGTCCAACAATCTGCTCACAAGCCGGGCTTGACTTCCCTCGTGAACTAACGCCTATACGCGCGGTTGTAGGAGGGGGATATGCGTCGCGGTTGTATCACCGACTACGAATCCATTTATGCTAGAAACTACTTTGGTCACGACGCAGGGATCTCTTCGTTCGATCCTGCGGTGATCGCGGCGCCGCTCTCCCGCCTGGCCGGGCAGCATGCCGGCAGGGTCCTCGACATGGGCGGCGGCAACGGGCGGCTCGCGCGCGAACTCGAGCCCTTCGACATCCGGACCATGACCGTCGACATCGCGGAGCGCGAGGCGCCGTTCTACGCGCGCGCCGATCTGTCGGCCTACGCGGCGGGCTCAGCCCGGGAGCTTAGGGCCCGCGTCGGAGAGGTGCTCGGGGACGATTACCTGCTGACCTGCCTCGACGTCGCCGAGCATCTCGACATCGAGCATCTGGCCGATTTCGTGCTGAACATGCGGGCGCTGCTGCCCCGGCGCGGGCTCGTTTCCATTTCGCACAGGCCCAGTTCCGACTGGAACACCTACCATTCCACCATCCTGCCGCTCAGCAGCTGGGTGCACATCCTCAGGCTGGTGGGGATCGGCGCGACGCCCTTCGACGAGCTGAATGCCGGGCGAGGCATGGCCCGGATCGGCGGGGCCGATCCGTCCTTGGCCGCGATCGCCCATTGGCAGCGCGTCGACCCCTTTCGGTCCGAGCAGCCGACCCACCAGACATACCTGCTCGTCGAGGCTGTGTCGCAGACGCCGCCGGACGAGGCAGAGGTTCGCGACAGGATCGGGCGCTTTCTCGACATTTCCTATCGCGCTCAGAAAAGACGGGATTTCGACGCCTCGAACGCGCCCGTCCTCCATTACCACCTGAACTTCGTTCAGGACTGGTCCTTCCTGCGCTCGCTGCTGGACGTGTGGCCGGCGAGCCGGGTCCGGACGACGCTGCGCACCGATCTCATCGCGCCGCATCTGGCCGGTTCCATCGCGGCGGTGCTCAAGCGCGCCGCCGTGGCCTGCACCCCGATCGACACGGTTCAGGGCGGCTTCCACGCGATGGACCATTGGGGCGGGGTGGACGAGGCGCTCGTGATCGGCTCCGCCGAGGGCTACGTCTCGGCGACGCATCTGTCGGCCTCCCAGCTGCTGTTCGAGGCGCGCCGGCGCGGCGCCAGCACGCTCTGCCTCCAGCACGGCATGACCTTGCCGCGCCGCCTCACCTTCGCGGCCGGGTCCTTCGGAGCCTGGGACGAGGCCACGGCCGCGACGCTCAGGGCCGCTCTGCCGCCGGCCGATGCCGCCCGGATTGCCGTGACGGGTTCGCCGAAGCTGCTCGATGCTCTGCTGCCGGGTGACGACGCGGCTCTCGCCGCGCGGCTCGGGGCGCAGGTCGGCGCCTTCGCCCGCAAGGTGCTGATCGGCACCAACCTGCACTGGGACGCGCACCGGCACGGCAGCCAGGCGACCTACGCCTGGATCGAGCGCCTGCTCGCCCGCAACCCCGACACGCTGTTCGTTCTGCGGCCCCACCCTGACGATTCGTCCGTCTATGGTCGGCCGGACCTCCTGGCCCGGCCCAATCTCGTCCTGATGGACGACATGGCGCTGCTGGCACTCGACTGGCCTGTGGCCCGGCTCGTGCGCGCCGTGGATGGGGTTATCACCACCTATTCGACGCTGGCGCTCGATGCGCTCGCGGCCGGGCGCCCGCTCGCGGTGCTGCCCTATCGGCACGACCAGGCCCGGCGCCCCGAAGCCTTCTTCCCGGCGTCCTTGCCGCTCAACGGGGCGGCCGACGCCCTGCCCGTGCTGTCGGACGAGGATTGGAATGCCGGATGCCTGCCGGCCGCCCTGACCTCGCCACGCGACGGCACGCCGCAGGAGGCCGGCCGGGAGTGGTTCGAGCCGAGCCGGCACTGCCTGTCGCGAATCACCGGACTGGGCCGCGGGGCGGCGGCCCACGCAGTCGAACCGACACGCGACGCGATGGCCGAGGCTGCCTTCGAGGCGGCGCGCTTCGTCAGCTTCGACCGGCACCCGCATCAGGATCGGGCCAATTTCACGGCTGGCCTGACGGCCTTTCTGAACGAGGGCGCCTGAGCGCCGGCACACAGTTTCGTCGTCGAGCCGCCCCGGTGCCGGGGTCCGGCGCTGGCGACAGGTCGAAGGTTGCGAGCCCGACGGGCGAGGGTGGGGAAACACGCGTGGAGTTCCATGTCGTATTGCTGGACGCCGACGGCGGGGCGGATTTCGTCGACGTCCTCGCCCGGGTGTGGGACGCCCATCCGGGCCAGCCGGTGGTCGTCCACGGGCTCACCGAACAGGTGACTCCGCGCCTCGCGGCGCTGTCCTCGGCCGTCGCGCCGACCATGCGCTTTGTGTGGCACGCCGACCGCCGCTCGGCGCTCGCCGCCCTCGTGGCGCTTGTGGCTCCCGAGGACCTCGTCTGGTTTCCGGCCGAGATGTCGGCCCTGTCTCCGACCGCGCTCGACGAGGCGCTTGCCGCCTTTGAACGGCACGGCGCGGCCACGGTCGCGGCGGTGAGGGAGATCGGCTTCGATGATCTGCGTCGTCGCCTGCTCGGGCCGCCCATCGACACGCTGGCCAGCGTGCTGGACGGCCAGCTTCCCATCGGCGTGCTGATCTTCTCCGGGCGCGCCTTCGCCGGCGGGCTCAAACTCCTGCCGGCGCAGGACCGTGCTCCCGCGGCCCTGGAGGTGCTCCTCCCTGTCCTGTCGCGGCCGGGCCGGGTCGTGGGCCTGTTCAACGCGCATCTGACGCTGGCCCATCGCGGGCAGGTGGACGGGATGGGCGCGGGCCCGCGCCTTGCGCGCGCGTTCCTGGAGCGCTGGCGGCTCGGTCCGCTCGCCCGCAAGCAGGCCCGGGTCATCATCGAGGGCTGGACCGACGCCTTCGCGCTCGTGGAAATGGAATCGGAGACGGTGACGTACCTGTCGGATCCGGCGGGCGCCGTCCGGCAGACCAGCCTCGACGCGTTTCTGAACGAGCTGCTGGCCTACACGCTGCCGAACCGGGTTTCAGGCCAGCCGCCGCCGACGCTTGTGGTCGCCCGGCCGGGAGCCATGGCGGCCCTTCGGGCGGCGCGGCTCGATGCGTGGCTCTTCGCGGATCTCGGGGCCAAAATCTCCGAAGCGACGATGGTCGCCTACCGGCTGGAACACTCGCAAGGCACCAGGCTCGAAATCGTCGACAGCCCCGAGATGCTGCCCGCCGATGTGATCGCCATCAAGGCCAACACCGTGGCCGAGGTCGCCGTCAAGGCCGGAATCGAATGGCTGGCGACGGCTCTCCGCCCGCAGCCGGACTTCGCCCACCGGACGGTGCGGATTCGGTCGCCGCTGCTGCCCGAGCACGCCGAGACGCTTCCCGCGCTCGAGCCCGACCCCGCCCAATCGGCGCTTCTGCGGCTCTGCGTCCGGCTGCGCAGACGCCTGCCGCCCGGCCACCCGCCCGACCTGATCGCCGATGAATGGCAGCGCGGCGCCGTCCAGGGCTGCATTGACCGGCTGTGCTGGCTGCTTCTCGGGGAGGGGCAGTTCGCCTTCCGGGGCGGCACCCGGCGCGACCGCTTGGACATCGTCATGGGCCTGCCGATTTTCAGCTTCGGCGGCGTCGAGCGGGTCTCGCTCAGGGTCGCGGAAGAACTGAGGCGTCTCGGCAACCGCACGAGCGTCGTGGTGACCCGTCACCAGAGCGTCGAATCCCACAAGGAGGTCGCGGCCGCGTTCGACGAGATTCACGTTCTGCCAGCGAAGCAGGACGCGCCGGAAAGCCTGTGGAACGAGCCCGGCGCGTTGCGGCGGATCGCCAGCATCGTCGGGCAGGCGGATGTGTTCGTGCCGTCGCATGTGGCGGATTGGGCTGCGCTGTCCCCGACCCTGCGCAGCCGCAGCGGCATCATGGTCCCGTACCTGCACCTGCACGATGCGGAGATCGACGGCGCGCCGACCGGGCACGCGCACATGACGCGCGACGGCATGGGGGCGGCAGACGGCGCGATTGTCATCTCGCGGCAGCTCGCCAATTGGATGACGGCGAGCGGATTTCGCCGGGACCGCATCTGTGTGGCCCCGAACGGGCCGTCGCGCGCGTTCCCCGCGGCGACGTTGGCCGCCGCTGTGGCGGCCAAGATCGACCGGCCCGCCACCGGGCCGTTGCGGGTCCTCTATATCGGCCGTCTCGACGCCGAGAAGGGGTTGGACAGGCTCGGGGAAATCGCCCGCGAGGCCGATCGCTCGGAGGGACAGCTGGATCTCCGCTTCGTCGGCGCCCCGGTGCTGGCCGGCCGTTCCCTGCCTCCGGCTCTGGAGCGTCGGCGCCTGCCGCCGGTCTTCGACGACGACGAGTTGGCGGAGCATTTCGCCTGGGCCGACGTTCAGATTCTGGCTTCGCACCGGGAGGGCGTCCCGCTGGTGATCCTGGAAGCCATGGCGTTCGGCTGCGTGCCCGTCGTCACGGCCGTGGGCGCCGTCGACGAGGTCGTGCAGCACGGGGTCAACGGCCTTCTGGTCGACAACCACGCCGACGACGTCGCCGGGGAACTGATCGCTCATCTGCACGGGCTGCAGCGGAACAGGGCGGATCTCGTTCGCCTCGCTCAGGCGGCAGCGGCCAGCGTGCCTGAGGACGGCTGGAGACACACCGTGTCCGGGATCGATACCTTCCTGGGGCGGCTCGTCCAGACGCGGACCGGACGCGCAGCATGAACCGCTTTCCGCTTCCGCACGGCTTCGCGGTCACCGACGTGCTCGATCTCAGCGGCCGGCCGGACGACGGCGCCGCCGCCGTCACGATCACCTGGGAGAGCGAGCCCGGGAAGACGGAGCTGGAACTCACCCTCGACCTGCCCGGCCGGGCGGCGTCGCTTGTCGTGATGAGCGCGGCCGGCGTGTTGTTTCCCCCGGTGCGGATCCCGTTCCCGCGCGCCGAGGACCGGGTCGCGATCCGGTTCGAAGTGGATCACGGCCTGGTGGTGATCTCCTCCGGAGAAGCCGAGCTGAAGCGGCTGCGACTGTCCTCGTGGCCGGGCTCCGTCCGCCACGTCCTGGTCAGCGGCCTGACCGACATCACGCTGGCCCACCGCAACAACCCGATCAACGCCCTGAACTGGCGCGGCGCCGCTCTCCCGTCCGGGCTGCCGAGCCGCACCGACCCGCTGATCGGCCGCGAGCGCCTTCTGCCGGGCCTGTCTCTCATCATCCGGGCCAAGAACGAGAGCCTCAACGTCGAGGGATGTATCGGTTCGGTCGCCGGGCTCGCCGAGGAGGTGATCTTTGTCGACAACGGCTCGACCGACGACACGCTGGCCAAGGCGGAGCGGCTCGCCGCC
>NZ_JAQGKF010000073.1 GCF_028290205.1 Enterovirga sp. | reverse complement strand
AGCGCCGCGCGGCCGCGGCCTTGGCCTGCGCGGCCGCGGCCCGCTCCTCGGCCGCGAGCCGGTCGCTTTCGGCGAGCCGGATCTGGCTTTCGGCCAGCCGGCGCTCGCTCTCGATCCGCTCCAGCCGGGCGCGCTCCTCGGCGTCGTCCCGCTCGCGGCAGGCCCCGAGATAGCTCCTCGCGACCTCGCCCAGATCGGCGGCGAGGTCCTGCCGGCTGGCGATGGCTTCGGCCTCGGCGAGCCGGCTTCCGGTGTGGTTCAGCCAATCGGCGCCCCGGGCATTGGCGACCCAGTCCCGCGCCGCACGCTTCACCGCTTCCAGGATGGTGAGCGCCGCGAAATCCTCGTCCAGCCAGCCGCGCAGCAGGCCCCATTGCCGCAACAGCGCCTCGTGCGCCGGCTCGATGGTGGTCTCGATCCGCTCCCCGGCGCTGTCGCGGATAACCGAGCGGTCGACCGACAGGAGGCGCTGCTCCACCAGGAGCTGGATCAGTGGCTCGGCCTCGCGCGGGATGTCGGAGAGCGGCACCCGCCGACGGCGCGGGCTGGCGGTCTCGGGGTCCACATTGGCGAGCCACGGAATCAGCCCGCGCCGGAGCAGCAGCAGCCGCGCCTCGGCGTCCCGGGGCAGGCGGGGGTCGCGGTCCGCCGCCGCCAGGGCCCGCTTCACGGCGGCCTCGATTGCGCCCCGGATGCCGCCGAAGGTGTCGTAATCCTCGAGCCGCAAGGCGCCGCCGCCGCCGAAATCGACGTAGAGCTGGCCGAGCGTGAAGGCGAGCAGCGGCAGCGCATCCGAGCCGCCGCCGCGTTCGATGTCCTCCAGCAGCCGCTGCGTCAGCCGGGGCTCGACGGCGAGCGGCCTGCCTGTTCCGGCCAGCCGCGAGGCCGGCCCTTCGATCACCGTCTGGTAGGCGCCGCGCGGCATCGGCAGCAGCGGCAGCGTGCGCTGGCGCAGGCCTTCCAGGGGCTTCGCGGTTTCGAGCCGGTCATAGGAATCCGACCGGATGGTGAAGAGACCGATGATGGCCGGCTCGTCCGCGGCGACGAGGTCGCGCATCAGCGCGAGCAGCTCCTCGCCCTCCATCTCCGGCCGGAACAGCTCCTCGGCCTGGTCGACAGCCAGCACCAGGACGGGCGGCTTGGCGCTTCCGCCCGCCTCCGGCATCGCGCCGAGCGAGCGCTCGACCAGGCGCGCCAGAAGCGGCTTCAGACTGGCCGCGCCGCCCGCGATGGCGGTCCGGATGGCGGCGCGCGATTGCGGGAGGCCGTGCCGCGCCAGCGCGCTCTCGAGGGAGGGCAGGAGGCCCGCCTCGCCGGTGAGCGCGCCTCCCTCTGGCCGGATCACCGGCAGGGCCAGGAAGGTGCGGTCGTCGCGCGCCAGGCGCGGCAGCAGACCGGCGCGGAGAAAGGACGACTTGCCGGCTCCCGAGGCGCCGATGATCACGAAGAGCCGCGGCGCGGCGGCCTCGGCCAGGCCCCGCAGCATGTCCAGCCCCTCGACCACGGGGGCGTCCCGGCCGAAGAAGATGCCGGCATCCTCCGCCTCGAGGGGCTTGAGGCCGCGATAGGGCGAGCGGCCCGGATCGCCCTCCGGCGGCCAAGCGAAGAACTTGGGATCCAGTCCGGCCTTGCTGAGCCCGCCCTTCAGCCGCGCCAGACCCTCGCGCGAGAAGGTCACATGCACCTCCTCGTGGGTGCGCGGGATCTCGGCCCGGATCATGCGGTGGTCCTGCCCGGAGGCGAGGTCCACCATCTGAAAGGTTTCGGTCACCTCCGAGGGCAGTTCGGCGACGGGGATGACCTCGATGAGAGCGCCGAACAGCCGCTTGTTGAGCCGTCGGGCGAGGTCGTATTCCTTGCGGCACCAGCGCGAGCCGATCCAGTCGCGCGAGACCAGAAACAGCACCGCCTCGCAGCGCGACGCGGCCTCGTTCAGCGAGCGCTCCCACTTCTCGCCCGCCGCGATGCCGCGGTCGGGCGTGATGTCGAGGAAGACGTCGTCCCAGCCCTGCTCCTTCAGCCACGCCAGCAGCGCCGCCGCCTCGGCGTTGTTGCGGCTGGAATGGCTGATGAAGAGGCGCGACATCCGCCCGGAGCCTTCCTGTGCCCGTGCGGTGGGGGCCCGGCGGCCGTAGAGCTGCACGCGGAGGTGGTCAAGCGCCGCGTGTTCGCGGACGAAACCAGCGCCGGACATTAACGTTCGGACATGATCCGAACCGAGCCCCCGACAGGTCGTTGAACCAACTCACTGACGGTGTGGAGAACGACATGAGCGGACGTACATTCGCGGGGGGTGCAGCAGGTCTCTCGATGCTGATGCTGATGGGGACCGCGCCGGCCTCCGCGCAGGGTGCTCAGGCAGCGGACATCCTGTCCCGCCTGGAGAGCAAGGGCGTGGCGACCTCCTACGCGCAATGGGGCGGACGCGGCTACCGCCGGGGCGGCTATTACGGCCGGCGCCATTACGGCCATCGCGGCTATTACGGCCGGCGTGGTGGTGTCGGCACCGGGGCGCTGATCGGCGGCTTGGCGGCCGGTGCGCTGCTGGGCGGCGTCATCGCCTCGCAGGCCGCGCCCGGGCCGGCTCCGGTCTATGCCGCGCCTCAGCCGAACGCCGTTGCGTATTGCTCGCAGCGCTTCCGGTCCTATGACCCGGGCAGCGGCACCTATCTCGGCTATGACGGCATGCGGCACGCCTGCCCGTAGGGCCGGCTGACCGGGGCGGCCACAGCACGGCCGCCTCGGTCCTCTCGCTTCAGCTTTCGGGCACGTTGGCCCGGAGCTCGGCCAGCCAGATCTCGGCATTGCCGTCGGACGGGGCGCGCCAGTCGCCCCGGGGCGACAGCGAGCCGCCATGGGAGACCTTTGGCCCGTTCGGCAGGGCCGAGCGCTTGAACTGGGCGAAGCCGAAGAAGCGGCGCAGAAACACCTCCAGCCAGTGCCGGATGGTGGCGAGGTCGTAGCTCGGCCGCCGGTCGGCCGGGAAGCCTGCCGGCCAGCCGCCCCGGTCGGGATCCGCCCAGGCCCGCTCGGCCAAAAAGGCGATCTTGGACGGCCGCATGCCGTAGCGCAGCGTGTAGAACAGGTTGAAATCCTGCAGCGCGTAGGGGCCGATGGCTGCCTCGGTGCTTTGTGGCTTCGCTCCCGCCTCGACCGGCACCAGCTCGGGCGAGATCTCGCCGGACAGGATGGCGAGCAGGACCTCGCCCACGTCCTCGTCGAACTGCTCGGTCGTCGCCACCCAGCGGATCAGGTGCTGGATCAACGTCTTGGGCACGCCGGCATTGACGTTGTAGTGGCTCATCTGGTCGCCGACCCCGTAGGTGCACCAGCCGAGCGCCAGTTCCGACAGGTCGCCGGTGCCGACCACGATGCCGCCGTGCCGGTTGGCCAGGCGGAACAGGTAATCGGTCCGCAGCCCCGCCTGCACGTTCTCGAAGGTCGTGTCGTAGACCGGCTCGCCCCGGGCGAAGGGGTGGCCGAGATCAGCCAGCATCTGCCGGGCCGAGGGCCGGATATCGAGCTCGGTCGCCGTGATGCCGAGGGCGGCCATCAACCGATGGGCGTTGCCCTTGGTCTCGGACGAGGTCGCGAAACCCGGCATGGTGTAGCCGAGGATGTCCTGGCGCGGCCAGCCGAGCCGGTCGAAGGCTTTGGCCGTGACGACCAGCGCGTGAGTGGAATCGAGCCCGCCCGAGATGCCGATGGTGACGCGCCGGGTGCCGGTGGCCCGCAGCCGCTGTTCGAGCCCGGCCACCTGGATCTCGTAGCCCTCGTAGCAATCCTCAGCGAGCTGGGCGGGATCCGCCGGAACGAAGGGGAAGCGTTCGACGGGCCGGGCGAGCCCGAGATCCGTGGTGGGAGGGTCCAGCCGGAAGCCGATCCGCCGGTAGGGGTGGCCGTCCGGCCGGGTGCGCCGGTTGTCGTCGAACGTGCCCATGGAGGCCCGTTCCAGCCGGATCAGGTCGAGGTCGACATCCGCCACGGTGACGACCTCGCCGGGCGCGAAGCGCTCGCCCTCGGCCAGCAGGACGCCCGCCTCGTGGATCGAGGTCTGTCCGTCCCAGGACAGATCGGTCGTGGATTCGCCCGCGCCGGCGGCCGCATAGGCGTAAGCGGCGAGGCAGCGCATCGCGTGCGAGCGGCAGAGCAGGCTGCGGGAGCGCGCCCGCCCGATGGTGATCGGGCTGCCGGACAGGTTCAGCAGCACGGTCGCGCCGGCCAGCGCGGCCTCGGCGCCCGGCGAGACGGGGATCCACATGTCCTCGCAGATCTCGACCCCGACGACGAGCCCGGGAACGTCGTCCGCGGCGAACAGGAGGTCGGTCCCGAACGGGGCCGACAGCGCGCCCACCCGAATGTCGGCGCCCGGCGCGCCGGCCCCGGAGGCGAAATGGCGGGCCTCGTAGAACTCCCGGTAGGTCGGCAGGTAGGTCTTGGGCACCACCCCGAGCAGCCGGCCGCGATGGATCACGCAGGCCGTGTTGTAGATCCGGGAGCCGTGCCGGAGCGGCGCGCCGACCACCAGCACGGTCATCAGACCGCCCGAGGCGGCCACCACCTGCTCCACCGCCCGCTCCACGGCGTCGAGCAGCGTGTCCTGCATCAGCAGGTCCTCGATGGCGTAGCCGCACAGGCCGAGTTCGGGGAACACGGCGACCGCGACCCCCTGCTCGTGACAGCGGCGAGCCGCCGCGATGGCGCTCTCGGCGTTCCGGGGCGGATCGGCCACGTGCGAACGCGTGACGCAGGCCGCGACCCGGGCGAAACCGTGCCGATAGAGGGACCTGAAGGGGAGGTCGGGGCGCGCGCTCATGCCCGTCTTATCGGCCAGGACGGG
>NZ_JAQGKF010000051.1 GCF_028290205.1 Enterovirga sp. | reverse complement strand
CGGTGCGCAGGCGCAGGGCGGGTGGCCGCGCCGCGTTCCGCCGGAACGACGGCCGGTCGGCGGGCCGGGGCGGCGGGCGGATCGACGGTGACGGGCGGCAGGGCCCGGCTGCCCTCGATGGTCTGCTGGGCGAGAGCGGAGCCGGAGCTGAGAAGCAGCCCGGACACGGCCAGGAGACGGCCGGAACGCGTGGCGCGGGCGAGCGCCGACGGGCAGAAAATGAACACGGTAAAACCTCGGACAGCGGTGTGGCACGTCACCGCGAACGAAGCCGCCCCTGCGCCGCGCGCAGGTTCGCCGACCATCAGGACACCCCGCCCGATGTGCTCGCGTGTGACCACGACTGACGGCAGGTCTCCTGGCTCGCGGGTCGGTGCCTCTCGCCGCCTTCCCAGGCCGAAGCCCAGTGGCATGGTGTCGAGAGGCTCGCCGCTTACAGTTGCGGGGGCAGCCGCGGAGTGGAGCCGGAGCCCTTACCGCGTTCCCGTTTTAATCCGCTGGGGAACCGTCACGAAAACGACTCGCAGACACCGCGGCCCGGGTCAAAGTGAATCGGATCGCGATCAGGGCCTCGATGCCGTCCGTTGCATCTGCGCAACGCGGCCGGGGGGCACGAGCGCCGGACCGCGCCGGCCCGGGCCGGCGGCATCAGGCTGCGCTTGACCGCCGGCAGGGGACATGGCGGCTTGGGCCGCATCGCGAGCCCGCCAGGCTCCCCGACATCGGCCGAGCAGCGCAGCCGGAGACCATGGAGACGGCATGTTCGGCAGTCTGAGGCTCGCCCTTCGGCGCCCGTCGGTCCGCTCGCATCTCGCCGATTTGAGCTACCGCGTTCCGGAGCGGCAGCTCCAGGGGGAGTCCGGTCCGGAGATCAACCGCTATACCCGCCTCGGGCTCAAGCAGGGCTGGTCGCCCCGGACCACGGCCGGCGTTCTGGCCGGCATCCGGTCGGCGCAGGCCGCGCTCGCGCTGGACCCGGACCGGCGCATGCGGATCGGGCAGGTTCTGACGGAGCAGGACCGAAAGGGCTCGACCGCTCTCGGCTGGCTGGCGGAGTTCGGCCACGGCAGCATGAACTCGGTCGGAATCGACACCTTCGTGCTGCGCTTCAATTACGCCAACGGCATGCTCGCGTCGTGGATCGAGCGCGGCGAGGATGTGGACCCTCAGGTTCGCCCCATCTTCATTGCGCTCACGGCCTGGGCGCTCGCAGGCGTCGAAGGCGACACGATCGAGGAGCGACTGGAGGAGTTGCTGAAGAGCCTGGCCGGCCGCGACTCCGGCCGCCCCGCCCCGACGCGAGCCTGATCCGCGCGGCGGCCGCGCGGATCGGTCAGCCGCGCTGGCCCTTCCAGTCCTTCAGGGCCGCAAAGGGGCTGGCCGCCGGGTCCGCCGCGGGCGGGTTGAGAAGCGGCTCGACCTGGGCGCAGGCATCGGCGAGCGAAAAGGCCGCCCCGCTCGGCAGCTTGCCGCCGGCCGCATCCCTGTGCCCGCCGCCCCGGAAGGCCCGGGCGCCTGTCAGGGCGGATTCGTCGTTGGACCGGAACGACACCGAGCCGGTGCGCTGCACGTTGGCGACGCGCTTGGCGCCGCCCGTTTCCATGATCAGGTCGGAGACGCGCTGAAAGGTGCCCGCATCGAGGCCGAAGGACAGCAGCGTCCCGTCGGACAGCGGGCTGAACAGCTCGCGCGAGCGGGCCAGAACCCGCGCCGCCCGCATCCGGGTGGTGAGGGACCTGTCGTCCTCGGGATCGTCGGCCAGGAACTGGTCGAGGATCTCGGCCCGGACGGCGGCGATCCGGCGCTCCGTTTCGGCCGGCGAGAGGCCGGTCTCGATCAGTCCAGCCACCGCCAGGAGGAGCGCGCTGACAAACCGATCGTGCCAGGGGTGGCCGAGCGGCACGAGCGTGGACACGTTGTCCCAGAAGGCCTCGTCGAGCACCAACCCGGCCCGAAAGGCCGGCACCGCCTTCTGCCAGAGATCGACCGCGTCGACGGCGCCGACCAGGGTCGCGAGCCGGCTCTCCACGGCCGGATCCACCGGGCCGGCGCCGTACAGGGCGCGGTGCTCGAAGGCCATGCGGGTGGCGGAGCGGGTGCTGTCGATCAGCACCGCGACGTTCGGATCGCCGAGGTCGAAGGTGGTCAGCGGTCCGTTCTCGGCCGATGGCGCGACGTCATGCGCCTTCAAGCGGTCGAGCGAGGACGCATGGTGGTCGAGGACGACGAGGCGGTGGCCGGTCCCCGGGTCACGCCGGCGGTTCAGCGCCGCGAAGCTGCGCAGGAACTTCACCGCCACGTCCTCGAGGCCGAGATCGGTGACCAGCAGCAGCTCGGGGGCGGCCACCTTGGCGAGGCGCTTCAGCTCGGTCTCCACCACCGGCCCGACATCGACGTAGCGGGGAACATGGATGACGGCCGCGAGCGGAACCAAGGCTCCGGCAACCGTGGACGCGCCGTAGCCGTCGAGGTCGTGGTGGGTGATCTGGGTGACGTTCAATCGAGCTGTCCCGTAAGCCACGGCTGGGCTCGAAGGGGCCGAGCGAACCTGCCGGGCCCGGCTCTACACCGCATTTGCCCGGCCCGCATGCCGGGCGGCTGCGTCCGATCGCACCGCCGACGGGCCCGACCGGCGGCCCCGTGACGCCGCCTGCCCTTTTGCCGGCCCCGCCGATGACGTAAGGCCCCGCCCCTCCCCGTCCACCTCGGCACCGCGCAACCAGATGATACGATTCGAGAAGATCGGAAAGCAGAACGGTCGTCAGATCGTGTTCATCGAAGCCTCCGCCGCCCTGCAGCGGGGCGAAAAGGTCGGCCTTGTCGGGCCGAACGGGGCCGGCAAGACGACCCTGTTCCGAATGATCATCGGCGAGGAGCAGCCGGACGAGGGCCAGGTCGCGGCCGAGCGCGGCATCACCATCGGGTATTTCAGCCAGGACGTGGGCGAGATGTCCGGCCGCAGCGTCGTGTCAGAGGTGATGGACGGCGCCGGCCCGGTCAGCGAGGTGGCGGCCGAGCTGAGCCAGCTCGAGGCGGCGCTGGCGGACCCTGCCGGAGCCGCCGACATGGACGCGCTGGTCGAGCGGTTCGGCGAGGTGCAGGCGCGTTTCGAGGAGCTGGACGGCTACGCTCTGCAGGGACGTGCCCAGGAGGTCCTGGCCGGGCTGAGCTTCACCCAGGCCATGATGGACGGCGACGTCGGCGCGCTGTCGGGCGGCTGGAAGATGCGCGTGGCGCTGGCCCGCATCCTGCTCATGCGGCCCGATGTGATGCTGCTCGACGAACCCAGCAACCACCTGGATCTCGAGAGCCTGATCTGGCTCGAATCCTTCCTTCGCGATTACGGCGGCGCGCTCCTGATGACCTCGCACGACCGCGAGTTCATGAACCGCATCGTGACCAAGATCATCGAGATCGATGGCGGCGCGCTCACGACCTATTCGGGCGATTACGCCTTCTACGAGCAGCAGCGTGCGCTGAACGAAACGCAGCAGCAGGCCCAGTTCGAGCGCCAGCAGGCGATGCTGGCGAAGGAGATCAAGTTCATCGAGCGCTTCAAGGCCCGGGCGTCGCACGCCGCCCAGGTGCAGAGCCGGGTCAAGAAGCTCGACAAGATCGAACGCGTCGAGCCGCCGCGGCGTCGGCAGACGGTCGCGTTCGACTTCCCGCCCGCCCCGCGCTCCGGCGACGACGTCGCAATGCTGAAAGGCGTACACAAGAGCTATGGCGGCCGCCCCATCTATGCGGGTCTGGACTTCTCCGTGCGGCGGCGGGAGCGCTGGTGCGTGATGGGCGTCAACGGCGCCGGCAAGTCCACGCTGCTGAAGCTCGTGACGGGGTTCACGGAGCCCGATTCCGGCACGGTCGCGGTCGGCGGCAGCGTGAAGCTCGGCTATTTCGCCCAGCACGCCATGGACCTTCTCGACGACCAGCGCACCGTGTTCGAAACGTTGGAGGACTCGTTTCCGCAGGCCGGCCAGGGCTCCCTGCGGGCCCTCGCCGGATGTTTCGGCTTTTCGGGCGACGACGTGGAAAAGCGGTGCCGCGTGCTGTCGGGCGGCGAAAAGGCCCGGCTCGTCATGGCCCGCATGCTGTACGATCCGCCGAACTTCCTTGTGCTCGACGAACCCACCAACCACCTCGACATGACCACCAAGGAAATGCTCATCAAGGCGCTGTCCCGCTACGAGGGCACCATGCTGTTCGTCTCCCACGACAGGCACTTTCTCTCCGCCCTGTCGGATCGCGTGCTCGAACTCACGCCCGATGGCGTGCATGTCTATGGCGGCGGGTACACGGAATACGTGGCCCGCACCGGGCAGGAGGCGCCCGGCCTGAGAAGCTGAGCGAGGTTTCGGCATGGACGTTTGGGTCAGCACGGCGCCGCAGCAGCCCGGGTCCCGGGCTTCCGGCCGCCCCGCAAGGCGGGGCCTCTGATGCGGAGCGTCCGCCTCCCCTCCGGTGAGGAGGTGCCGGCCCTCGGCCAGGGCACCTGGACCATGGGCGAGCGCGCGGATCGGCGCGCGGCCGAGGCCGCGGCTTTGCGTGAGGGCGTCGAGCTCGGCATGACCCTGATCGACACCGCCGAGATGTATGGCGAGGGCGCGGCCGAACAGCTGATCGGCGAGGCGCTCGGCAACAGGCGCGACGCCCTGTTCCTGGTCAGCAAGGCCTACCCGCAGAACGCCTCGCGGGCGCGACTCGCCCGGGCCTGCGAGGCGAGCCTCAAGCGTCTCCGCACCGACCGGCTGGACCTCTACCTGCTGCATTGGCGTGGATCGGTGCCGCTCGCCGAAACCGTCGAAGCGATGGAGAGGCTGCGAGCGTCCGGCAAGATCCGCCATTGGGGCGTCAGCAATCTCGACACGGAGGACATGGCCGAGCTGGTCGCAGCCGGCGGCGGGGCCTGCGCCACAGATCAGATCCTCTACAACCTGACCCGCCGAAATCCCGAACACGAGCTGCTGCCCTGGCTGGCGCAGCACAGCGTCCCGGTGATGGCCTATAGCCCGGTCGAACAGGGCCGGCTGCTCGCCCATCCGGCGCTTGCCGGCCTCGCCGAGCGGCTTGGCGCGACAGCCGCCCAGGTGGCGCTCGCCTGGGTCCTGCGGAGCGGCGACGTGATCGCGATTCCGAAGGCCGGCGCTGCCGCCCATGTGCGCCAGAACAGGGCCGCCGCCGACCTGCGCCTCACCGCCCAGGACCTCGCGGCGCTCGACGCGGCCTTCCCGCGCCCCGCCCGCCCCGGGCCGCTCGAAATGCTCTGAGGGCCCGCCGCGGCCGCCGCAGGGCCCAGCCACTCTCTGGCACGAGGGAGAATTCTTCTCCCCCGCCGTCCCGACGGCGACGCCCATTCTCTTTGCCACTCTAAAATCGACAACTTGCGTTCATTGGTCAGGCCTGGGCCGAATGCTATGTCTGTCCTCGTGCCACTCTCATCTCTCATCCCCCTTAGCGCCCCGTTTGCGGCCGACGACATTGTCGGGCTCGACCGCATTCTTGCGGGATCCTCCGCCGTTCAACGGGCCTGGCTGTCCGGCTTTCTGGCCGGGGTCGATGCCGGCCAGGCGCAAGCCGCCGCGGTGCCGGCCGGTGCGGCTCGCCCGGCGGAGCCGCTTCTGATCGTCTATGCGAGCGAATCCGGGAATTCGGAGCGGCTTGCGGGCCAGCTCGGCAAGGCGGCCAAGAAGAGCGGCTTCAAGCCGCGCGTGGTGGATTTCGCCGATCTCGACCTCGGGGAGCTGCCCAAGGCCCGCCACCTCGTGGTGATCGCCGCGACCTGGGGCGAAGGCGATCCGCCGGCCCGGGCGGCCACGACCTATGCGGCCCTCATGGGCGACGGCGCGCCCCGGCTGGAGGGCGTCGATTTCGGCGTGCTCGCGCTCGGCGACATGGCGTATGCGGAGTTCTGCGCGGTGGGCCGCGCGCTCGACCTGCGGCTCGAGGCGCTGGGCGCCCGCCGGGCGCTGGACCGCGTCGATCTCGATCTCGATTTCGAGGCCGGGGCGGCGAGCTGGACCGAGCAGGCCCTCAAGGCGCTGGCGCCTGCGCCCTCCCCCGACGCGGTGGCTGCCGCGGCCAGCAATGTGGTGGCGGTGGATTTCGGCCGCACTGGCGGCGATCCGAGCCGCACCCCGGTCGAGGCCGAGGTCGTCGACCATGTCGACCTGAACTCGTCGCGCTCGGACAAGGAGACGATCCACGTCGCGCTCGATTTCGACGGCGCCGCTCCCCTCTATGAGCCGGGCGACTCGCTGGAGCTGTTCCCGAGCAACGATCCACAGCTCGTGGCCGAGGTCCTGTCCGCGGCCGGGCTCAGCGGCGACGAGGCGCTGCGCCAGGCCCTGACGGCCGAGCGGGACATCAGCACGCTCTCGCCCGTCACGATCGAACGCTTCGTTGCCGCCACCGGCCACCCGGACGCGCGCCAGCTCGTCGACTCCGGACAGGCGCGGGCCTGGAGCGAAGGCCGCCACCTGATCGACCTGCTGGCTGCCTTCCCGGCCTCGCTCGCGGCCGAGCAGTTGCGCGACATCACCCGCCCGCTGCCGCCGCGCGCCTATTCCATCGCCTCCTCCCGCAAGGAGGTTGGCGACGAGGCTCACCTCCTGATCTCAGCGGTTCGCTACGAGACGCATGGCCGGGCCCGCTCCGGCGTCGCCTCCACTCACGTGGCAGACCGGGTCAAGCGGGGTGCCAGGCTCAAGGTGCGCCTGAAGCCGAACCGGCATTTCCGGCTTCCCGCCGATCCGGCAACCGACATCCTGATGGTCGGGCCGGGCACCGGGGTCGCGCCGTTCCGGGCCTTTGTTCAGGAACGCCGGGCGGTGGGCGCCGCGGGCCGCTCGTGGCTGTTCTTCGGCGACCGCCGCTTCACGCACGACTTCCTGTACCAGCTCGAATGGCAGGACGCGCTGGACGACGGCAGCCTCAGCCGCATCGACGTGGCCTTTTCCCGCGATCAGCCCGAGAAGATCTACGTTCAGGACCGCCTCTACGAGCAGCGCCGGGACGTCGTGGATTGGCTCGAAGGCGGCGCCAGCTTCTATGTCTGTGGCGACGGCACGGCCATGGCGCGGGATGTCCGGGCCAGCCTGGTGCGGGCCTTCGCGGAGGTCAAAGCGCTGACGCCGGACGCCGCCGAGGCCGCGGTCGCCCAGCTCGAGCGCGACAAGCGCTACCTCACCGACGTGTACTGACGCCCGTTTCTTCTCCGCTCACCTCGGCCGCGGCACCGCCGAGCGCCGCTGCCGTCCCGCCGGGCCTCCCCGGACCGGGCGGCGCTGGCCAGCCCCATGAGATCCCCCATGTCGACCGACGAGATCAGCAAGGACCAGCTCTCCCGTAACGAGCACATCAAGGAGGCGTCCGGCTTCCTGCGCGGCACGCTCGCCGAGGGCGTCCTCAAGGCCGCGACCGGCGCGATTTCCGAGGATGACGGCCAGCTCGTCAAGTTCCACGGCATGTACCTGCAGGACGACCGCGACCTCAGGCCGGAACGCGCCAAGAAGAAGCTGGAAAAAGCCTATTCGTTCATGATCCGCCTGCGCATTCCGGGCGGGGTCGTGACGCCGGCCCAGTGGCTGGTCCTGGACGACATCGCCCGCACCTACGCCAACGGCTCGCTGCGGGCGACCACGCGCCAGACCTTCCAGTTCCACGGCGTCATCAAGTCCAACCTGAAGCGCACCATGCGGGCCATCGACGCCGCGCTTCTGGACACCATCGCGGCCTGCGGCGACGTGAACCGCAACGTGCTGGCAGCCACCAATCCGCACCAATCCGGAGCGCACAAGGCGGCCTACGAGCTCGCGCGCGAGATCTCGGACGGCCTTCTGCCCAAGACGCAGGCGTGGCGCGAGATCTGGCTGGACGGCGAGCGGGTCGTTGGCGGCGAGCCGGAAGACGAGCCGGTCTACGGCCGCACCTATCTGCCGCGGAAGTTCAAGACCGTGGTGGCGGTGCCGCCCTCGAACGAGGTCGACATCTTCGCCCACGATCTCGGCTACATCGCCATTTTGGACGATGCCGGAGCGCTGAAGGGCTGGAACGTCACGGTGGGCGGCGGCATGGGCATGACCCATGGCGAGCCCGACACCTATCCGCGCACCGCCGACGTCATGCTGTTCTGCGAGCCGGACTGGGCGCTGAAGGTTGCCGAAGCCGTGATGACGGTTCAGCGCGATTGGGGCGACCGCACCAACCGCAAGGCGGCGCGGCTGAAATACACGATCGACCGGCGCGGGCTGGCCGCGTTCCGGGCCGAGGTCGAGCGGCGGGTCGGCCGCAGCTTCCCGGATCCTGAGCCGTTCCACTTCGACAACAACGGCGACCGCTACGGCTGGACGGAGGGCGAGGACGGGCGCCAGCATCTGACGCTGTTCATCCAGAACGGGCGCATCCGCGACATCGAGAGTGGGGCTCAGCTTCTCACCGGGCTGCGCCGCATCGCCGAGATCCATGACGGCGAGTTCCGCCTGACGGCGAACCAGAACGTCATGGTGGCGAATGTCGCGCCGGAGAAGCGGGCCGAGATCGAAGCGCTGGTCGCGGCCTTCGGGCTGACGGCCGGCGCGACGGCGCTGCGCCGCAATTCGATGGCCTGCGTGGCCCTGCCGACCTGCGGTCTCGCCCTTTCGGAGAGCGAGCGCTACCTGCCGGACCTCGTCACCCTGCTCGACGAGCGCCTCGCCGCGCACGGCCTCGCCGAGGACGAGATCACCATCCGGATGACGGGCTGCCCCAACGGCTGCGCCCGACCCTACATCGCGGAGATCGGCCTCGTGGGCAAAGGGCCCGACCGCTACAACCTCTATCTCGGCGCCGCCTTCGACGGCTCGCGGCTGTCCAAGCTCTACCTGGACAATGCGGACGAGGCCGCGATCGTGACCGCGCTGGACGGCCTCTTCGCCGCCTATGCGGCCGAGCGGCAGCCTGGCGAGCGCTTCGGCGATTACGTGGTCCGGGCCGGGCATGTCGGCCGCACGACGGCCGGCCGCAACTTCCACGATGCGACAGGGCCGCTGCGCGCCCTCGCCACCACCTGAGCGCCGAAGGCCGGGCGCGCTTCTCTGATTGGACCCGCGCATGAGCACGCCCCCTCCGTCCGCGACCCGGCCGCCGCGGCTCGCGCCTCTGGCCAAGCTGCCGATCTTCGTCGGCCTGGCAGGGCGGCGCGTCGTGATGATCGGGGGCGGCGAGCCGGTGGTCTGGAAGGCCGAGCTGCTGGCCGCCGCCGGCGCCTCGGTGGACATCTACGCGCCGGAGCCGCATCCCGACCTCGCCGCCCTGGCCGGATCGAGCCCCGGTCTCGCCCTGCATGCCCGGGCCTGGACGCCGGACGACCTCCCGGGCGCGGTGCTCGTCGTCGCCGACGAGGAGGACGCGGCCGAGGCGGACCGCATCCGTGACGCGGCCCGCGCCCGTGGGCTCCTCCTCAACGTGATCGACCGGCCGGATTTCTGCGACTTCCAGTTCGGCACCATCGTGAACCGCTCGCCCGTGGTGATCGGCATCATGACGGACGGTGCGGCGCCCATCCTGGGCCAGGCCATCCGGCGCCGGATCGAGGCCGTGCTACCCGCGTCGCTCGCCTCCTGGTCCCGCTCCGCCAAGGATTTTCGGGCCCGCCTGCGCGCCCTCCTGCCTGGCCGGAGCGAGCGGCGACTGTTCTGGGAGCGGTTCGTGGACGCGGCCTTCACATCGCCCGTCCCTGAAGCCGGGCAGCCGGCGGAGCTCGAGCGGCTGGCCGGATCCGTCCCGGCGGCACCGACGGGACGCCTCGGCGAGGTCGTGATCGTGGGCGCCGGCCCGGGGGACCCCGAACTCCTGACCCTGAAGGCCATGCGGGAGCTGCAGGCGGCCGACGTCATCGTCTACGACCGGCTCGTCACGCCCGAGGTGCTGGAACTCGCTCGCCGCGAGGCGCGCCGCATCCATGTCGGCAAGGAGGGGCACGGCGCCTCCTGCCGGCAGGAGGACATCTCGGCGCTGCTGGTCGATCTCGCCCTCGCCGGTGAGCGCGTGGTCCGGCTGAAGGGCGGCGATCCGTCGATCTTCGGCCGCAGCGGCGAGGAGATCGCCGCCTGCGAGGAGGCGGGCGTGCCGGTCCGTGTGGTGCCCGGCATCACCACGGCCAGCGCCGCGGCCGCCTCGCTGAACCTGTCGCTCACCCATCGCGACCACGCCCAGCGGCTGCAATTCGTGACCGGGCACGACCGGCATGGCGAACTGCCGTCGAGCCTGGATTACGCCGCCCTCGCCGGGTCGCGCTCGACGCTGGTGGTCTACATGGCCCGCCGCACCGCATCCCGTCTGGCCGCCCGCCTGATCGCGGAGGGAATGCCGTCCGGCACGCCGGCCGTGGCGCTGGCGGACGTGTCGCGGCCCGGGCAAGTGGCCGTGCGGACGGATCTCGCGGGCCTGCTCGGCGGGGTGCCGCTGCCGGAGCGGCGGCCCGTCCTGATCCTGATCGGAGAGGCCGTCGGAGGTCGCTCCGCGGTGCCCCCCTCGCGGGGCGCCGATGCGCCCCGCGTCACAGGGGTTGCAGCCAGGCTGCGTGAGCCGGCCTAGGCGCCGGCGGCCCGGCCTGGTCGTGCAGCACGATGCGGGCCGCAACGAGGGTGGCGATGATCAGCCAGAAGCTGAGGAGAGCGATTGCTTCACGGGATCGCATGACGTAAATCATAGATATCATCGCCAATATCTGCAATCTCTGACCCTATACACCAAGTAAAAAGAACGCCGTTTCTCATTCCGCGGCGACCAGGAGAACACTCCATGCGCGCCGGGCTGCTGCCGAGGAACGGTTATCTCCTCCCCCGGGAGGCCTCGACTGGCGGTGGCTCGCACCGGCAGCGCAGATTCAGTCTTGTAGGATGGCAGACATGACGGCCCCGCCCCGCCCGAAAGACGGGCCCAAGGTCGAGCCGGACGCGGCTGAGACGTCGCGCCCGGCCAAGGCTCTGGACCGCATTGACCGGCGCATCCTGCGCATCCTGCAGGAGGATGCCACCATCCCGATCGCCACCATCGCGGACCGGGTCGGCCTTTCGCAGACGCCGTGCTGGAAGCGCATCCGCCGCCTGGAACTCGAGGGCGTGATCGAGAAGCGGGTGGCACTGCTCAACCCGGAGAAGCTGGGCCTTGGCATCACGGTGTTCGTGTCGCTGGAGGCGCCGGATCATTCCGTCGCGTGGCTGGCGAATTTCGCCGAACAGGTCTCGGCCATGCCCGAGGTCATGGAACTGTACCGCATGGCCGGCGACGTGGATTACATGCTCCGGGTCGTGGTGGCCGACATGGCGAGCTACGACGTGTTCTATAAGCGGCTGATCTCGACCGTGTCGCTGAAGAGCGTGACCTCGCGCTTCGCCATGGAGCGCATCAAGTTCGAGACGGCCTACGCGATCCCGTAGTCCGGCGCGGGAAGCCGGCCGGAGCAGGAGCGGTGCCGGCGAGGGCGACGCGGCCGGCCGGCTCGTGTAAGCAGGCCAAACCCCTCCCCTGCCATTCGACGCACGCCGACGGCCCTGCCGGCGGCTTCGGAGGCCGATCAGGCGACACGCGTGGAATTTCCGATCAGCAGCGCCCCGCTTCTTCGAGCGCTGGAACACCGAAGCTATACCGAGCCGACCCCCGTCCAGGCGGCCGTGCTCGAACCCCTTCACGGCGACCGGGACCTGCTCGTCTCGGCCCAGACCGGGTCGGGCAAGACCGTCGCCTACGGGCTCGCCTTTGCCGGCACCCTCCTGGGGGACCGGGAGCTCTTCGAGCGGGCGGCCGAGCCTATGGCGCTCGTGGTGGCGCCCACCCGGGAACTGGCCCTGCAGGTGCAGCGCGAGCTGACCTGGCTCTATCAGTTCACGGGCGCCCGCGTCGTCTCCTGCGTGGGCGGCATGGACCCGCGCCGCGAGCAGCGGCAGCTCGCCGACGGCGCCCACATCGTGGTCGGGACGCCCGGACGTCTGCGCGACCATCTGGAGCGGGGCCGCCTCGATCTGTCCGTTCTGCGCGTGGTCGTCCTCGACGAGGCGGACGAGATGCTCGACCTCGGCTTCCGCGAGGACCTCGAATTCATTCTCCAGGCGGCCCCCCTCGAGCGCCGGACGCTGCTGTTCTCGGCCACCCTGCCGAAGCCGATCATCACCCTGGCCCGCAGCTTCCAGCGCGATGCCGTCCGGCTCGAGGTGAAGGGCGGCGACCAGGGGCATGCCGACATCGAGTACCGGGCCTTGCGGGTTCTGCCGCGCGAGATCCCGCTCGCGGTGGTCAACACGCTGCGCTTCTACGAGGCGCCCGCCGCGCTGGTGTTCTGCAACACCCGCGAGGCCGTGCGGCACCTGCAGGCGCTGCTGCTGGAACGCGGCTTCTCGGTCGTGGCGCTGTCCGGCGAATTGAGCCAGAGCGAGCGCAACCACGCCCTGCAGGCGCTGCGGGACGGGCGCGCCCGGGTCTGCGTTGCAACCGATGTGGCCGCACGCGGCATCGACCTGCCGGGCCTCGGCCTCGTCATCCATGCCGATTTTCCGCACGACGCCGAGGCGATGCAGCACCGGAGCGGCCGGACAGGGCGAGCCGGCCGCAAGGGCATCAGCGTCCTGCTCGTGCCCGGCGCACGCCGCCGCAAGGCCGAGTTGCTGTTCCAGACCGCCCGGGTGGTGCCGACCTGGGCCGGGCCGCCCACCGCCGACGAGATCCGCGAGCTCGACCAGCAGCGGCTCGTCCAGAGCCCGCTGCTTCAGGAGGAGGTCGACGAGGACGATCTCGGCCTCGGGCGCGCCCTGATCGAGGCCTACCCGCCCGAACGGATCGCCTCCGCCCTTGTCCAGCTCTATCGGCAGCGCCTCCCGGCAGCCGAGGAGATCACCGATCCCGGCTTCAAGCCGTTGCGCCGCGAGGCGGCCGCGTTTGACCGGTCGCCGGAGCCGCCCTCCGGCGAAGCGAGTTTCGAGCAGGGCGCCTGGTTCCACCTCACGGTCGGCCGGGCCAAGGGAGCGGACCCGAAATGGCTGCTGCCGATGCTGTGCCGACGCGGCGGCATCACGCGGCAGGATATCGGGCCGATCCGCATCTTCGAGCGCGAGACCAAGGTGCTGATCAGCGACCGGGCCGCGGACGAGTTTGCCCGCGCGGTGCACGGCACCGAGGTTCAGGGCATCCGCATCGAGCCGATGGCGGGCCCGGGCCGGGCTGCCAAACACGCGCGCCACCGGGCCGCGGCCACGAAGCAGGGCCCGAAGCCGGGCAAGAACCGGGGCTGAGGTCCGGATCGCCGGGCTCCCCGCCCGGCGCCTCCCGCATCGGCTCGCTTGCCGCGCCCCACGCGGGCCCTAAACTCCCGGCCGGGACGACGCAGGCGAACGGGGAGACGAGGTCCGGTGTCGGCCAAGAACAAGCCCGGTCTCAACGCGCTGCGGGCCTTCGAGGTGGTGGCCCGCCAGGGCTCGCTGGAGCGGGCGGCCGAGGAGCTGTCCGTCACGGCGTCCGCCATCGGCCACCAGGTGCGCGGCCTCGAGGAATGGTTCGGCGTGCGGCTGTTCGAGGGTGACGGCCGCGCCCGGACGCTGAGCCCAAAGGGCAAGCGGCTCGCCGCCGCCCTGCACGACGCCTTCGACCGCATCGACATCGCCTGTGGGGAGGTCCGCAGCGCCGACGCGGCCGACCTGCATGTCAACGTCACGCCGACCTTCGCCATCCGCTGGCTCGTGCCGCGACTCGGACGATTCCAGGCCGCCCACCCCGAGATCGCGATCAACATCCGGACCAGCGGGGCGCCGCTGGATGCGGCCTCGGACGTGATCCACACCGCCGTTCGCTTCGGCCGCCCGCCCTGGCCGGGCCTCATCAGTGAACTCGTGTTCCTGGAGGACATTTTTCCGGTCTGCAGCCCGAAGCTGCTCCCGCAGGGCCCGGCGCCGGCCGATCCGCGCGCCATCAGGGGCCACACGCTGATCCACTCGAGCCACCGGCTCGGCGATTGGCCGCGCTGGCTCAAGGCGGCGGGGCTCGGCGAGCGGGAGATCGACCCGTCGCGGGGGCTCGTGTTCGACCTCACCACCATGGCGCTCGACGCGGCCGAGGCCGGGCTCGGAATCGCCATCACGCGCCAAGCCCAGGTCGCAGCCGCCCTCGAGGCCGGCACGCTGATCGCCCCGTTTCGGCGCGACCTCCTGAGCGGGGAAGGTTGCTACCTGCTGACCCGGCCGGAGCGCGCCGACGACCCCGGCGTGCAGGCCTTTCGCCGGTGGCTGATGGAGGAGGCGCGAGCCTGCGCGGCCGAGTGGCGGCGCGGCCGCGGCGGTTCGGCCCTGGCCGGCCCTGAGGGG
>NZ_JAQGKF010000018.1 GCF_028290205.1 Enterovirga sp. | reverse complement strand
CGGCTGGGCCTCCGATGCGGGCGCGGCAGATGCCGGGGCGGCCAGTGGCACGCCGAGCAGGAGCCACGAGAGAAGGAGGCGCGAGGTCACCATTCTCCGGAACATGAATGGGTAAGATTGATGAAAGCTCACCGGCCACCGCGGCTGCCCGTCGCACCGAACCGTGGACGGCCGCGCCCGAAGCCGGCCTTCGGCTTCGCGGCGGAGTGACGCAGCCGCGGCACTGCGTTACGTGCGCCCGCGAGGAGCGCGACCGATGCAGAGGTTCGAGGTGCAGACCCCCGCCCGCGAGGAGACCCGCAGCGGCTTCGGGGCAGGCCGGGAGGGCGGCCACTAGGCCGCTGCGCAATCATGCAGGTCATCATCGCCGGCGGCGGCATTGGCGGGCTCACGGCCGCGCTCGCCCTACACGCCCGGGGCATCCGGGCCACCGTCTACGAACAGGCCGACGAGATCCGCGAGCTCGGGGTCGGCATCAACACCCTGCCCCAGGCGATCGCCGAACTCGCGGAGCTCGGCCTCCTCCCGGCGCTCGACGCCGTCGCCATCCGCACGCACGAACTGATCTACCTGACCCGCAACGGCCAGGAGGTGTGGCGCGAGCCGCGCGGGCTCCATGCCGGCCACCCCGTGCCGCAATTCTCCATCCACCGCGGCCGCCTCCAGGCCGTGATCCGCGAGGCTGTGCTCCAGCGGCTCGGGCCGGATGCGATCCGGACCGGGTGCCGGCTCGGGCATTTCGTGGAGGACGAAGGCGGGGTCTCGGCCTGGTTCTTCGACCGCACCGGGCGCCGCACGGCGCAGGCCCGGGGCGAGGTGCTGGTCGGGGCTGACGGGATCCATTCGGCGGTCCGGGCCGCGCTGGTCCCGAACGAGGGACCGCCGCGCTGGAACGGGCTGATGCTGTGGCGCGGCGCCCGCGACTGGCCAGCCTTCCTGGACGGAGCCTCCATGGTGGTGGCCGGCGGGCTCTCGGCCAAGGCGGTCTGCTACCCGATCGCGGCGGGCGAGACGGAGCGAAGCCGCCTCACCAACTGGGCCGTGATCGGCCGCATCGGCGAGCCCGGCACCGAGCCGCCCCGCCGCGAAGACTGGTCTCGGCCCGGCCGGTGGGAGGATCTCGCGCCGCATGTCTCCGGATTCCGGGTCGGCGCGGTCGATCTCGGCGCCCTGATGCGGGCGACCGAGCCGTTCTGGGAATACCCGATGTGCGACCGCGATCCCCTCGCGGTCTGGACGCGGGGGCGGGTTACGCTGCTCGGCGACGCCGCGCATCCGATGTACCCGGTCGGCTCGAACGGCGCCTCGCAGGCCATTCTCGACGCCCGGGCGCTGGCCGACGCCCTCGCCGCGGCCGAGCACCCGCGCCAGGGATTGCGGGCCTATGAGCGGGCGCGCCGCGAGGCCACGGCGGCCATCGTGCTGGCCAACCGCGAGGGCGGGCCGGAAGGCGTCATCGACGCCGTCGAGGCGCTGGCGCCGGACGGGTTCGCGGATGTCGAGGCGGTGATGCCCTTCCCCGAGCGCGAGGCCATCGTGCGGGGCCGGGCCGGGGCGGCGGCGCTCCGGCGCTAGCCCTCGATCTTCGCGAAATCCGCCACCTCGCGGGTCGCCCGCCGCAGCATGGCGAGAAGCTTGAGGCGGTTTTCGCGCAGCGCCGGGTCCTCGGCGTTCACCGTGACCTTGTCGAAGAAGGCGTCGACCGCGGGCCGGAGTTCGGCCAGCGCCCGCATGGCGGCCTCGAAATCCTCGGCGCGGACGGCCTCCGAGGCCGCGCCGGCGGCGCGGGCGAGGGCCAGCGCCAGCGAGCGCTCCTCGGTTTCCACCAGCGCCCCGATCTCGGGCATGCCGTCGAACGAGCGGCCGTCCTTCTTCTCCTCGATGCGGAGAATGTTGGCGGCCCGCTTGGTCGCGGCGAGCAGGTTCTGGCCGTCCTCGGTCGCGAGAAACCGGCCCAAAGCCTCCACCCGCCGCACCACAGTGAGAAGGTCGTCGTTGCCGCCGCCCGGCGCCGTTGCCCCGCCCGCCTGGTCGCCCTGGGACGTAGGCGAAGCCTGGGGCTCGGCGGAGCCGGCGCCACCCGTGCTTTGGGACGCGGCCTGCGACCGCGCCTCGGGGTGCCGCCCTTGCGACTCTCCGTGGGCGTTCAGCACCGCGTCAATCAGATCATGCCGCGCGCCGCGCTCGCGGAGATACACTTTCAGGCGGTCGTGGAAGAATGAGAGGAGGTCACTCTCTCCGGCAACAACCGCTTGGGCGAGCCGCTCGGCCGCACCTTCGCGCATGTCGGGTCCGGGCTGGACAGGCGCCTCTCCCGAGGCCGGGGAGGCTGGCCGGGTCGTCGTCGCGAGGTGCGACTTCAGTGTGGCTCCGGCCGAACGAGCCACGGCCCTCGCGGCGAGGCGGTAAACTCGCGCGAGGCTCAGCCGCAGCTCGTTCTCCAGCACCAGCCGGATCACGCCCAGGGCGGCGCGGCGGAGGGCGTAGGGGTCCTTCGAGCCCGTCGGCTTCTCGTCGATGGCCCAGAAGCCGACCAGCGTGTCGAGCTTGTCGGCAAGTGCGACGGCCACCGTCACGGGGTCGGACGGCACGCGGTCGGACGGGCCGAGCGGGCGATAATGGTCCTCGATGGCGGCCGCGACGGCCGGGCTCTCGCCCTGCGCGGCCGCGTAGTAGCGGCCCATCAGGCCCTGCAGCTCCGGGAACTCGCCGACCATCTCGGTCGTGAGGTCAGCCTTGGCGAGGCGGGCGGCCCGCTCGGCCTCGCCGGGATCGGCACCGACGGCGGGCGCGAGTTCGCGGGCGAGGGCCGCGATGCGCTCCACACGCTCGAACTGGGTGCCGAGCTTTTCGTGAAAGACGATGTTTTCGAGCTTGCCGAGCCGCTCCTCGAGACGGGTCTTGCGGTCGGTGTCCCAGAAGAACTTCGCGTCCGACAGCCGGGCCCTGACCACGCGCTCGTTGCCGGCCACGATGGCGGCGCCGCCGTCGGACGCCTCGATGTTGGACACCAGGATGAAGCTGTTGGCGAGGATCTGCTCCACCCCGGCCGGGGCGAGGCTGCCGGCGCTCTCCGGATCGGCGCTGTCCGGTCCGGCCTCCGGCCCGCCGGGCGCCGGTGCCGCGGCTGGCCGGCGCAGCACGAAGCATTTCTGGTTCGCCCGAATGGTGGCCCGGATCACCTCCGGCGGGATCTGCAGAAAGCTCTCGTCGAAGCGGCCCATCAGGCAGACCGGCCATTCCACCAGGCCGGCCACCTCCTCCAGGAGCGCATCGTCCTCCACCACCTCGAGCCCCTGGGCAAAGGCGAGGTCGCGGGCGTCGTGCCGGATGATGTCGCGGCGCCGCTCGGCGTCGAGCACCACCCGCCCGGCTTCCAGCGCGGCCGCGTAATCGTCGAAACGGCGGGCCTGGATCGGGGCCGGGGCCATGAAACGGTGCCCGCGGGTGGCGTCGCCGGACACGAGCCCGCCGACCAGGAGCGGCACGATCTCGGGCGTCTCGGTCTCCGACCCGAAGGTGCAGAGAATGGATTGCAGCGGCCTGACCCAGCGCAGCGCGCCGGCCTCGGCCGAGGCCTCCCCCCAGCGCATGGATTTCGGCCAGGGGAAGTTGCGAATGACGGCCGGCAGGAGCTCGGACAGGACCTGAGGCGTCGGGCGGCCGGGCTTGTCGATCCGGGCCACGTAGAAGTCGCCCTTCTTCGGGTCGGTCTGCACCGCGAGCGCCTCGCGCGAGGCGAGGCCGGCGCTCTTCACGAACCCGTCCACCGCCGCGTCCGGCGCGCCGACGCGCGGCCCCTTGCGCTCCTCGCTGACGTCCTTGCCCTTGGCCGGCAGCCCGACCACGTGCAGCGTCAGCCGGCGCGGCGTCGCATAGGCGCGGGCACCCTCATAGAGGAACCCCTGCTCGACCAGGGCATCCGTCACGAGCCGGCGCAGATCCTCCGCGGCCTTGGCCTGCATGCGGGCGGGGATCTCTTCCGAGAGGAGTTCGAGCAGGAGGTCGGGCATGGATGTTCGCGTCGCGGCGGGTGCCGCCGGAGCGCGGACGCTTATCCCCGCCCTCCTCCTCTGTCGAGAAGACGGGGCCTCAGCCCCGGCTCGCCGAGATCTCCATCTCGTGCACCAGGTCGTATTGGCCGTTCGGCGTGACGTCGCAGGCGAGCCGCACCACGGCCCGGCGCGAGCCGTGCGCGAGGTCGAGCAGGCGGAAGAAGCGCTCGGCCGCCAGGAACACGTCGAAGCGGTTCTCGCTCGGCCCGGTCGAGACGCCGAAATAATCGCCCGACACGGCGTCGAACCGGTCGGGCCAGTTGCGGGCCCGCATGCGGAGCTGGGCCGTGGTGGAGCCCCAGAAGGTGAGCTCCACCGTGCCGAGCTCCTCGCCGGTTTCGGCCAGCGTCCCGGTGCCGGTCAGGCGCGCCACTCCGGTATCGGTCGTGGCGTCGCAGACGAGGTCGTAGGAGACGCGGGTGATCGCGACCCGGATGTTGCGGCGCGATCCGGGCTTCATGCAGCGTCCTGGACGGCGGCCGGGGCCACGCCCCCGCCCTCCGTCTTGCGCCAGGCCGCGCCGCAGCTCCGGGCGAGGTCGCGCACGCGCAAAATGTAGCTCTGCCGCTCGGTCACGGAGATCACGCCGCGGGCGTCGAGCAGGTTGAAGACGTGGCTCGCCTTGATGCACTGGTCGTAGGCCGGCAGCGCCATCTCGTGCCGCTCGCCCCGGTCGCCAGCCGCAAGGTAGGATTTGCAGGCCGCCTCGGCGTCCCGGAACTGCCGGAACAGCATGTCCGTGTCGGCATGCTCAAAATTGTGCCGCGAATATTCCTGCTCAGCCTGCAGAAAGACGTCGCCGTAGGTGACACGCTCGGCCCCGTCGAGCCCGTTGAAGTTCAGGTCGTAGACGTTCTCGACGCCCTGCACATACATGGCCAGCCGCTCGAGCCCGTAGGTCAGCTCGCCCGCGACGGGAGCGCATTCGAAGCCGGCCACCTGCTGGAAATAGGTGAACTGGCTCACCTCCATGCCGTCGCACCAGCATTCCCAGCCGAGGCCCCAGGCCCCGAGCGTCGGGCTCTCCCAATCATCCTCGACGAAGCGGATGTCGTGCAGCGTGGAATCGACGCCGATCGCCTCCAGCGACGCGAGGTAGAGTTCCTGCAGGTTCGGCGGGTTCGGCTTCAGGATCACCTGGAACTGGTAATAATGCTGCAGCCGGTTCGGGTTCTCGCCGTAGCGGCCGTCCTTGGGCCGGCGCGAGGGCTGCACATAGGCCGCGCGCCAGGGCCGCGGGCCGAGCGCGCGCAGCGTCGTCGCCGGGTGAAACGTCCCCGCCCCCACCTCCATGTCGTAGGGCTGCAGGATGGCGCAGCCCTGTTCGGCCCAGAAGGTCTGAAGGGCGAGGATGAGCCCCTGGAAGGAGCGTTCCGGGCGCATATGCGGGAGGGCGGCCGGGCTGGCGGGCCCGTGAGCGCTTGCAGGCGTGATCATGGCTGCACCGATAAGGACGGCCCCGGACCTGTCAAGCTGCGCCCAAAAGTAACGCTCCGCTCACCTTGGGACGTGGCCAAGTAGTAACCGTCTCCGCAGCTTGGCGGGGAACATTCAAGCTCCACTGCGCATTCTTCACCCGAACCAGACGGCCACGCTTCATGTGTGGCCCCACACAGCTGAAAGCCCGCCAGTTCGCCAAGAAGAGCAGGACAGAGCCGGGCACGGAGACATCGGAACATGGTCACGCCTTTCATCGCGATCCGCCTGGCTGCCGCCACTCTTCTTCTGGGCAGCGTTGCCCTGGCTGGCGACGCCATGGCGAAACCCGCGGCCAACGAGACGACGCTCGCCAGCATGCCGGCTGCCATGCCGACGGCCGTCGTGGCCGCCGCGCCGATGACGGTCGAGGATTCGGCCAGCGGCTGCGCCCGCAAGGTGAAGGTCGTCTATGCCGGCTACGGCGAGGCGGACCGCATGGGCTGCGCCCGGGAAGCCCGGTCGGCCGCGCGCTAAACGCTCGCTGAACGGCTCCACGACCAGCCAGACGGCTTTTGTTCAGCCACCGTCCCGCACATCGGGGCGGGGCAGACGGCTCTGCTGGCCGGACGCCACCATCCTTCAGGAGGACAGAATGACCGGATTTCGGTCCATGATCGTTGCGGCAGCCGCGCTCGGCGGCCTGGCTCTGGCAGCCCCCGCTTCGGCCGCCCCCGTTTCCGCCGGCGCAGCAGCCGCGGCAGCCGCTCCGGCGGCGGCCGTCGAGACGGTGCAATGGGGCCCGGGTTACGGCTACGGCCCTCGCTACGGCTATGACGGCCCCCGCCGCTACCGGGGCGGCGACGGCTATTACGGCCCGCGCCGCTACCGCGGCCCGCATTACGGCTTCTACGGCCCGCGCCGCGGCTGGGGCGGCCCGCCCGTGGTGTGCCGATTCCGCGACTCGCCGTGGGGCCCGCGGCGGGTGTGCTTCCGCCGCTACTGATCTGAAGGGCGCCTCCGGGCGCCCTTCTCATGTCGGGCGGTCGTGCAACCGGGCTGCCGCCGCCGTGAAGCCGCCGCCGGCCTCGTGCAGCACAAAGGGCGCGGCGATACGAAGCGGGGCGCGCCCGCCTTTCACGGCCGCGACGAGGATGCGCGACGCGTCCTCCCCCGCCCTGGGCTGGATCGGCGTGACCACGACCGAGCCGAACGCTCGCTCCAAGGCGCCGAGGCAACGCTGCAGCCCGTCCGCGCGGTAGATCGCGACGAGCCGCCCCTTGTGGCGCAGCAGATCCGCGGCACTCCCAATCCAATCGCCGAGCGTGCCGCCCTCCATCTCATGGGCCGCGCGGCGCAGCTTTTCGGGCGACGGCCGACTCTCGCCTTCGAAGAAGGGTGGGTTAGTGAGCACCAGGTCCACGCTCCCGGGCACGAGCCCCGACTCGCGCCGGGCCTGCGGCGGCCAGAACACATCCGCTTCGACGATGTTTCCGCGATCCTCCATCCCGTTGAGCGCGAGGTTGCGCCTGGCGAGACCCGCGAGGTCGGGATCGCGCTCGACCAGCAGCACCCTGGCCGAGGGATGCCGGACGGCGGCCATCAGCCCCACGGCGCCGGTCGCAGCCCCGAGATCGGCCACCACCTCGTCGGGCCGAACCTCGGCGAGTCCGGCGAGCAGCACCGCATCGGTGCCGGCGCGGTGGCCGCGGCGCGGCTGCAGAAGCGTGACGGCTCCGCCGAGGAGCCGATCCTCCGTGGTCTCGAAATCCGTCTCAGACATCCCTGAGCTCGGTGCCGAGCCCCGCCTCCGCGACAAGGCGCCGGGCGCGTGGCGCCCACTCGTCCGGGACCAGCAGACGGCGCTGGAACGCCCCGATCGAGCCCTCGAGCGCACCCATGTGGGAATC
This sequence comes from Enterovirga sp., assembly GCF_028290205.1. Classification (GTDB taxonomy): domain Bacteria; phylum Pseudomonadota; class Alphaproteobacteria; order Rhizobiales; family Beijerinckiaceae; genus Enterovirga. The sequence continues at coordinate 16 of NZ_JAQGKF010000018.1, read as the reverse complement.
GGCCACGAGCACCGGG
>NZ_JAQGKF010000013.1 GCF_028290205.1 Enterovirga sp. | reverse complement strand
CGTGGGCCGGCCGCCGCCGCGCCCGGCTCCGGCACTGAAGCGGTCGGACGCTCCCGCCCGCCGCGGCTCCGGAATGCGCGGCCCGCGACCGGCTTGCGGGGCTTCGGGCCGGCCGAAGGGCGCGATTGGTTCCCGGACCGGGCTCTCGAAATCCACGCCCGCCTCGCTGGCGAGGGCCTGGCCGAGCTGATCGCGCAGAACCTTGGTCTTCACCTCCTCGACGAGCCCCGATTCGAGGTCGCCGAGCTGGAAGGGCCCGAAGGAGAGCCGAATCAGCCGGTTCACCTGCAGCCCGAGATGCTCGAGGATCCGCTTCACCTCGCGGTTCTTGCCCTCCCGCAGGGCCAGCGAGATCCAGGTGTTGTCGCCCTGCTGCCGGTCCAGCGTCGCTTCGACCGGCCCGTAATTGATGTCATCGATGGTGATGCCGTCGCGCAGCCGGTCGAGTTCGGCCTGCGTGACGTCGCCCCGTGCGCGCACCCGGTAGCGGCGCGTCCAGCCCGTCTCGGGATGGGCGATCACCTTCGCCAGGCCGCCGTCATTGGTCAGGAGGAGAAGACCCTCGGTGTTGATGTCCAGGCGGCCGATGGCGACCACCCGGGGCATCTCTTCCGGGAGTGATTCGAACACCGTGGGGCGGGCCTGCGGGTCGCGGAAGGTGGTGACGAGGCCGCGGGGCTTGTGGAACAGCCAGAGCCGCGTGCGCTCGCGCAGCGGCAGCGGCTCCCCGTCCACGGCGATGCGGGCATCCTGTGCGACGTTGAGCGCCGGCGACAGCACGCGCTCCCCGTCCAGGGTGACGCGGCCGGCCTCGATCAGAGCCTCGGCGTCGCGCCGGGAGCAAATCCCGGCCCGGGCGATCACCTTGGCGATGCGCTCCTCAGCCGGCAGCAGCCGGGCGGCGTCATCCGCCGATGAATCGGGCGCGGGCGCGGGGCGGCGGCTGTGGTCGGGGCGGGCGCCCCGATCTCCTCCACCGCCGCGATTCGCATCTCCGGCCCGCGGCGCGTTCGCGTGCCGAGCCTCCGCGGGAGCACGTCTCGTCCAGGGGCCACGCCCCTCCTTGTTGTCGGTCATGAGGCGCTGATAGCAGAGGGGCAGGGCGGGGGCGAGGCATGGTGGACGCGATGGCCCTGGCGCTCGCGGAAGCGCGGGCGGCCGGGGACGACGGCGAGGTGCCGGTCGGGGCGGTGGTGCTGCGCGACGGCGCGGTCCTGGCGACCGGCCGCAACCGCACCCGGCAGGATCGCGACCCGACAGCGCATGCCGAGATCGTGGCGATTCGGGCTGCCGCGCTGGCGCTCGGCACCGACCGGCTGTCCGGCTGCGACCTCTATGTGACCCTCGAGCCCTGCGCGATGTGCGCCGGCGCGATGTCCTGGGCTCGCCTTCGGCGCCTCTATTTCGGCGCGCCCGACCCCAAGGGGGGCGCCGTGGAGCACGGGCCGCGGCTGTTCAGCCAGCCGACCTGCCACCATGCGCCCGAGATCTATGGCGGGCTGCGCGAAGGGGAGGCGGCTTTGCTCCTGCGCGGGTTTTTCGCGACTCGGCGCTAGCGCCAGGCCGGTCGACCTCCGGCCGGCTGCGGACCGCGCCGCACCCGTTCAGCTCACGGCCGCCTGCGGCGCGGCTTCGCGCACGGCGAGATTCTTGCGGACGGCGTCCTGCACCTTCTCGAACGCCCTGACCTCGATCTGGCGCACGCGCTCCCGCGAGACCCCGAATTCGCCGGACAGGTCCTCCAGCGTGATGGGGTCCTCGGCCAGGCGACGCGCCTCGAAGATGCGCCGTTCGCGCGGGTTCAGGACACCAAGCGCGTCGCGCAGGGCGGCAAGACGGTTTCGGCCCTCCTGCTCGCGGACCAGCACCGTTTCCTGCCCGGCCGAATCATCGACGAGCCAATCCTGCCATTCCCCTTCCCCTTCCTCGCGAAGGGGGGCGTTGAGGGACACGTCCCCGCCGAGGCGGCGGTTCATGTCCACCACGTCCTGCTCCGTGACGCCGAGCCGGGTGGCGATGGTGGCCACCTGGTCGGGCCGCAGGTCGCCCTCGTCGAGGGCCGAGATCTGGCCCTTCGCCTTGCGGAGATTGAAGAACAGCTTCTTCTGGTTCGCCGTGGTGCCCATTTTCACGAGGGACCACGAGCGCAGAATGTATTCCTGGATCGCCGCCTTGATCCACCACATCGCATAGGTGGCGAGGCGGAACCCCTTGTCGGGGTCGAAGCGCTTCACGGCCTGCATCAGGCCGACATTGCCTTCGCTGACGACCTCGCTGATCGGCAGACCATAGCCGCGATAGCCCATGGCGATCTTCGCCACGAGCCGCAGATGCGACGTGACCAGCCGATGCGCGGCTTCGCGATCACCCTCGTCGGCCCAACGCTTCGCGAGGGTGAATTCCTCGGTCGGCTCGAGCATCGGAAAACGACGGATCTCGTTCAGATAGTGCGAGAGTCCCCCCTCGCTCGCCAATGCGGGCAATGCGCCAGCCATTTCACCTCCTCGCGGCAGCCGAATCTACCGGCCCGCTGCGATCCCGTCCGGCGACCGCGACCCTCGCAAGTAGGGACTCGGAGCGTGGCCGAAAAGGGGCACCGCGTGACAAGATGCACGACAACGCAGTCAGGCCCGTTTCGTCTCAGGCCTCGCCGCCCCGGTCAGAAACGGTCATTCCCGCAGTGCCGCCACGAGCCGGGACAGGTCCGGCGGCAGCTTGCTCTCGAAGCGCATCACCTCACCGGAGACCGGGTGGGCGAATTGCAGCAGCACGGCGTGCAGCGCCTGGCGGCCGAGGCCCGCCAACTCCGCCTGGGCGGCCGGCGACAGACGCCCGGCCTTGGTTCGGAAGCCGGCGCCATAGAGCGTGTCGCCGAGCAGCGGATGGCGCCGGTGCGCCATGTGCACGCGGATTTGATGCGTGCGGCCAGTTTCCAGGGTGCAGCGGACCAGACTCGCCGCCGCCTCGCCGCCGCGGTCCAAGAACGCCTCCTCGACGCGATAATGGGTCACGGCGTGCCGGCCGCGGCCCGCCGCCGTGACGGCAATCTTTTCGCGATGCGCGGCCGAGCGCGCCAGCCAGGCGTCCACGGTGCCGGCCTTCGGCTCCGGCACACCCCAGAGGAGAGCCAGATAGGCCCGTTCCAGGGGGCCGGTGCGGCCGTGATCGGCGAATTGCTCGCCCAGCGAGCGGTGCGCGCGGTCCGTCTTGGCCGCGACCAGGAGGCCGCTCGTGTCCTTGTCGAGCCGGTGCACGATGCCGGGCCGCCGCACGCCGCCGATGCCCGACAGGCTGGGGCCGCAATGGGCCAGCAGGGCGTTGACCAGGGTGCCGCGGTCGTGACCGGCGCCGGGATGGACGACGAGCCCGGCCGGCTTGTTCACCACCACCACGTCCTCGTCCTCGAACACGATGTCGAGCGGGATCGGCTCGGCCAGCGGCACCGCGTCGAGGGCCGGCGGCAGGCGCAGCATCGCAGTGCCGCCGGCCATTCGCAGCGAGGGATCGAGCACCACGCCCCCGTCCAGCGCCACGCAGCCCTCGCGAATCAGGGCCTGGAGACGGCTGCGGGACAGGTCGGGCCAGGCTTCGGCCAGCACGCGGTCGAGCCGGCCCGAGCGCCCGGAGAGGTCGAACGCGCGCTCCTCACCCTCCTCGGTGTCCAACACGGGCTCCGCCTCGGCGGCTGTGGTTCTCTCGTCGGGGAAGGCTTGTCGCATGTGCACGGCCCCATTATAGGGTGCCCACGGCCGGCCGGAAGCTCCCATCGTCTAGCGGTCTAGGACGTCGCCCTCTCACGGCGAAAACAGGGGTTCGAGTCCCCTTGGGAGCGCCACCGCCCTGGCCAACATCCTTCTTTTCCGTCGCCATCATGCGGTTTCCCCGAATCGCGCCGACACGGTTTGGCTAACTCTGTCCCGCTGTGTGCCTCCCGGAGGGTGATGGCGCCTCGCGCCAAGCCGGCCTGCTCCGCAGCCCAGTTCACCTCGTTTCCACCTCGTGCGGTGACGTCGCTCCCACGCCGGCCGGTGAAGCATCAGCGCGAAGGCGGTTCGCTGCTTCGTCGGCGTGCATCGGAGCCTTCGCTCAGTCCGTCATGACTGTTGCCGAGAAGCAGAACGAGGAGATCCTTAAGTTGCGGCCCGAAGTCGACGCCTTGAAGCTGAAAGTGAAATCGCTCCGTGTGAACGCCGGCTATTCAGAGCATGCGGCCTGAACATAGCCATGCCCCTCAAAACCACCTTCATTGTCCAAACCTTCGAAATAAAACGGAAGCGCCTCGTGCCCGGTCAGAAGGACGTCGCGCCGACCAAGGCCGGCGCCCTGAAGCGGGCCGAAGCCTCGGCGGCCCGCTTCCCGGGGACGGCCGCCCTGCAGGTGGACGCCGACGACGAAACCGGCGAGGTCGCCAAGATCGAGATCCTCGGCACGTTCGGCGAGATCCCTGACGACTTCGCTGACGGCCTCACGGGCGGGTGAGAGGTTCGCCCGATGCTCACCGTGCCTGGGGCGATCACCCCAGCCCTTCGCACGTTCTGCCAGTCGACCTCACCCGAGCGGGCTGTCTATGTCCCGTCGCGACCCGCCGATGATGCGGGACAGCGCCTCTGCTTCGACTACGTCGCTCGTACGATTGAGCGGGACGGCGGCGAGTCCATGGCTGGGGGATCTGGCGCCTGCCCCGCCTCTACTTCGAAGCCGAGCATCATGTCGTCTGGCGCGACCGTGGAGGGAGGCTCGTCGACGTCAGCCCGCAATATCTGCAGGCCGCCAAGATCCTGTTCCTGCCCGATCTGGCCGCCGTCTACGATCGCGGCCGCTTCCGCACGAAGATGGAGCAGCTGAAGGGTCGGATGGCCGAGCTGCTGACGCTCGCCGGCCACCCCCTGCCTCGAGCGCCCCACCAGCGCCCGGTCGCCGTTCCGGGCACAAGAAACTAGCCGCGGACGCCTCACGCCCGTCCTGGGGCCGCTACAGCCGGTTTGCGTGGGCTCCCCCGGCAGGGTGACTCGGTCGGGCAGAGCGTGCATCCGACGCAGGCCGTCGCTGAAGGCGCGACCCTGAATACCGATGCCATGCAGCGGCGCGTGTGCGAGTGGGCTGGGATCCGGCTGACATAGCCGGCCTACTCTGACGCCGGCGCCTTCTCCCGCCCCGCCGCCCCGCGCTCGGCGCCGGGCGAGCCGCTCACTCTTCATCAACCAAGGGCGGCGAGGATCGGCGGATGATCCGCTTGTCCCCGCCGCGCCTGATCACCTTCGCGCTATCCCTCGTGCTCGTCGGGCTCGCGCTGGCCAGCCTCAAGCTCAAGATCCCCGTTGTCGGCCCGACGGTCGTCTCGCACCGGACGTGGTTCTTCGTCGGCGCCTACGCCGTCCTGGCGCTCGGGGTCCTCTCCCGCCGGTTCTGACGGCCTGCGGGCCGCCGCCTCGCGCTCGGCGAGCCAGGCGTTCAAGGTTTCTGGGCGACAGCAGATGATCGCGCTCCCCGGCAGGCGGAATGTCGGCAGACCTCCCCTCGCGATAATGTGCCTGGTCTGCCGTACAGTCAGGCCGAGATGCGCCGCGATCTTGGGCGCTCCGAACAGGAGGCCGTCGCGGTTGTCAGGCCTGAAAACTCTCCGGGGCTCGGCCACGCAAAAGCGCCCCGCCACGAGATGTCGGCCGGGGTGCAGGATTGTCGTGGAGGGCCGGGGCGAGGGCGTTCGGTCGCGCGAAGACACGTCGGGCTCGACCTCGCGCAGGAATCGCGGGGCTTCGCATTCAGAGTCGGCCAGCACCCTCACGCCTTTGGGGAGCGCCGGCAAAAGCTCCTGCTTCTCAACGGTACGACGCCGCCCAGATCGGTCGGCAAGTCATTGG
>NZ_JAQGKF010000010.1 GCF_028290205.1 Enterovirga sp. | reverse complement strand
ACCGGGCCGACGCGGAGCGGGCCCGGGCGCTGGCCGCCTTGCGCGAAGCCAAGCGCGGCTCGGCCCGCACCCTCGCGGCCCAGGCCGAACTCGCGGCCGACCGCAGCGAGTTCCGGCAGGCGCTCTCCGTGGCGGCCCTGGCCGGGGAGACCGAGCGCGACGTGCTCGAGCCCGGCGAGAAGAGCGCCAGCCACCCGGCGCTCCTGAAGGCGCTCGCCGACCATCGTGAGGTGCTGCACATCGACCGCCCAAAGGGGGGCGGCCACACCATCCCGCACGACTTCCTGGGCAACGACACCCTGGTCTACGCCGACATGCGGGCCGGCGTGATGGCGGCCGAGCTTCCCTCCGGCAAGACGCGCCAGCTCTTCAGGCTGCCAGAGGACGTGCTGCCGCTCCACCTGCGGGCGGTGCCGTCCATGGGGCTTGTCGTGATGACGAGCGTGAAGAACGTCTTCGTGGTGGAGGTCGCGACCGGCGCGCTCAAGGCGCAGATCGGCTTCACCGACCGGATCAGCGCGCTTGATGTCGACGAGGCGAGCCGAACGGTGGTGATCGGCACCGCGGGCGCGGTCAGCTTCATCGACCTGGCGAACCCGGCCAAGGGCGACCTCGTGCCGGTGCCGGAGCCGCGCGAGGGCTATTTCGTGGGCCAGCTCCGCTTCCAGGGCAGCCGCAAGGTCCTGGTCGGCTACGGTGCCGCCATTCTGCCCTTCGACCGTGACGCGGGCGCCTTCGGAGCGGCGCTACCAGTGGAACTGACGGCGGAAGCGGCCGGGTTCGACCGCGCCCTCGCCGATGCTGTCGCCGCGCAGGGGCTGGTGGTCCTGGTCGAGATGAATCCCGACCTGGCCCGAAACCGCCTTCTGCTGAACTCGAGCCTGCATTTGCAGGCGGTGCGGCCCGACGGAAGCCGCTTCGACTACCCGCGCGAGACGCAGGACACCGTGCTCGGCGTCGGCTTCACCGGGCCGGACCGCGGCGGCGATGTTCTGTCCATCTACGGGCGGCGCGTCGAGACCGGGATCGACATGCGGGTGGCCTACATGTCGGACGAGAAGCAGCTGGTTCTGGATGCCTTCCGGATCTCGGCCTCCGATCTCGGCAACGAGCAACTGCAGAGCTGCAAGATCACCCGCGACACGTTCTTTGTCGCGTGCAGCTACAGGGGCAAGGCGAGCCAGGGCCTGTTCGTGTGGCACGTGCTGGGCGGCAAGCACCGGGGAGCGCGCGTCGCCAAGGCGTTTGGCAATCACATGTCGGCGGTGGGCCTGCCCGGAGAGGCGCCGCGCCTGCTGCATGGGGGCCGCCGCGGCCTCTTCGTGCTGCCCGGCGACGGCCAGGTTCAAGGGGCGGTGTGGGACGAGAGCTGGCGCCTGTTCGCCCCGCGCGGCCGCTACATCCCGGCGGTCGGCTCCGGCAAGGTTCAGGTGCTTCGCGCCGAGGAGAACGGCTCGGTTCGGGTCGCGCTGCCGCCGGTGGACGGCTTCGGGGTCGCGATCGTGCCGCAGGCGGAGCGCGCCCTGGTGGCCACCCTGGACCGGCTGGTCGTCTTCGACCTGACAACCGGCCGCCAGCTCTGGTCCGTGCCGGGCCTCGCGGGCCTGCGCGACGCGTCCATCGATCCGGAGGGCGGCCGCGTGGTGGCCGTGATGCCGGACGGGGTGCTTGTGTTCGACGGCCGCACGGGCCGCCTCTCGGGATCGCAGCCCATCGCGGCGGCCCCGCAGACCCCGGTGGCGATCGAGGACGGGACCCGCCTCGTGGCCTTCGTGGGGGCGGACGGGCCGCAGATCCTGGATCTCGGCAGCGGCACGCTCATGCCGGTCCGGACCGGCCGCAAGCAGCCGGTCACGTCGCTGACCTTCGCGTCGGGCCAGGACCGGCTGGTGGTGGCCCTGGAGGACGGCACCGTGGAGGCCTTCACGGCCAAGGGCGAGCCGGTCTGGGCCGTGTCGCCCCCCTCCGAAAAGAGCTTTGAGGCCTCTGCCATCCCGGGCGAGAAGCCGCGCGGCACCGTGCTCCAGCTCGCTGTCTCGCCCGGCGGACGGCTCGCGATGGTGCGGCAGGACATGCTGACCCTCGACCTCCACGATGTCGCGACCGGCCAGTTCCTGACCCAGCTCACCCCGCCCTGGATGGCCGGTGTGCCGGGCGCCGTGTCCTTCGATGCGGCAGACCGGGTGGCTACGGCCTGGAGCCTGCACTCGCTCGCCCGGCAGACGCCGAGCGCCGTCTCGCTGCACGCGCTGCCGCTGGGGCGCGACGAGGCTCTTGCGGCCGTTCAGGCCACCCTCGCGGCGGGCCAGGCGCGCGCGCCAGACGGGTCCCTGCGAACCCCCGAGCAGCCGAACTCGAATTAGGGATTGCGATGCTGCGCCTCTGGGGATCGAAGCCGACGGAGCTGGCGCTCGGCCAGGAGTTCCGGCTCCGCAATGCCGGCGCCACCGGCATCGTCGGCCAGAAGCTCGGGGAGGGCGGCCAGGGCGCGGTCTACCTGTGCGATGTGGGGGGACGTCAGCTCGCGCTGAAATGGTACCACCCGCATGTGATCCAGATCGACGGGACGCTCCGGGCCCGGATCGAGCGGCTGATTTCCGAGGAGCCGCCGGACAAGCGCTTCCTGTTCCCGATCGACCTCGCGACCATCGCCGACCGCGCTGAGTTCGGCTACGTCATGCCGGTCGTCAGCGGCGACCGCCGGCCGTTCAGCGACATCCAGGAGGCCGGGCCGAAGCGTCTCGTGCTGTCGCTCGAGACCTGGGCGACGGTCTGCTACGAGATCGCCGAGTCCTTCCAGAACCTGCACACGCGAGGGCTCTGCTACCAGGACATCAATTTCGGCGGCTTCTTCATCGACCCGATCCGGGGCGGCGTGCTGATCTGCGACCCGGACAACATCACGGTCGAGGGGCTGCTCGGGGGGGTGCTCGGGGCGCGCGGCTTCATGGCGCCGGAGGTGGTGCGCGGCGAGGCGATCCCGTCCTCGCGCACCGATCTCTATTCCATGGCCGTCCTGTTCTTCTGGGCCCTGTTCGGGTGGCATCCGCTGCACGGGCGCCAGCATGCGGCCATCGGCGCCCGGACGGCCGAGACGCTGACCGCCTTCTACAAGACCCTGCCGGCCTTCATCTTCGACCCTGCCGACGACTCGAACAGGCCGCCCGGCGACGACCCGTTCTTTGTCTGGCTGGGCGCACGCTGGGCCGCCATGCCGGCGGGCTTGCGCGACCTCTTCACCCGCAGTTTCACGCGCGGCATTCGGGATCCGGACGAGCGGGTGGTCGAACTCGAGTGGCGGGCCGCCATGGCGCGGCTGCGCGACGCGGTGGCGCGCTGCCCGGCCTGCTCCTTCGAGGTGCCGCTCGAGCCCGCCGCTCCCGGGGCCAGCCAGCCCACCTGCTCGTCCTGCGGGGCGGCCGTGGCGCGCCCGATCCGCATGACCCTCGGCCGCTACCTCGTGCCCATGCTGCCGACGCGCCAGCTCTTTGCCCACCATGTCGACGGCACGGCCGCGATCACCCTGCGGGACTCGGTCGCGACCGTGGACGTCCACCCGACCGACGAGGCCATCGTCGGGCTCCGTAATCTCACGCCGGCCCCCTGGCAGGGCCGCACCGGCGATGGCAAGGCCGTGGTGGTGGTGCCGGGCCGCACCATCCGCATCGTGGACGGGCTCGGGATCGATTTCGGCCGACGCGAAGGCCTGGTGGCGGCGGCCGACCAAGCCAGCAAGTCCGCCGCATGACCCTCGACGGGGCCGTGGGCGGCATCAGCGTGCGGGGGGCCTCCCACGTCCGGGCCAACATGCCGAACCAGGACGCGGTGGGCCATGCGCGCGACGCCGGATGGACCTTTCTGGCCGTGGCCGATGGCCATGGCTCCTCGCGCCACTACCGAAGCGACCGGGGGGCGGTGTTCGCCGTCGACACCGCGATCGAGCTCCTGCGCGCGGTCGCGCGGGCTCAGCCCCCCGCCGAACTCGGCCGGGCCCTGCCGACGCTGGCTCGCGATCTCGTCTCGGGCTGGCGCGAGAGGGTGGAGGAGGACATCCGCCGCGAGCCGGTGCGGGAGCGGCCCGGTTTCGACAGCCATGCCGTCTACGGATCCACGTGTGTTGCGGCGGCCATCGGCCCTGGCGTGGCCCTGTTCGTGCAGATCGGCGACGGCGACCTCCTGGCCTCGGGACCGGCCGGCGAGGTGGACCGGGCCATCCCGCAGGATCCGCATCTGGTCGGACCGGGCACCTACTCGCTCTGCCAGCCCGATGCGAGCGACCGCGTCCACCTGCGGCTGTTCGCGGCTCCCCACCCCCTGAGCCAGCCGGATTTCGTGCTCGCGTCCACCGACGGGCTGTCGAAATCCTATCCTGAGGACGCGCAGTTCCTGGCCGTGGTGCGGCACGTCCGGGAGAGCCTTCGCAGCACCGCGCTGCCGGCGCTGCTCGGTCAGCTCGAACCCTGGCTGGCCGAGGTTTCAAGCCGGGGCAGCCAGGACGACACGACGATCGCGGTTTTCTCTGTGGCCTGATCCGGATCAACTTATCGGGAAAGCAAAGAAGATGGTTAAAACAGCGCCGTTTGCTTTCTTCAATCTTGCCAAGAAGCTTGACCTTATGGCACGTCGAACGTGAGTGGCGGTCGCACTTCGCGACCTCGTCCCGAGCGTCCCAGCAACTCTTCAGGGTGATCGACGATCACCCAAGACCCACCCAACGAGGACCGATCGATGGCCGAGATGCCGCCCCTCCCGCAGCAGCCCTACCGGGACGACGTGTCCGGAACGGAGCTGATGCCGTTCCGCTCCAAGAAGATCAGCATCCTGCGCAGCCGGGCGCTGATCCCGCTCGTCGCAACAGGGCTCACCTGCGTCCTCCTCTTCACGATCATGGGGTCCGTCAAATCGGGCCAGGACGTCATGATGTACATGAACGTGCTGGCCACGTTCCTGGTCTTCTCCATGTTTGCTGGCCTTTATTTCTATATGGGCGAGCGCAAGAACATGCTCTGGTACCTGGTGCCGTTCGCCATCACGGCGTTCCAGCTCTGGTTTCTGCTGCAACCCTACTTCTTCGTGTTCCGGAAGCTTCTGCCCGGTGACATCGCGGCAACGGGCTTCGTGTCCGCCTTTATCGGCATGTTCTTTGGTGCCGGCCTCATGGAGGAACTCCTGAAGGCGGTGCCGGCCCTGCTCGGCCTCGCTCTGGCGCTGCACCTGCGCAAGCGCGCGACGCCCGGCCATCCCGTGCTCCGCAACCTCGCGCTGGACGGACCCGTGGACGGCGTTTTGGTGGGGGCCGCCGCGGGCGCGTGCTTCATCCTGATCGAGACGCTGCAGCAATACGTGCCGAACACCATCGGCGAGGTGATGCGCAACACCAAGGGCGATCAGGGGCTGTCGCTGCTGCTCGGCATGATGCTGCTCCTGCCCCGTGTCCTGAACGGAATCATCGGGCACATGGCCTGGGCCGGCATCTTCGGCTACTTCATCGGTCTCGCCGTCAGCCACCCGCGCGCCATCTGGAAGCTCCTGGCCATCGGCTGGCTGCTTCCGTCCGTGCTGCACGGGTTCTGGAACTCGTCGTCCCATCTGCTGGGCGGGGCCGGAGCCTACGTGTCCGGAGCGCTGTCGCTGTTCTTCTTCATCGCCTGCGTGCTGAAGGCGAAGCAGCTCGAAGTGTCGCGGCTGGGCGGGCCCATCGACGGCCATTCGGTGCTGGCCGTGACCGCGCCGTCGCTGGGCGCGCCCGCCGCCCCCGGCGGCGTGGTTCCGCCGAAGGCGCCCGGCCTGGCCGGCGTTTTCACCGGGCTCGCCACCATGGCCGAGAAGGTCGTGGGGTTCACGGCCCGCACCACCGTGCCGAACCCGGGCGCCGTCCCGCCGGCGGGTCCCGTCGCCCTGCCGGAGAGCGGGCTGTCGATCGGCGCCGGGGCCGTCCGTTACGCGCTCGCTCCCAACCAGGCGATCGACTTCACCACCCTGTTCGGCGCCGCCGGCGTGCCTCCCGGCTGCGCGGGCTTGATCACCGGCGCGACCGGCCCGGGCTACGACATCCGCAACACGGGCCAGGTGACCTGGGCCGTCACCACCCCGGATGGCGCCACGAGCTCGGTCCCGCCCGGCGGCAGCGTGCGGGCCACGTCGGGCACGCGGCTGATGCTCGGCAACGCCACGATCGACATCCAGGCCTTCTGACCATCGGGTGCCGGCTTCGGCCGGCACCCGCCCCCGAGCGGCGGCGCAGCCCCGGCCGCCTCGGCCTCTTGGAGCGAGGACGCGCCGATGTCACAGGTTCCGGCCTTGCCGCCGCCCCGGCCCGGGGACGTCGCCCCGACCCTGTCGGAGATGATCCCGTTCGGCTCGCGCAAGATCAGCATTTGGCGGTCCACGGCGCTGATGCCGCTCGTCCTGGTGGCCGTGACCTCGGTGGTGCTGTTCAACCTCCCGCGCAAGACGGCCGCCGACTTCACCCTGTACATGAACGTCGTGGCGGCCTCGACGCTGCTGTTCACCTTCCTGCTGCTCTACATCTATGGCGGCGAGCGCAAGAACCCGCTCTGGTACGCGATCCCGGCCGTCGTGACCGTGCTGCAGCTCGACCTCGTCCTCGGCCCCTACATCTGGTTCTTCCGCAAGGTCCTGCCCGGGGATCTGGACGGCAACACCTTCGTGACGAGCTTTGTCGGCATGTTCTTCGGAGCCGGCCTGATGGAGGAGATCATGAAGGGCGTGCCCCTGTTGATCGGCCTCGCCGTGGCGCTGTGGCTGCGTCGAACCGGTTCGCCGGGCGGGGTTCTGAGCCGCGGCATCGCGGTCCAGGGGCCGATGGACGGCCTGCTGATGGGCGCGGCCGCGGGCGCCGGCTTCATCATGATCGAGACCATGACCATGTACGTGCCCCGCACGGTCAAGGCGTTCAAGGACCCCGAAATGGGGCTGCTCGTCGGCATGAGCCTGATGATCCCGCGGGTCATCAAGGGCGTGATCGGGCACATGGCCTATGCGGGCATCTTCGGATACTTCATCGGCCTTGCGGCGACCCATAGCCGCCACGCGGTGCGGCTCGTCCTGATCGGGCTTCTCCTCTCGGCCACCCTGCACGCCTTCTGGAACTCGGCCTCCGACCTCCACCCCACCTACGGTCCCTACCTCTCGGCGGCCCTGATCACCTTCGTGTTCTTCGGCTGCCTGCTCAAGGCGCGCCAGCTCGAAGCTTCCCGGCTCGGCGGCTATATCGACGGCCGCTCGATCCTGGCGCTGTCGCCGCAATACCGGGCCGAGGCGGCCATGCCCGGCATCGTGCCGCCTCCGGCCGGCGGCCTCGTCGGCGTCTTCACGGGCGTCACGACGCTGATCGAGAAGAGCGTCGGCACCGAGGCGAAGACCACGGTTCCGGCTGCCGGCCCGGCGGCCGTGCCGGAGAGCGGGCTGGCGATCGGCATCGGCGAGCGTCGCTATGCGCTGGCCCCGGGCCAGCCCGTCGACTTCTCGGCCCTGTTCGGAGCCGAGGGCGTGCCGGCGGGCTGTTCGGGCCTGATCGGGGCGGCGCCGGACGGCGCCTTCCACATCCGCAACGTCGGCACGGCGACCTGGGCCGTGTTCGGGCCGGACGGCGCCGCCGAGACGGTGGCGCCCGGCCGCGACGCCGCGGTCGGGGCTGGAACCCGCATCGTCCTCGGCGACGCCTCGGTGGCAGTCGACGGCTACTGAACCCGGTCCTGGGGGGCGGACCGCCCGTCCGGCGGCCGCGCCCCCGGAGCCGCCCCAGGGAGGACGAGGCATGGTCGAACCCCCACTCCCGCCAATGCGCGCCTCCGACGGACTGACGCGGTCGGAGCTTCTTCCCCTCGGATCGAGCCGGATCAACATCCTGCGCAGCCGGGCGCTGCTGCCCTTCGTGCTCACGGCCGCCACCTGCGTGGCCCTGTTCTCGACCTACTTTCAGACCAAGAAGTTCGACGCCACGCTCTACATGAGCATCCTGGCGACGTTTTTCGTCCTGATCACCTTCCTGGCGCTCTATCTGTTCTCGGGGGAACGGAAAAGCGTCTTTGCCTACATCTGGCCCGCCGCGCTGACGGTGCTGCAGCTCGCCTTTGTGTTCCAGCTCTATTTTTACCTGACGCGAACGTACTTGCCGGGTGACACGGAGAGTGCGGCCAAGACCTTTTCGGCGCAGTTCGTGGCCAATGTCTTCGGGCCCGGGTTGTCGGAGGAGTTCCTGAAGGCGGGCGCGCTGTTTGTCGGATTGCTCGTCGCGGCCTGGCTGCGGCGCTCCGGGCGCCCCGGCAACCGCCTGACTCGCGTCTTCGCACTGGAGGGCCCCATCGACGGCATGCTGATGGGGGCGGCCGCGGGCGGCGCCTTCATCCTGATCGAGACGCTGCTGCAATACGTGCCGGATACCGTGCGGTCCGGCTCGAGCGCGGCCGCCGGCGCCGCCTCCGGCCTGATGCTGCTGATCCCGCGGGTGCTGAACGGCCTTGTCGGCCACATGGCCTATTCGGCCGTGTTCGGATACTTCGCCGGCCTCGCGGTCAGCCACCCGCGCGCGACGTTCCGCCTCCTGCTGCTCGGCTGGACCCTGGCCGCGCTGCTGCACGGCTTCTGGAACGCCTCGCCCTACCTTCACCTCACCTGGGGGCTCGCGGCCTCGGCCGCTCTGACCGGGATCGTGTTCTTCTCCTGCTTCACGAAGGCCCGGCAGCTCGAAGCCTCCCGGCTCGGCCTGCCGGTGGACGGCCGCTCCATCCTGGCGCTCACGCCGCGGGTTGCGACGGGGGCGCGTGTCCCGGCCGGGACGCCGCCGCCACACCAGGGCGGCCTTGGCGAGGCCGTGTCGGCGCTGGCGACGGCGCTGGAGCGGAGCGTCGGCGTGCGGGCCCGCACCACGGTGCCGCCCGGCCCCCCGGTCCTGGTCGGGCCTGACGTGCCGCCGAGCGGGCTCACCATCGGGGCGGGCGACGACATCCGCTATGCCCTGGCGCCCGGGCGGCCGATCGACTTTTCGTCCCTGTTCGCCTTTGCCGGCGTGCCGTCCGGCTGCTCCGGCATGGTGGAGGCGGGCCCGGACGGCGCGCTGTCGATCCGCAACACCGGCCCGGCCACCTGGGCCGTCAGCCGCCCGGACGGATCCGCCGGCACCGTCGCGCCGAACGCGGCGGTCGGGCCGCTGCAGAGCGGGATGAAGCTCGTCCTCGGCCATGCCATGATCGACCTGCAGGCGTATTGACCGGATGGGGGACGGCGGACCACGCATGGCTGACATCGTCGACAGGGGCGCGGGCGCGGGCCGGCGGCTGCACGTGCTGTTCCTGGTGGACGGCTCCGGCTCCATGCTGGGGGAGCGCATGGGCGCGCTGAACTGGGCGGCCAAGACGGCCATTCCGGCCATGCGCGACTGCGCGGCCGAGCATCCCGGAGTCGAGGTGCTGGTCCGGGTGTGCCGCTTCGCCGACGAGGTCAGCTGGCCCGTCGCCGCGCCGGCTCCGGTCGAGAGCTTTGTCTGGGCCAATCTCGCGGCGGGCGGGGAGACCCGCCTGGGCGCCGCGCTTGCGGAAGTGGCCTCGGCCCTCGCCGCCACCGAAGCGGCCGAGGGCCCCGGGCTGCCGCCGGTGATCATCCTCCTGTCGGACGGCATGCCGAGCGACGACACGGCGGCGGGCCTCGCTGCCCTCGACGCCACGGAGCCCGGCCGCCGCGCCATCCGGATCCCGATCGCGATCGGCCCGGACGCCGATCTCGAATGGCTGCAGCGCTTCGTCGGCGCGCCGTCGCCGAAGCCGCTGCGGGCCGACAGCGCCGCCAGCCTGGTCCGGCGCATGTGCTGGGCCGCGACCGTGCCGCTCGGGCTCGCGAGCGCGACCGGGACGGGACCCAAGGCGGAGGGCCCGCCCCCAGGCGGCGCGCCCGCCGAACCGGAGGACAATCTTCTATGGTAGCGCTCCGATGACGGCTGATGTGCTGGCCGGCCACGCGGTGGTGATGGGCGACAGCCGCTTCGCGTCCCGGCTTGCTCGGCAGGCGGCGGCGACCGGCCCCGTCGTGCATGCCGGGGCCGAGCCGCTCTCCGGAGAGAGCAGCCCCGGCGGCGCCATCCGGGAGATTCAGCCGCTGCGCGATCCCGAGACGCTGCTGGCCGAAGCCGCTGCGGCGCGGGCGCGCCTCGTCGTGATCGACGTGGCCGAGGACGCCGCCGCGATCGGCCTCCTGGCGGCCCTGGCGGCTATGCCCGGGGAGAGCCGGCCCGAGATCGTGGCCCATATCCGCGATCCGGGCCTGCGCCGGGCGGTCGACGACAACCTGGTGGCCGCCGGGCTCGCGCCCCGCCCGCACCTCGTCAGCACGGCCTCGCTCGCGGCCGAACGGGCCGTGGCCGCCATGCGGCCGTGGTCGCTCGCCGAGGAGCGCGGGCAGACGCGCGTCCACGCCGTCGTCCTCGGCTTCTCGACGCTCGGCCGCGCGTGTTTCGAGGACCTCCTCGTGGCCGGCATCGCCGGCGAGTTCGGCAAGCCGCTCTTGACCGTGCTGGATCGCGATCCGGACGCCGTGCGGGGGTTGATCCAGCGCGACATGCCGGAGATCGAGGTCTCGGCCGAAATCCGCATCGCGGCCTATGACCCGCTGACGCTCACGGCGCCCGACGGTCCGCTCGCGGCCGCGGCCGCGGCCGCTCCGATCACGCTGATCTGCATCGCCCTCGAGGACCAGAGCGCCGCCCTCTCGGCGATGACCGCCATCGCTCGGCTGCAGGAGCAGGACGGCGACGCGGTGGCGGCCGGCCTGGTTGTCACGGAGAACCACACCGCCACGCTCGACCTCGCCAAGCCGGCCGGGCGGCCGCGCGATCCCGCCCGGTCCTGGAGCGTGTTCGGCGGCATCGACCAGGATGCAGACATCCTCGACCTCGTGACCCGCCGGGCTGACCTCCTGGCCGAGCGGATCCACGACGTCTACTGCGCCGAGTTCGGCGGCGCGGGCGCTGCGAGCCAGCCCTGGCCGCGGCTTCGCGAAACCTATCGGCGGGCGAATCGACGGGCCGCCGCGCACCTGCCGGTGAAGCTCTGGACGCTCGGCCTGCGCGAGCCGGGCCGCTCCGCCGACCCGTTCGCGGTGGATCCGCATTCCTACGAGAACGTCATCAAGCCCTGCGCGGCCAGCGCCTCAGAGGATGCGCTGCTGCGCCGGCTGTCGCGCATCGAGCATGACCGCTGGTGCGCCGAGCGGCGCCTCGACGGGTGGCGCTTCGGGGACGTGCGCGACGATTCCCGCCGCATCCATCCGAAGCTCGTGCCCTTCGACGATCCGCGCTTCACCGATCTCGACATCGAAAAGGATGCCGGGCAGGTCCGCTTCCTGTTCGGCCATGTGGTCACCCCGGCGCCGGACGGCGCGGTGTCGCCGCTGGTGATCGGCATCGCCGCACAAGCCGGCGCCTCGGGCGGGATCGCGGTTCCGGCGGCGCTGAGCCTGTGCAGCAAGGAGCCGTGGCGGCCCATCGTGGTCGTCTCGGCCCTGCTCGACGGCACCGAGTGCCGCCTGCTCGCGCACCTGGCCGCGGAGCTCGACCGGGCGAACCAGACCTGGCGCCTGCTCGTGCCCGAGATCTCCCGCGACAACCGCGAGCTTCGGGTCGTGACCGGGCCGGGCGAGGAGGCGTTGCTGGCGAGCTTTCTTGGCCGGCCGAGCACCCGCTTTGCGGCCATCGGGGGCGCCCTTGCGCCGGCGGATCTGTGGGCGGATCCGAGTGCGCCCGATCCGCATGCCGAGCGGATCCTCGCCTACATCACCGCGCGGGCTTCCGCGATCGTGGCCGGGGCCGAGCCCGCATCGGCGCCGCTCGCCGATGCGGCTGGCTGAGCCGGGGGGGCAGCGCCCGGCCCGGCTTCGATCAGGGCCCAGAGGCTGGGGCCGTCCAGCTCCCGCACGAGCGGGCCGGACACGTCGCCCGAAGCCGCGAACCCGTCCAGGATCCGGGCCCGGCCGGGCGCGGCCGGGTCGATCCAGACCACACCGACGCCGCGCTCCAGCGCCTCGCGCACAACCGTCGCGGTGCCGCCTGGCCCCTCGGCCGGCCGGCCGTTCCAGACGGCCACGAGGAGGTCCGCCTCGCCGACCAGGAAGGGGCCGAGCAGCCCGTATTGCAGGCTTCGCTCGGGGCCTTCGGAGGCATGCTGGCCGCCGATGGCGGGCAGTTCCGTGACGGACCCGGCGCGGAGCAGCAGCTCCCTGAACTCGCGGAGCGACGGGCCGTCGTGCTCTCCAGCGGCCAGGAAATCGCGTTCGTAATCGGCTCGCGGCATCGGCAGCACGACCGCGAGCGCCCAACCCGGCGGCGCGGCCTGCGCGGCTATGCGGTCCGCCCCTTCCGCAAGCGGGCTCAGGAGGCGGACGGGCGGTCCGGGGGAGCGGAGCCGCTCCTTCCGCGAGCGGGCCGCGCCATCGATCGCCCGGAGGGT